>NZ_LT706985.1:1675565-2010679 GCF_900155645.1 Vaginimicrobium propionicum
TAGCGCCAAACCCGGTGAAAACGGCAACCTGGCCATAGCTGGGTATCGGCTAACTAACGGTCAACCGTTCCACGATTTGCTGGACTTGGCCGAGGGTGACCAAATCACTCTAGCCACCTGCGCATCAACGTACACCTATGAGGTTGAGGTTGCGCCAGCAGAATTGAGTGTCGATGTTAGCGACGATTGGGTCTTAGATGCGGTGCCTGGCGATTCTGGAAAAGTCGCTAACGCGAAAATGCTAACCCTAACCACCAGCCAAGATCTGCTACCCACCAGGGATCGGTCAGTAGCATTCGCTAAATTCGTTGCTGAAAGTGATTGAGCTGGCATCACCTATCCAACACCATTACGCTTTTGCTATGGACAACAGCCGAGAAACCCTATTGTCAGCGATAAACACTAAAGCCATTATTCGCGGCAAATTCACCCTAGCCAGCGGACGCGAAGCCGACTATTACGTCGATATGCGACGGGTGACCCTAGACGGTGAAGCTGGCCCGCTAGTTGGCAAGGTGATGCTTGATTTAGTGTCTGACTTGGACTTTGACGCAGTGGGCGGGCTGACGATGGGCGCTGATCCGGTGGCGTTCTCGGTGATGCTGGCCGCTCATGCCACCGGACGCCACCTGGACGCATTCGTGGTACGCAAAGAAGCGAAATCGCATGGCACTCAACGACGTATTGAAGGCCCAGACGTTGCTGGACGCAAAGTCTTAGTGGTTG
Organism: Vaginimicrobium propionicum; assembly: GCF_900155645.1. Lineage (GTDB taxonomy): Bacteria > Actinomycetota > Actinomycetes > Propionibacteriales > Propionibacteriaceae > Vaginimicrobium > Vaginimicrobium propionicum. The sequence continues at coordinate 1,676,292 of NZ_LT706985.1, forward strand.
AGGACACCTCAACCACGGGTGGTTCTGCGTTAACCGCCGTCGAAGCTTTGCGTCAGGCCGGTGCGGAGCCAGTGGCAGTAGCTGTTGTCGTAGATCGAGACACTGGCGCTAGCCAACGCATTAGAGAGGCTGGTCTGGACTACCGCTATGCTTTTGGTTTGGATGAACTGGCCATCTAAATAATTATTTTTAACGGTATTAGCGCTAGCTAATGCCGGATTATGGAGAAGCGGAGAGCTGGAATGGGTGCACTGATTATCGCCCTCATCGTGATCGTCGCCGTCGTGGTGTTAATCGGGGCTTGGGCTATTGGCGTTTACAACCAATTGGTGAAATTACGCAATAAAGTGCAAGAGTCCTGGCGTCAGATTGATGTGGAATTAAACCGTCGATATGAATTGATCCCTAACCTCGTCGAAACCGTTAAAGGCTATGCCAGCCACGAGACGAAAACTTTAGAGAATGTTATTCGGCTACGTAATCAAGCCTATGGTGCCGCGTCTCAAGGCGCGGGGGCGCCGTCCCAAGGGCGCATCGAGGCTGAAACAGGGCTTACCCAAGCGCTGCACCAAATAGTCGCTACCGCAGAGGCCTATCCTGAGTTGAAAGCCGACGCAGGCTTTAGGCAATTAGCCAGTGAGCTATCCGCTACTGAGGATCGGATTGCCAATGGGCGACGCTACTACAACGCTGTGGTAGGTAGCTATAACACTAAAATTCAGTCTTTCCCTCAAAGTTTCATCGCGTCGATGGGTGGGTTTAGCCCGGCAGGCTATTTCGCCACCTCAACCCCCCAGGCGCGCCAAGCCCCAACCGTCGATTTTGGTAACCGTTCCGTCCAAGATCATGTCGTCACGGACGGGGATAGCGATGCTGGCCAGCTACCTAGGTACAATGAGGGCGAACTGCGGCAACCAGGTCTTAACCAGCCGCTTACACAAGCTGACCCGTACCCTAATACCTACCGTCAGCCAGATAATCTCGATCAAAATCCGCCAACGGGTGGCCAGTAATTAAATGGCTGAATTCGAAGATCCAACAGCACCAAAAGTGGGGGTAGGGCCACACCCTAAACCTTGGCCTAGTGACGATCGCTTAGACCCCGAGCTGCTAGCTAACGGCGATACCCGAAATGTAGTTGACTGCTATCGGTATTGGAAGATGGATGCCATCGTCGCCGATCTAGACGCGCGTCGTCAGTTGTGGGCGCCAGCTTGTCTACATGTTGCTATCCAAAATTGGACGCACGATTTTAATATTGGCTCGATGGTGCGCACTGCGAATGCCTTCAGTGCGTCCGGTGTGCATGTGGTTGGACGGCGCCGCTGGAATCGACGCGGAGCCATGGTCACTGACCGTTACCTGCACGTCTATCACCAACCCGACGAAGCTGCGTTAGTAGCTTTCTGTCGCGAAAACGATCTGACAATGATTGGGGTAGACAACCTTCCTGGCAGTGTTTCCTTAGAGACAACTGAACTGCCGGCACGCTGTATGCTCGTTTTTGGTTCTGAAGGGCCAGGGCTAACCGACGCTATGGTGGCAAATTGTGAAAAACTGGTAGCCATAACGCAGTACGGCTCCACACGTTCATTGAATGCGGGAGCTGCGGCAGCTATTGCGCTACACACCTGGTCCATAGCACACCAGCGTGGGCTAGGCGCACAGTGATGGAGGCGGAAATGAATTCAAACCACTTCGTTGCAGACGTGGAGGCGCGCACCCCAGCCGATCTAGTTGCTGCTGGCAGCCTTAAATGGACGGCCTTCCCCGGCGCATACGGGGCGTGGGTGGCTGAAATGGATTTCGGTTTAGCCCCGGCGGTGCGTTCTGCAGTCATGGACTATCTGTCCAAAGAGCAGACCGGCTATGCGCCGGTGTGGTTGCGGGAAGAGCTTAAAACCGCCACCGTCGAATGGTTAGCTGACCGCTTCGATTGGCAGGTGGCGCCTGAGCGCGTCCACTGGCTGCCGGATGTGTTAACTGGCTTGACCATGACGCTGTCCTATCTTGCACGCCCAGGCAAGGTCATTGTTCCCACGCCGTGCTACATGCCATTCGTTGATATTCCCGCCACTTGTGGGCGTGGCATTATTCAAGTGCCAATGATTCGTACCGAAACTGGCTGGGAATTTGATTTTGCTGCTCTCGATGAGGCTTTCACTGACGGCGGGGTGGTGTTGGTACTGTGTAACCCGCACAATCCGATTGGCAAGGTTGTGACCCCTGACGAAATGGCGGAAATAACTCGGATTGTTGACCGTCACGATGGCCTAGTCTTTAGTGATGAAATTCATGCCCCGCTAGTTTTGGATGGCAAACACACCAGTTATGCTGCTACCTCGCCAGCCGCCGCAAACCACACGGTGACCGCCGTCGCGGCGTCAAAATCTTTTAATATCGCCGGGCTGAAATGCGCGCAGCTAATCGTAACTAATGACGCCCAACAGCATTGGTTTGAAAGTCGTGGCCACGGGCTAGTTCATGAATCTTCGCCGGTTGGTATGGTGGCCACTTTGGCGGCCTATCGCGAGGGCAAGGAATGGCTAGGTCAGGTTGTCGATTATTTGCGTGGCAACCGCGACTTAGTAACTGAGCTAGTGGAATCAAAATTGCCGGGCGTAAAGATGATTCCTGCCGAAGCTACCTACTTGGCCTGGTTGGACGTGCGCGGATTGAACCTAGCTGACCCGCGTCAGCATTTCCTCGATCACGGCGTTGCATTAACGGACGGGCGTGAGTGTGGGGATGCGGGCAAAGGCCACATCAGGCTGTGCTTCGCTACGGCGCGTCCAGTATTGCGGGCAATTTTTGATCGCATGGCCGCTAGCCTAAAGAATTAGAGCCTGGGTAGGTGTTTTACCCAGTCGATAGATTGGTGAATCGGCTGTAGTGTCCTTGGAAAACGGTGACTATCGTGCGGGTGGGGCCATTACGATTCTTGGCCACTATTAGGTCGGCTTCACCGGCACGCTTGGAGTCAGTCTCATAAAAGTCTGGGCGGTTAAGCAAGATGACGATGTCGGCGTCTTGTTCCAGGGAGCCAGATTCTCTTAAATCAGCAAGCATTGGTTTCTTGTCTTGCCGCATCTCTGGGCTTCTATTCAACTGGCTTAATGCCACGATGGGGATGTCAAGCTCTTTGGCCAACAGTTTTATTTGACGAGAAAACTCTGACACTTCAAGCTGCCTGGATTCTACGCGGCGTCCGGAAGTCATCAACTGCATATAGTCGACAATCATCAGCTTTAACTGGTGGTGTTGTTTTAGTCTCCTGGCTTTGGCGCGAATTTCCATCATGGTCAGGTTTGGAGAGTCGTCGATGAACAGTGGGGCAGTAGTGATATCTGTGACTTTAGATTTCAGCCTGTCCCAATCATTTTCGGTCATGCCACCGTTTCGGATGTGATTAAGTTTCACCGTGCATTCAGCTGAGAGTAGACGCATGACAATCTCTGTCTTACTCATCTCCAAACTGAAGAAAGCCGTAGCTAAATTGTTTTTTATAGCGGCTTGACGAGCGAAGTCTAAAGCTAAGGTTGATTTGCCCATCGATGGCCTGGCAGCCACGATCACCATCTGGCCAGCGTGTAAACCGTTTGTTAAATCGTCTAAATCACTGAATCCGGTCTTGACTCCGGTCATATTCGACTTCGCGGCTTCGATTTCGTCGAAAGTCGATTGCAGCAATTCGCCGATCGGCACATAATCTTGGGCGCTGTTGCGTTCGGTGATGGAGTAAATAGTTTGTTGAGCCTCGTCAACAAGGTCATCAACCTCGCCGGTGCCGTCGTAACCTAGTTGAGAAATTTTTACGGACGCATCAACTAAGCGTCTAAGTACTGCCTTGTCTCGAACGATTCGAGCATAGTATTCGGCGTTGGCGGCAACCGAGACTAAGCCGACTAAATCCGCAATATAGACGCGCCCACCGACTTTTTCGAGCTGTCCGCGCCGGTCAAGCTCGGCAGCTACCATCACGGCGTCCGCCGGCTCGCCACGTCCGAATAGGTCAAGTATTGCGTTGAAAATAAGCTCATGATTGGGCCGGTAGAAATCCTCGGCTTTTATTATCTCTAGGACGTCAGCGATGGCGTCCTTGGAAAGCAGCATGGCGCCCAATACATTTTGTTCAGCAGCGACATCTTGGGGAGGAGTGCGTGCCAGTGGATCTTCGGATCCTTCTGGATAAGACGTGTCTGGTGGTGGCTCGTCAAACACTTCGTCCCCTCTCCTTGAAATTAGGCAGAAGCTAGAGCGTGGAAGAACAGATTAGTGCTCCGGTGACTATCGCGCAAATGGGTTATCCACAGGCGGTGTTGGTGATTGTGGAAAACAGTGGACGACACGCCGGTGGGGCGTGGATAACTTTTTGAAAGGTCGGTTCATAAGAGTCACATAGGCGCAATAAATGGCGTCCGACTAGCTATTTAACTGCTTATTTTGGTTGTGTTAAAAAATTTTCCTCAGCGTTTCTCTTGGCTGTGGACGGGTTGGGCACTTGCTCTTTGCTGGTGTATAAGGAAGCGTTTTTCATCCACCTGTGGAAAACTTCTCGAATTGGGGCACTAGGGTTTTTGATTAAAGACAGTATCCTTGGCTATGAGGTGAAGAGATGATTTCTAACTACCGAATTTCAGGAATGACTTGTGGTCACTGTGTCAAGGCGGTGACCGAAGAGGTATCAGATTTAGCTGGCGTCGAAAAGGTTGAAGTAGAGCTAGCCGATGGCAAAATGACGGTCTATTCGCAACAGCCGTTAACCATAGACGAGATTAAGGCTGCCGTCGCAGAAGCCGGGGATTACACCGTAGTGCCGGCCTAGCGTTCCCAATGTCTGCTGATTATCAAGTAATCGATTTAGAGGTTCAGGGCATGACCTGTGCCTCTTGTGCGGCGCGGATTCAAAAGAAACTGAATAAGCTGGACGGCGTCCAAGCCAGCGTGAACTATGCCACCCAGCGTGCTCATGCGGTGGCCGGCTCGGGGATCAGCTCGGCAGATCTCATCGAGGTAATCCGCAATACCGGCTACGACGCTAATTTGCCCAACCCCGAAAAGCCGCCTATTGATCGCGTGGCTAAGATACGTAGAAAGCTTATTTTCGCCGTCATCTTTGGTGCTCCGCTAGTAGTGATTTCGATGATTCCGGCCTTGCAATTCCCCGCCTGGCAATGGGTCGGGCTTGTGCTAGCTACCCCGGTGGTATTTTGGTGCGGTGCTGGTTTCCATCGCTCAGCGATAGTTAACCTAAAACACCTAGCCACAACCATGGACACGCTGATTTCGATGGGGACTTTGGCATCCTATCTATTCTCGGTCTATGCCCTACTATTTGGTGGTGCAGGTTATGTCGGTTACCGTCACACCTGGCATTGGTCATTAACCAGCGATCACGCTGAGGCTGGCATCTATTTTGAGGCCTCAGCGGCCATTATCATCTTTATTTTGGTTGGGCGCCTCATCGAGGCAAAGTCGCGTCAAGACGCCAGCGCTGCATTGAAAGCTCTACTTGAAGTGGGGGCGAAAACTGTCACCGTCATTAAGGACGGTACCCCAGTCGTCATCCCGATTGAAGCCTTGAATGTTGACGATGAATTCGTTGTGGCGGCTGGCGAGAAAATCGGCACTGACGCGGTAGTAGTTTCAGGGCAATCTAGCGTAGATAACTCCGTGATTACTGGCGAATCTATGCCCGTTGAAGTGGGGCCAGGATCACGCGTTTTTGGTGGCGGCATCAACGCTAACGGGTTGCTCGTTTTGCGTGCCACAGCAGTGGGGGCAGATACTCAAATAGCCCAAATCGCTCACTTAGTAGAACTTGCTCAAACCGGCAAGTCGCAAACCCAAGATCTAGCCGACAAGATATCGGCAGTTTTCGTCCCGATAGTTATTGTGTTGGCGCTGGTGACATTCGTGGTTTGGCTGACCAGCGGGGCAGGAATGAATATGGCGGTCACCGCCGGGGTGTCGGTGCTGATAATTTCTTGCCCGTGCGCCCTAGGGCTAGCCACCCCAACCGCGTTATTAGCAGGGTCGCTGGCCGGTTCAAAAATGGGGGTATTAATACGCGGGCCACAAGCTTTGGAGGCGGCACGGAAAATCAAAATTATCGTCATGGACAAGACTGGCACCATAACCAAAGGGGTGATGACGGTTGTTGGGGCAAGTGGCATGCCTCAGGCGCAGCTGCTGGGCCTGGCTGCCAGTATCGAACAGGGTTCTAAACACCCGATTGCCAAGGCGATAACCGCTACCGCTAGCGCAACTACCACAGCCGATAACATCACTATTATTCCTGGACGCGGCGTCAAAGGCGCGGTAGCCGGGCAAGAGGTAGTCGTCGGCAATCTAGCGCTGATGGATGGCCTAGAAATCAGTGAGCAGATAAGACTTGATGCCGAAAACTTTGCTGCTCAAGGTGCGTCCTTGGTTTATGTTGCCGCTGGTCAGCGGGTACTTGGGGTCATAGCGGTAGCGGACGAGGTTGCTGACGGATCCAAGCAGGCCGTGCGTGAATTAGAGCGTATGGGGCTGGCTACGGTCATGTTGACCGGTGATAACCGTGAAGCTGCCGAAATTGTGGCCAAATCGGTAGGTGTTAGGCAAGTGCGAGCCGAAACCATGCCTAGCGACAAATTCGCTGTCATAAAAGAGCTACAACAACAAGGACCGACAGCGATGATCGGTGACGGGGTAAACGATGCTGCCGCGCTAGCACAAGCAGATTTAGGGATTTCTATGGGCGGGGGCACCGACGCTGCCATCGCCGCTAGCGACCTAACATTGATGCGTCACGACTTGGGGTTAGCCGTGCAGGCGATAAAACTGTCGCGGCGCACTCAACGCACCATCATCACAAATCTGGTGTGGGCTTTCGGATACAACGTGTTAGCTATCCCTATCGCCGCCCTCGGGTTGCTTAACCCCATGATCGCCGGAGGTGCCATGGCATTGAGCTCAATCTTCGTGGTCACCAACAGTTTACGGTTGCGCTGGTTCTAGCGCGGGGCGGCGATTTGGGCGGCCAGATGGCCAGCCCCGTAGCCGTTGTCGATATTGACGACGCCCACGCCTGGCGCACAAGCATTCAACATGGTCAGCAGAGCTGCTACCCCCTCGAAGGACGCCCCGTAACCCACAGAAGTTGGCACCGCTATCACTGGGCAGGACACTAGGCCAGCAATCAATCCTGGCAGGGCACCATCCATTCCGGCAGCGACCACTATCACGCCGGCGCGACGGAAAATATCCAGCTTTGACAAGGTGCGATGCAAGCCAGCTATACCAACATCAACAACTAATTCAGCATGCCGGCCAAGATGGCGGGCAGTCAACAAAGCTTCGCGAGCTACTGGTAGGTCAGAAGTTCCAGCGCAAGCCACCACAACTAACTCGCCGCTAGGTGTTGGACGAATAGGTGGCCAAGCCAAAAAATGCGCGGTTTCGTCGTAGAAAGCGTCGGGAGCAATATCCAAAATAACTTTGGCGTGAGCCTCGTCTGCCCTAGTGAAGATGGTTACCACGTCAGGACGAGAAATTACACGCCGAACAATCTCACCAAGCTGAGCTAAAGACTTTCCCTCGCAGTAAACAGCCTCCGGGTAGCCGCGACGCGCATTGCGTTGCCAATCTAAGTCGGCTATTTCATCGTCTTTTAGTTCAGCCATGTTTCCTCGAAAGAATTTGCAGGGTGAAAGTGCCAGACTGCATTCCGGCAAGGTCAATCGTCACATATTTGAAGCCGGCGCCGCGCAGCCCGGCAATAACCTTTTCTCGCACCCCAGGCTTTGCCCAGGTGTCAAACTCTGCCAACGGCACTTCGATACGGGCAATTTCTCCGTGGTGACGGACGCGGGTATCGCTAAAGAATTGGCGCACTACTTCTTCGCTGGCCTCTATCTGGCGAAGTTTCTCTGCGGTCACCGGCTGGTTGTGGGGGATACGGCTAGCCAAACAGGGTGAGGCTGGTTTATCAGCAACTGTTAAGCCAAAATCCCTAGCCAGTTGGCGTACCTCAGCTTTCGTCAAACCTGCCTCAGCCAGCGGACGCAACACCTTGTGGTTGGTGGCGGCTTGCGCTCCCGGCCGATCGCTAGCTTTAGCGTCGTCAGCATTTTCGCCGTATGCGATGGCCTCCAAGCCGTATTTCTTCACCAAGTCATCACCTATGACTGTGAATAGCTCGTTCTTGCAGAAGAAACAACGGTCAACACCGTTTCGTTGATAATTAGGGTCGTTAAGTTCGTTAGTTTCAAATTCTATGACGGTAGCACCAATTTCGGCAGCAGTGCCGTGTGCTAGTTCGCGTTCTTTGCGGGCAAGAGAGGGGGAAACCGCTAACAGACCTAAGGCATTGTCCGAGCCTAACGTCAACACTGCCACTGCTAGCAGCACGGCGGAATCCACTCCACCGGAGTAGGCGATGCCAACTTTGTGGTAGCCGTTAAAGGCGGCTGCCACGCGCTCAACTTTCGCACGTGTACTTATCGGTAGGCTCTCGAATATCAAAGTTTCCTCGCTAGGTCTGGGTTAAGTTTTGCTCCTGGTGTTAAGCCAGCCGCGACAATGGCCGCGTTGGCGCGTTGAGCAGCGTCAGTGACCCCCAAGCCAGCACGTTCGGCTGCCTGAGCTAGTGAATCGAATTCAGCCATGGCATGGACGATCACCCCATTGCGGGAACCAATCTTGACGGTTACAGTTTCGCCGGCCACGGTAACGTCCTGCCAGCAGCGATCTAAAATCATTCTGGTTTTCACGCTGGCACGCACACCCAAAGTGGTGGTGCTAGTCAGGATGGCTTCGCTGACTTTCTGGGCGTCGTCCGGATGCGTCAAAGCATACAAGGTGTAGGCGGGGCGTCCCTTTTTCATGAAAGCCGGGCTAAGCCAAGCATCTAAGGCGCCCGCCTGTAACAAGCTATCTATAACCCCTGGCCACAGGCGTGGCTCCAGATCATCGATATTGGCAGCTAACTCGACAACGTGATCACTTCGACCCTCAGCGCTGTCCCCGATAACGACGCGCACCACATTCGCGTGGGTTGAGAAATCTTTTCCGCCAGCCCCGATGCCGATAGCTGTTGCAGTGAAATTAGGGAAGGACTCGCATTTCTTGGCTAGCGCGCGTATGAACGCCAAACCTGTCGGGGTAGCCAATTCGCCAGGCTCGCCGGGGGTAGTAACCGGTGTTGGACCCTCATAATGAACATGCTCATGACTATGAGGCATCGGTGGTGTTTCGGTAATAGCTTGGTCAGCCGGCCCGGCAGAGGAAGGCCAACCAATCGTTAATTCCGCCACCGCTGGAGCTGGTACTGGAATATCTCCGTGCGCTGCACGGATACGCCCACTTCCTAACGCTACTGAGCTAGCCGAAACTGAGCTAACCCCAAGCAGTCTTAGCCCCTCGCAGGCACCTACCACGTCGGCTATGGAATCCAACGCACCAACCTCGTGGAAATGCACATCGCCAGGTTGGACGCCATGCACGCGCGCCTCAGCAGCGGCTAGCCGCGAAAACACAGCTATCGACCAATCTCGGGTTTGATTAGGAATATCGGCGCTAGTTAGCAGATCTTTTATCGATGCCCAAGTGCGTTCGTTACTCTTATCAGCAGCCATGAGCACATTAGCTTTCCTCGCGCGCTGGCCGCAGCGAGAAACTGTCTCAGCCTCTAAGGTTATGGCCCCTGGCACCAACCGATCTAGGACGTCGCGAATAGCGGGTACGCTAGCGCCAGCATCAATTAGAGCACCTAGCAGCATATCGCCAGCTACTCCGGCGGATATGTCGAACCACGCGTGAGTCATGCCTCTATTGTGCCCATCGTGAGCTTAAAGAACCTCGCTAAGACTACTTTTTCATACCGAGTTTCATACCCTTGTCACCGTAGCGATTCCTAGTGTCTCCAAGGACTCGTTGCAGCTAACTTATTTTTTATTATCTGCTTCCCTGGCCAACACTTCGGGTAGTTTCTTCGCCCAAGTCATCGAATCTCGCACCCCGTCAGCAATCGACAGTTCGGCTTTCCAACCTAAGAGTTTGGCTGCTTTAGCGGTACGCGAAGCGCAACCCACAACGTCACCTAGTCGAGGGCCAGCAGTTTTTACTGATAGTGGGCTGCCGGTGGCTTTTCCGAAAGCGTCAGCTAATTCGAAAACGGTCGTGCCGGTGCCGGTGCCAAGATTAATGACCTCATAACCGGGGGCGGCAGCCTGGTTCATCACCTTGTCAAAAGCGTGCAAAGTATCGACGTGAGCCCGAGCTAAATCCCAGACGTGAATATAGTCGCGCAGCCCAGACCCGTCACGGGTTGGCCACTCAACGCCAGTTACCGTGAACGCGGAATTGTTATTGTGAGCCTCAATCATCTTGCCTAGCGCATGAGTGGGGTGTGGGTCTTGCAGACCAGAGCGCATTTTAGGGTCAGCACCAATCGGGTTGAAATAGCGCAGGGCGATAACCTCCATAGCTCCGGTCGCGGCGAAATCGCGTAGCACGCATTCCAACATCCACTTCGAAGTGGCGTAAGGGCTTTGCGGATTTAACTGAGAGTTTTCATCAACCATATAGTCGTCGTCAGGCTCGTACATGGATGCCGTCGAGCTGAGAATGAAACGGTGAACGCCTAATCGGGCTAGCGTGCGCAACAACGTGATGGGTTTGGCGACATTATTCTCGTAATAATCGAGCGGAATCTCCACTGATTCCGGGACGACAATCTTTGCTGCACAGTGAATAACAGCGTCTATGTCGGGATGCTCAGCCAAAACTTTCTCAAGAAGAGCAACATCAGCCACGTCACCTTCATAGTGGGGATACGGTTTCGCGAATTCGCGCAGCCCCTTGGAGTAGTCATCCAGAATAACGGGGGTTATCTCGTTATCAGAGCAGCAAGCAGCGATAGTTGACCCGATATATCCGGCACCGCCAGTGATAAGAACCTTCATAGTTAATGCCTCCAGTCGCGTTTATGAGAGTCTATCGGTAGCGCCTAAGGATAACTAGTATTTGGGTTGCTATGTCGTAGAGCAACATTACGCCTGGCAGGTAAGATGCTGCCGCGGGTAGCCCTGCCAGGCGTAATTTAGGGAGCTTAGAAGTTAGGCACGTCCGTAGACTCGTTTGGCTTGTTCAAGACCAGAGACGTAACCCGAACGGGCATAAAGATCTGCCTCTTTGCCGTGTGGGGAGGCCAACATGCCGCGAGCCTTATCCAGCGTCAACTGGTTGCGCTCCAGCCAGCTGCCTAAACCATCAACCAGCTCACGCGCGTAGGCGCTGCCGTGACGTACCAGGGCAGCAGTCGTCATGACGACATCTGCGCCGGACAAAATATATTTGACGACATCCTCATAGGTTTCTACCCCGCCAGTGCCAGCAAGCGAGCATTTCACTCCGTCACGTAGCGCAGAAATCCAGGTGCGCGGCAGTTTACCCTCGGCTGGGGTACTCAAATCGAACCCAGGCATATAACGCATCTCGTTAAGGTCAATATCAGGCTGCAACCAACGGTTGAATAACACCAATGCATCTGCCCCAGCCATGTCGAAAGCTTTAGCCATTTGGCCGAAACTCGAGAAATATGGTGATAGTTTCAATGCCACTGGAATCGAAATACTTTCTTTAACGGACTGGACGATCTCCAGATAACGTTCTTCGATTTCACGGCCATCGTGAGATAAATCACCGGCAACAAAGTAGATATTTAATTCGATACCTGCTGCTCCAGCCTCTGCCATCTGTTTAGTGGTTTTCGTCCAATCGCCGTTTACTGACGAGTTCAAGCTTGCGATGAGCGGAATGTTTACGGATTTTGCCCCGTATTCAACTAGTCGAAGGTAATTCGTCACCAAGCCAGAATCATTGGACGGGACGGTCGGGAAATAGCTGAGAGCCTCAGCAAAACTTTCCGCATGCATCTCCATCTCGGCGGCAGCTTTAGCCTGCTCAAGACGAATCTGCTCTTCAAAGAGCGAAAACATCACGATAGCGCCAACGCCGGCATCTTCTAACGACTTAATACCCTCAACTGTTTGGCTAAGTGGCCCGGCAGAAGCAACGATCGGGCTAGGCAGCGTCAAACCCATGTATTTGGTAGTCAAATCAACCTGTGGGTGTGCCGCCTGCTCGTCTACCTGTTCTGGGGGTAGAACCATATCCGTGGTATTCGAGCCTGTCGTCGATTTTTGGCGAGCCGACTCCATGGCTGCCCTAAGTGCATTAGCATCAAACGCCATTTTGGTTCTCCTTATTTTCCGCTCTTAGCCGGATCAGCCGGTGTCTCACTTGGAAGCTTGTTAGCGTCGATGGTGGTGAATTTACGGGCGTCAGGGGCGAACATTTCTGGTGGACGATTCGCTGCCGCCTCATATTCAGCGTAGCGGCGAGTCACCTGCTCTTGACCCAAGGCCATCAATCGGTCAGCCTCTTCAGGGTCAGAGGCGGCCAACATCTTAAAGCGCAGCTCCGACTTGCGATATTCGCTCAGCGGAATCCGTGGACGCATCGAATCAAGCAAGAACGGGTTCTTACCTTCCTCGCGCAGCACTGGATTAAACCGGATGAGTGGCCAGTATCCGCTAGCCACTGCCTTGTACTGCTGTTCCAATCCTTTACGTAGGTTGTAGCCGTGGGAAATGCAGTGAGCATATGCGATAATCAGCGACGGGCCATCATAGGCTTCCGCCTCACGGAATGCTTTCAGGGTCTGCTCTGGATCAGCGCCCATCGCCACCCGCGCAACATAGACGTGACCATAAGCAATAGCTTGAGAAGCCATATCTTTCTTATTGGTGGTCTTGCCGGCGGTAGCGAATTTAGCAACCGCACCCAACGGGGTGGACTTCGATGACTGGCCGCCGGTATTGGAGTAGACCTCAGTATCTAGCACCAAGATGTTGACATTACGTCCGCTGGCCAGCACGTGATCCACACCTGCTGAGCCAATGTCATAAGCCCAGCCGTCACCGCCAACTATCCAAACCGAACGACGTAACAAGTTGTCAGCTACTGAAAGCAAGTCTTTAGCTTTTCTGGCAGCAATATCGTCCAGGCTTTCCTCGGCCAGCAACAGGTTTAGTTTTTCAACCAAGGCTTGTTCACGACGGTACTGGCGACGTAAATCATGCATAGTCGCCTGAGGAGCGTTGAGTAACTCGTCAACCAGATTGTCGTCGTCAATGTATTCCCGCATCTGCTCTAGTCGGGTGCGTGCCAGATTAGTATGCAGGTCAGCGGCTAACCGCATACCTAAACCAAATTCGGCATTGTCCTCGAATAGTGAATTAGACCAGGCTGGTCCGCGTCCGTCATCACCCTTAGCCCATGGGGTAGTCGGGAGGTTGCCGCCATAGATAGACGAGCAGCCGGTAGCGTTCGCAACCTGTAGTCGGTCACCGAAAAGCTGGGTTAGCAGTTTCAGATAAGGAGTTTCACCACAACCAGAACAAGCGCCGGAGAACTCGAATAGTGGGGGCAAGAACTGGGTGCCACGTACCGTACCGAAATTGACGCGCGAACGCCTTGGACGAGGCAATGTTTCGAAGAACTCCACATTGGCTCGTTGCTCGTCGCGTTCCAAAACCGTTTCCAGGTTGATGGCTTTCTTATCTGGTTTGCCTATCGGATGGACGGGGCAAGCCTCAACGCACAACCCGCAGCCCGTGCAGTCTTCAGCAAAAACCTGTAGGGTGTAGCGCGAATCAGGCAGACCCGCAGCATTCAACGGAATTGACTCAAATGACTGTGGGGCGCCCTCTAATAGTTGCGGCTCGTAATACTTAGCGCGCAACACGGCGTGCGGGCAGACGAAAGAGCAGTTGCCGCACTGAATGCAGGCATCTTTATCCCACACCGCGATGATGTCGGAGACATTACGTTTTTCATATTGGGTAGTGCCAGACGGGTAGGTGCCATCAACCGGCAGCATCGAGACCGGTAGGCCATCGCCCTCGTCTACTAGCATCTTTGCGGTAACTGTCTTGACGAAATCAGGAGCTGAATCCGGCACCGGCTTCAAGTAGCCCTTGGTGCCGGTGGCCGTGGCTGGCACCTCAATCTTGTGTAGGTGCTCAACCGCTTTATCCACCGCAGCGTGGTTCATATCCACAATCTTCTGCGACTTCTTAAGGTAAGTCTTAGTGATCGATTCCTTAATTTTCTTAATCGCCACATCTGGCTCTAGCACTCCCGAGATGGCGAAGTAGCAGGTTTGCAGCACCGTATTAGTGCGCCCACCAAGACCGACCGAACGAGCCACCTCATTGGCGTTGATGGCGTATAGCTCAATCCCTAAGTCGATAATCTTTTGCTGCATTGGTGCTGGCAAATGATCCCAAACCTGGTTGGTGTTGAAAGGTGAATTCAGTAGCAGGATGGTGCCAGGGCGGGCGAACTGCAACACATCGATGCGCTCCAAAATCGACCAATGGTGGCAGCCAATAAACCCAGCCTGGTTAACCAAATAAGGTGCTTTGATTGGGTTTGGCCCGAAACGCAGGTGGCTGGTGGTACGCGAACCAGATTTCTTAGAGTCATAGACGAAATAGCCCTGAGCGTAAGTGCCCGGCTCGGAGCCAAGAATCTTGATGGTGTTCTTGTTTGCGCCTACAGTGCCGTCTGAACCCATACCGTAGAAAACAGCGCGTTTGGTTTCCGTATCCTCCAGATCTACCGACGGGTCATAATCGAGTGAGAGCATGGTTACGTCATCGTTTATACCGACAGTAAACCGCGGACGCGGATTTTCTTTCGCCAATTCGTCGAAAATGCCCACCGCCATTGCGGGCGTGAAATCCTTCGATGACAAGCCGTAACGACCGCCGATAACTCTAGGCATCTGCTTACGTTTGCCGGTCGTTACACCTTCAGAAAGAGCGGCTACGACGTCTAGGAATAGCGGCTCGCCGTTCGAGCCGGGTTCCTTCGTCCGATCCAGGACGGCGATCTTGCGTACGGTTTCCGGAATTGCGGCTAGCAACTGTTCAGCAGGGAACGGCCTAAACAGTCTGATGATCACTAAGCCAGTCTTTCGGCCATTAGCGTTTAGCCTGGTGACAGCCTGCTGGACGACCTCGTTGCCAGAGCCCATCGCTACCACAACCTCTTCGGCTTGGGGATCACCGAAATAATCCACCACGTGATATTGACGGCCAGTGTATTTAGCGAATTCGTCCATCATTTCTTGGACGATTCCCGGAACCGCTAGGTAATACTTGTTGGAGGCTTCGCGTCCTTGGAAATAAACGTCTCCATTTTGGGCGGTACCACGAATGAATGGGTGTGCGGGGCTGAGTGCGCGCCCACGATGAGCCTGAATCAGCTCGTCAGGAATCATCTTCGCCAAAATCTCGTCCGAGATTTTTTCGCAAGTATTCAATTCGTGAGAGGTGCGGAACCCATCAAAGAAATGGACGAACGGCACCCTGGACCGCATTGCTGAAGCCTGAGAAATCAAGGCATTATCGTGACATTCCTGAATGGAATTAGAGGCCAGCATAGCCCAGCCTGTTTGCCTGACCGCCATTACATCCTGGTGGTCACCGAAAATAGACAACCCTTGTGCGGCCAGCGATCTGGCGGCCACATGCATGACTGTTGACGTCAACTCGCCCGCAATCTTGTACATGTTGGGGATCATCAACAGCAGGCCTTGGGAAGCTGTGAAAGTGGTAGCTAAAGCGCCAGATTGCAAGGCGCCGTGGTAGGCGCCGGCAGCGCCACCCTCAGACTGCATTTCAATCACCGAAGGCACTTGACCCCAAATGTTGACTCGACGATGAGCCGACCATTCATCAGCCAATTCCGCCATTGGTGATGACGGGGTAATCGGGTAGATGGAGCACAACTCGTTGATGCGGAAAGCGACATCTGCAGTGGCGGTATTGCCGTCCATAATCACCCGGCTGGCCGCCTCGGTTGCAGCTTCCGGCTGGCCGGTATCAGGGTTTTCTTGACCGAGGGAATTCTTAACGGTTTCGCTCATTGTCAGTTCTCCGGAATCATCTCAATCGCGTGTACCGGGCACTGCTCGTAGCAGGTCGCGCACCCGGTGCATTTGGTGTAGTCAAAGCGGTATCTGTGGCCTTTGCCAAGTTTAATAATGGCGTCTTCAGGGCAAGAGCCTAAGCAACCGTCACATTCGAAGCAGTTGCCGCACGATAGGCATCGACGGGCTTCGAAATGTGCCTGATCTGGGTCGAGGCCGCTAACGATCTCGCCGAAGCCAGTTCTTTCGTTGATGCTTAATTCTGGCTGGATCGAACGTGGATGATCACCCATGTACCACAGGTGAAGGTCGTCGAAATCTACCACTGGGTGCTTGATTTTCTGTTCGGCTTCTTTGTCTTTCAGCCAGCAATCAATCATGCGGGCGGCCTTCTTGCCGTGGCCAGTGCCAACAGTTACCGTCCGCTCGGACGGGACGGCGTCACCACCGGCGAAAATGCCAGGTACCGCCGACATTAAGGTGCGCGGGTTGACTTTCAGTACGTCATTGACGAACTCAAGACCTTCAATCTTGTGTAGGAAGCCAGTGTCAGCAACCTGCCCGACTGCCATAATCACAGTGTCAGCAGGAAGTTTCTCGAACTTCCCAGTGCCTCGCGGAGAGCCATTTTCGTCCAATTCCATGATCTCAACCATCAAATCGTCCTCGACGGCATTGATGGTGCGCAGCCAGTGAACCTTAACGCCCTCACGCTCGGCTTCTTCGAGCTCTTCCAGGTGAGCTGGCATCTGGTCTTGGGTGCGTCGATAAATAATGATTGCCTCTTCGGCGCCCATCCGTCGTGCGGTACGGGCGGCGTCCATTGCCGTGTTGCCGCCACCGTAAACCGCGACTCGGCGGCCAATCTTTGGTTTGTCGCCGGAGGCAACATCGCGTAAGAAGTCGACGGCGTCAACCATCTTTTCGGCGTCCATGCTGGGGATTTCCACTCGACGAGATAGATGTGCGCCGATAGCGATAAAGACAGCATCAAATTTGCCGGCATGCTGCTCTGCTTGAAGGTCGGTGACTGGGTGGTTTAGGTGGATTTTCACGCCCAATTCCTCAACGCGGGCAATCTCAGCGTCCACCACGTCTCTAGGTAGCCGATATTCTGGGATGCCGTAACGCATCATTCCGCCGGCTTTCTCGCCTGCGTCATAAATCTCGACTTCGTGGCCTAGCCTGGCCAGATGGTAGGCGGCTGACAAGCCAGAAGGCCCGGCGCCAATAACCAAAACCCGCTTGCCAGTGTGCTTTGCTGGCGGTTGGAACTTCCAGCCGCGTTCTATCGCCAAGTCACCCAGATAGCGTTCTACAGAGTGAATCGAGACGGCAGAGTCTAAATCTTTGCGGTTGCAGGCTACCTCGCAAGGGTGGTAGCAGACGCGGCCATGAATAGCGGGGAAGGGATTATCGCGCACTAGCTGACGCCAAGCTGCCTCTTCCTTACCCTCTTTTATTAGTCGTAACCACTCTTGGATATTCTCGCCGGCCGGGCAAGCGTTATTGCAAGGTGGCAAAAGATCAACGTAGATGGGGATGTGGGTGCGGACGGGTCCGATGCGTGCAGACCCTGTCGCTAAATCTGGTACAGAAGTAATATCTGTGCGTTCGACAGTCATTTTCGCTCCGCTCGACTAAACCTTTAGGCACTGCGCTGACTACAACCCTAGTGCTATAAAACATTGTTGCCACTGCATCGGCAGACCTACACAAAAACTTACTTTAGGCTTACCTTAGTAGTTTTTGGGGAAGTTGGTTAATTTCTTAGGTGGATAGTTGGGCTGACAAATAAACCGCTCGGCCTAACCAAAACACTTGGTTAGGCCGAGCGGTTCAATGTTGAGTGATTAGATAGTGAGAATGATTTTCCCTCGTGAGTTGCCGGAATCGAGTAGCTCGTGGGCTTTTTCAGCTTCAGTCATCGGGAAGATCGTGATGTCTGGTAGAGAAATGACACCGTCTTCATAGAGTGGCCAGATTTTCGTTTTAACTGCCTGGGTGATAGCGGCTTTTTGTGCTAACGGCCGCATTCTTAGGCTGGTAGCGGTGATAGTGGCTCTCTTGTTTAAGAGCTTTCCGATATTTAATTCGCCTTTGACACCCTTTTGCATGCCGATAATCACCATGCGGCCATCATCAGCCAATGCGGAAATGTTTTGATCTAGATATTTGGCTCCAATGATGTCCAAGATGACATCTACGCCTTTGCCGTTCGTCTCTTTCATGACCGCCGCTAGCCAGTCACTCGTGTAGTCGATTGCTGCATCAGCGCCGCGTTCTAGGCAATATTCCAATTTGGAGGCAGAAGCCGTAGTCAGCACCGTGCATCCTAATGATTTAGCGTACGGGATGGCTAGTGAGCCGATGCCGCCAGCGCCGCCATGCACTAAGAAGGTTTCGCCTTCGCTTAGCTTGACGCGTTCCAGATTACTGAGCACTGTCGCTGCCACTTCGATTAACGCTGCCGATTCCACTAGCTCCACATTGTCTGGCGGTGAAATTATTTGGCCGGCCGGGACAGTGAAGAACTCGGCGTAGGCGCCGCCAGCCAGCAAGGCCACTACCGGATCGCCGGGCAGCCAACCGTCAACGTCAGGGCCGACTTTCTCAATAATTCCGGACGCCTCCAGCCCGATTATCTCTGTTATTCCAGGTGGGGGCGGATAGTAGCCGCGCCGCTGCAGCGAATCAGCGCGATTGACGCCTGCCGCAACAGTACGTACCAGCACTTCTCCTGGGCCAGGTTCAGGGGTTGGTACCTCGGTCCATTTTAAGGTTTCTGGCCCGCCGGGCTCGGTTTGAGTGATAGCAAACATAGTTAATAGGGTGCCATTAAGAGGTCTAAGATTCTTCCGGTACCATGAAATATGCTTCCTTTATAAAGGAAAGTTTGGCGAGATCGCATAGTGGACGAGTGCAGCCGCCTTGAAAGCGGCCGAGCGAAAGCTCCGTGGGTTCGAATCCCACTCTCGCCGCCGTCTGAAAGGGGACGACATGCCTGAACAGTCTGGTCAAACTAGGTACGTGTTCGCCCAACGCTTGCCGATCTGGACGTTTGTGGTCGTCGGTTTGCTGGTGTTAGGCGGAGTTGCTTCACTTATCTTTGGTAAAGCTACCGTCTGGACAGTGCTTGGTGTGGTGCTAATCGTCTTGGGTGTAGTGGTCGTGGTGTTGCTGGTGATGGCTTTGCGTGCCACTCGGCTAGAAGTGCGGTTGGATTCGTCCGGATACACGGTAATAAATGGCTCAGCAACTACTTCTGGAAAATGGTCTGAGGTGAGCGAAGTGTCCGCCACTCCAGATGGGACGCGCGTCGTAATCCGCTCTGGGAAGATAAAGCGCACCTATATTTCTGCCCCACGCGGCCAATGGAAGAGTCTAATGGATGAGCTAGTTGCCGACCTGCGCGCCCGGTTAGCCTGATTTCATGCTCAGGCTAGGGCTTTGGTCTGCAGTAAATTCGGAAAGCACCAAGCTATCCGATTAGGTAAACCTCAATATCTGTGTCGCCCATGATGTAGCCATCTTCGGCGTTCTGAACGTTATAGATGCCAGTGACTCGTGAAACTTCTTGGGCAGCCGCTTCAAACTCTTTGCCTCGGTAAAGAATTATGGAGCTGGTCAAACCATTTGGTGTCGAATTCTCGGCAACTGGATTCGGGAAACCGGCGTTGGCAAGGCTTTGGGCAACCTGGCCTGCCCAGCCGTTGCGGGTAGAGGCATTCAGCACCCAAACTCTGGTGTTAGCTTTATCGACGCTACTAATATCCGCCCCTGATCCTTCAGTTGAGCTGGGCTCATCGGTTTGTTGAGGTTTAGTAGTGAGTGTCGCCGGGCCAGCACTGGGGGTTTCAATGGTTGGTGTAGGGGTTGGACTTGGGGTGAAAGTAATAGAGGGGGTTACGTGGGGTGTCGTCCCGGTGCTCTTCATCACTAAGAACGCTATCCCCGCCAAACCCGATCCGAGGACAGCCGAAATAAGCACTGCGATCAGTGTGCGCCAGCCTTGGGACGGGCGAAGTTCAGCCCGAGCTGGCGCAACAGAGTCAGTTTCGATGGTTTCTTCGGGCAAATATCCTCTTTTGCTCATGTGCTAAGAGTAGCTGTAAGCCAAAGTTGCAGCATGCCCTACCACGCCGAGAAGTGCCTCATCTAAGGCCATGTCGCAGTATTGTTGCTTTTTTTGCGTCCAAAAGTTCGGCTGATTTGCTAGGCGGTGTGCACGTTTGAAGGTTTTGTCTACCGGTTTTCGTGTTGACAACTACCGCCAAGAATGCCTCAGATGTTTTACATTGCAGTTTTCTGCTAGATAGAATTGCGCCCATGGATTCGCGCATTAAGGGTGTAGAGGGAAGAAATCTCCACGCCAAAGGTTCTTCTCGCAATGCCAGGGTGCGTCGAATAATACTCAGCGTGCTGGCTTTTGTGGTCTCTTTCGTGGTTACCGCCGCCGCCTTAATTTATTTTGATTTGGCTGGACACGTGAACAACCTAGGTTCTCCGACCTTGCCTAGCCGCTCATCTGAGCCGTCTGATTCTTTTGACGGTCGAGCGCTCAATATTTTGATAATTGGTTCTGATACTCGAGTGGGGGAAGGCAACCAAGTCTTAACTGGTGACGAAGACTCTGCCAGATCTGACACGACGATGGTCATGCATATTTCCCAAGACCGCAGCCAAGTAAATGTTGTGTCTATTCCGCGCGATCTGATTGTCAACATTCCCGCTTGTGAGAGGCAGGATGGCAGCTTTTCTGAGCCTCAGCAAGCCCAATTTAACTGGGCGTTTTCAATCGGTGGTCAGGACGGCAATCTAGCTTCCGCAGTTTTCTGCACGTGGAAAACTGTGGAGCAACTTTCTGGAATACACATTGACGAGTCAATAGTGGTGGACTTTAACGGTTTCGCCTCGATGATTGATGCTCTCGGTGGAATAAATGTTTACGTCCCTAATGCCGTTCAAGACGAGGTGAACTCCGGTTTGGTGCTGGATCCAGGTTGTCACCATTTTGACGGTGCACAGGCGTTGGCTTATGCACGGGTGCGCCACGGTGTTGAAGGCTCGGATGGTTCGGATCTGCAACGAATCGAGCGCCAGCAGTCGGTGATGAGCATTATGATGCGCACAGCTATGCGAAAGAATCTGCTCACTTCGATGAACCAGCTCTACAGTTTCGTGGGTAACGGCCTGGCTAATCTGACAATGTCTGAGGGTTTATCCTCAGTGCCTAGGTTAGTTGGGTTGGGTTGGTCACTGCAGTCGCTACAGCCGGAGAATCTGCGCTTTGTTAACTTGCCTGTTTATCCGTCACCCTATGACACGAACCGCGTCATGCTTTATGAAGATGAGGCGCAACCTATTTGGGCGTCATTTATGTCCGATACTGCCTTACCAGCGGGCACTCAAGTACGTGACGGTAGCGGCAAAATTTACGTTATCTCCGTTGAAGAGATTAGCCCCGAAGTTCCAGCTGCTCAGCCTGAGGGTGAAGCTAGTGCCGGGGCTGGGGAGAAATCTGCGCCTGAGGGCGAAGCTATCGAGCAGGTTCCCGCCGAAGCTGAGAATGACCCCTATGCCCCGCTTACAGATGAACAGTTGGCTCAATTGCAGCGGGAATGCGAGATTAACGGCTAAAACGTCTCGGCTCTTTAAGTATTGACAAAATGTTGTGGACAACAATTTAGTGACGACATTTTTGCCTACCTGGCATTGAGCCAGTAATCTAAGTTGGACGTGCCGCGCAAGCGGTAGTCGTGGAGGTGTCGCCTAGTCCGGTCTATGGCGCCCGCCTGCTAAGCGGGTTTGGGGCTTAAACCCCATCGCGGGTTCAAATCCCGCCACCTCCGCGCTGGTCGTTGCGGCAGTAATTTGGAGAACTATTTTGCTGGCGCTAAACTAAACGATCGGGTTAAGCGCCCGTAGCTTAACGGATAGAGCATCTGACTACGGATCAGAAGGTTGGGGGTTCGAATCCCTCCGGGCGCGCCAAACCAGGCTCCGGCTCAGCCGGAGCTTTTTTAGTTTTTAGCGCCGTTAAGCCGGCTTCTAGTAGGGGTGTAATGTCAGGGCGGCGTCCTGTCATCAGTTCGATTTGGTCGATAGCTTGCCAAACCAGCATGTCTATCCCGCCCAAAGTGTTTTTGTTTGCTCGTCGACTAACCTGTTCCAGGGTAGTGGGGTAATGGTTGTAGGTCACTTCAAAAACGTTTTGGGTGCTATTTGCCAAAGCTTCTGCCAGTGATTTAGGCAGCTGGATGGGAACGGTGTTCACCACCAAATCAACCGACTTTTCAGGCAAAGAATCGAAAGGAGCGTAGGTGATCTTTAACCCAAGGTTTTCGGCCAATTGGGCTAAGCCCGCCTTAGCACGCTCGCGGTTGCGGGCTTTTATCTCCACGTTGTTAGCGCCTAGCTGAGACAGTCCAGATAGGACGGCTCGCGCTGTGGCTCCGGCACCCAATACCCGCGCACAGGCTAGATCTTCAACCCCCGAGTGTTTTAGAGCTGCTACGAAACCGGTGACGTCTGTGTTGTAAACCCGATTGTCGCCCGCGTCAAAGATGATCGTATTTGCTGCTCTAAGTTCGCTAGCTATTGCGTCAGGATGGCCGTAGTTTGTCAGTGCTTCTTTGTTTGGGGCGGTAACGGAAAGTCCCACCCAATCATCGGTTAGCGAGTTGATGAAAGTGCCGAGTTGAGCAGGTTTGACTTCGATTGCGTCGTAGGTGAAATCGGTTATCCCTAAAACCTGGTAGGCCGTGCGGTGCAGCAGTGGCGAGAGGGAGTGGGAAATTGGCGAACCAATCACTGCGCAACGTTTTGTCATATCTTCACGCTAGCGTTAGCTCTATGACTAATCCGTTTAAGCCTGACAAATGGCACCCCGTGCCGGGGTTCAATTTCACTGATATTACCTATCACCAGGCCAATGATGTGCCAGCGGTGCGGATCGCATTCAATCGGCCTGAGGTACGTAATGCTTTTCGTCCGCATACCGTTGACGAATTGATTACCGCCTTGGAGCATGCCAGAACAAGCGCCGATGTT
Source organism: Vaginimicrobium propionicum (assembly GCF_900155645.1). Classification (GTDB taxonomy): domain Bacteria; phylum Actinomycetota; class Actinomycetes; order Propionibacteriales; family Propionibacteriaceae; genus Vaginimicrobium; species Vaginimicrobium propionicum. The sequence goes on from NZ_LT706985.1 coordinate 1,699,336, forward strand.
GGAGCAGTGTTGTTGACTGGCAATGGCCCGTCCCTAAAAGACGGGGGTTGGGCGTTTTGCTCAGGTGGGGATCAACGAGTGCGTGGCAAAACCGGCTATCAATATGCCCAAAGCGATAGTCCCACGGCTAGTGAGCGGGCGCGCGCTGGCCGGCTGCACATTCTAGAAGCTCAGCGGTTAATCCGTTTCATGCCGAAAGTGGTTATCGCCCTAGTAAACGGGTGGGCAGCTGGCGGCGGCCACAGTTTGCACGTGGTGTGCGATTTAACTATCGCTTCAGCTGAACATGCCAAGTTCAAACAAACGGATGCCGATGTGGCAAGTTTTGACGGTGGTTTTGGTAGCGCCTATCTGGCTCGCCAAGTTGGTCAAAAGTTCGCTCGCGAGATTTTCTTCTTAGGCGAAACCTATGACGCGAATCAGGCCTACCAAATGGGCATGGTGAACAAAGTCGTCCCACATGGTGAACTGGAAGACGTCGGTTTGGGGTGGGCTAAAAAAATCTGTGGGAAATCTCCAACAGCTCAGCGAATGCTGAAATTTGCCTTCAATCTGGTTGACGATGGCCTAGTCGGGCAACAAATTTTCGCTGGTGAGACGACCCGGCTCGCCTATATGAGTGATGAGGCTATCGAAGGACGCGATTCTTTCCTTAATAAGCGGGAGCCTAACTGGTCAGACTATCCTTACTATTACTAACCTGGACTAAGCGCGGTTCACGCCGGGGGTGCGAGGATAAGCTATGGTTGACAATGACATTGCGTCACAGATGGACTTGCGCGCGGGCGCCATCCTGTCTATGGCGCAGAATATGGCCGACCAGATCCGTCATGAAGCTGAAGAGTATGGCGCCAAATGCCGAAAAGAAGCTGACGAGCTAGCCACTGATATCCAGGCTCAGCATCAAGCGGCATTGGCCTTTCGCAGCGAGTCGGAAGCTTTGCGTAAGACGGCAGCACGGGTACTAGAGGATGCTAAATCTGATGCTCATCGCATCATTTCCGACGCTACCGAGCAAGCATTCGTCGTAACTTCAGGGGCAGAAGAACAAGCCAATCTTACCGTCCAGCAGGCAGCAAATGATGCCAACGATAACGCTGATAAAATTTGCGCTAATGCCACATTGGAAGCTGAAGAAATTATTAACGCGGCGAAGGCCAAAGCTGAGCAGTTAGATAAAGCTGCTAAAGAATCAGCCGAGTGGCTACGTGCCAGAAGTCAGCTGGCTTTAGAGCGAGCCGAGCTTTCGGTTAACGCCATAAAAGCCAATAATGAGCGCGATATTTCGCGGAAATTAGCTGAAGCGACACAAGTTAGTGAGCGGCTACTTGCGGAGGCTAGAACCTACTCAGATGAGCTGTGCTCAAGAGCTGCTGAGACCTTAGAGGATGCCGAAGAAACCGCTATCAAAACTGTTAGTCAAGCAGAGAAGAAGGCTGCTGAATTAACCGAAACCGCGCGGGCTGAAGCTGAAGCATTGGTTAGTGGGGCGCAGTCGCAGCTTGATTGGGTGAACGAAAATGTTGAGAAGCTACTTACTGAAAGCCGAGAACAAGCGAATAACACCATTGCCGAAGCTGACCGGAAAGCCGCAGAACATACGAAACGTACCCATCAGCAGTTAGGTGTTTTGCTGGCGAGAGAAGCCCAGGCCATGCGGGACAGGATAAGCAAAGCTAACGATCGGGCTAAGGAACTGCATTTGTTGGCTGAAACTACTTTGACGGCAGCCAAGAAAGACGCAGAAAATACTCGCGCCGAAGCTGAAAAATATGCTCGCACCATAGAAGAATCTGCTCGTGTGCAGCTAATCGAGACAGAACGTCGGGCTCAGGATCGAGTAGACGAAGCCAACGCTTTGGCGGAACGAATCCGTCGTAAAACTAGCGAAGATTTAGCCAAAATCAGAACTCAAACCTTCGAATCAACCAAAGCAACCAGAGATGAAGCGGTAAGGCTACTTACTCAAGCCCGAAAAGATGCTGACGAGGTGCGCGAAGAAGCAGCTCAGATGTTGCAGCGTGCTCGAGTCGAGGTTGCAGAACTTGTTGCTAGACGAAATAACATTCAAACTGAATTAGGGCAGCTATCTGGGGTTATTGAAGCCCTAGCAGCACCCGAGTCAACAAAGGAGCCCAAGCAATGACCGATAGCCCACAATTTCGAATCGTGCGCCGAGGGTACGAACAAGAAGCGGTTAATAGTGCTCTGGCAACCCTAAACAATGAAGTTTCGGGTTTGCAGACGAACCTGGAGCATGCCCGCAAACAAGCCGCAAACCTGGATGTGGAAGCTACCAAGCTAAAGCAACAGGTTAGTGAGCTAAATAGTAAAACAGCCGATTTAGAAACCAAATTAAAGCAGGCTGAGGAAGAAAAAATTCATGGGATGACGGCTGATTACTCGTCCCTAGGTGAGCGGGTTGGCCAGATTTTGACGCTGGCTAGTGAAGAAGCAGATGACATGGTGGCCAAAGCTAAGGCTGAAGTGGCAGAGCTAACCACGCGCACGGAAGCTGAAATAGAAGCTAAAATCACCCAGGCCGAACAGGACGCCACTCTGACCCGATCGCAAGCTGAGGCGCAGGCGGCGAAACTCATTTCAGACGCCCAACGTAAAGCCGATCAATTGGTTGAAGACGCCGATTCTAAGGCTACTGTGCGGCGTGAGGAAGCAGAGAACCTCTATGAAACGCAGCGTGCTCAAGTGGCTAAAGCAGCGGCAGATTTTGAAAAGACCCTCGCTGAGCGGCGTGATGACGCCATGCGAGAGCTAAATGCTGACGTCGAAAAACGTCAGGCGGAGCTTAGTCGAGTGATTGAGCAGTTGGAGGCCGCCCACATCGAGGCTCAGCGGGTTGCCGACGAGGCTAAACGTAGTGCTGAAGAGACACTAGCTAACGCTGACCGCAAGGCTAACGATTTGTTGTCCGAAGCTAAGCGGCGCGCCGAGAACATCCGGCAGAACTCTGAACGGGAATTGGCGGCTGCCGCCGCTCGTCGAGATTCGATAACCGCCCAACTGGCTAATGTGCGCCAAATGTTATCCACCTTAGGTGCAGGCAGTCAGGCGTCAACACCATTGACTGCCGAGCAGTGGGCGCATAGCGAAGAAACCATTGCTCAGGCCGCTGAGCGTGAGTTGGAAACTGAAGAGGCTAGCGAAAAGGATTCTTAACCCTAGCTAGTCGACCATTCCATATAGCCGGTCGCCGGCGTCTCCTAGGCCAGGCACGATAAAACCATGCTCATTTAGGTGATCGTCCACTGCGGCAACTACGAGGGTTGTTTTGACGTGCAGACTATCAACGAGCTTCGAGAAATTCTCGATGCCTTCTGGTGCTGCGATCAGGCAGATGCAAGTCACATCGTCTGCGTGACGGTTCGTTAAGAAGTGTACGCATCCACCTAGGGAGCCACCGGTAGCCAGCATCGGGTCGAGTACGTAACATTGCCGACCAGACAAATCGTGTGGTAGACGTTCGGCATAAGTTGTTGGCTTTAGTGTTTGTTCATCGCGGCTCATACCAACAAAACCAACTTCTACCGCCGGCATGAGTCGGGTCATTCCGCCTAACATACCTAGCCCAGCACGCAGAATAGGCACTACCAAGGGGCGGGGTTCAGCAATTTTAACCCCTTTCGTCACTGTCAGCGGGGTTTCGACATGGCAGGGTGCCACGCGCATATCGCGGGTTGCCTCATAGGCGAGCAGAGTAACCAATTCATCGACTAACTGACGAAAAGTTGTGCTATCAGTGTTTTTGTCGCGAAGCAGCGTCATTTTAGAAGAGACCAGAGGGTGATCAAGCACTTTAAGTTCCACGTTGTTAACTCTGTCACAATCTGGCCGTTTCAGTCAGCTTTTGGGCTGGCCGATGCGGTCATTATCTGAGAACATAGTTATCTACGGTGGTTAGAGCGGAGAATCGAAAAATGAGCACGGATGACTACGACAATGATGACGCAGGCGCGGACGAGCTGATCGATGACAGTCTCGACGACGACATTGAGCTAGATGGCGGTGTCATCGCTGACGACTATGACGATTTCGACGACGATGACTCCGATGATGACGAATATGGCGAATACGATGACGACTATGAGGATGCCACTGCAGACGATATCGATTTTGCGGTAGCTCTTTACCGCGAGGATGGCTCCCCGACCGCCTACGAGTTGCCGCTAGCAGTCGCCAATGATTTGGACGAGATGATTTCCCAATTGCGTCGACTGCCGGGCGATGCTGGGGCGCTTGGTGTGGTATCGGTAGCCGGCGAGTTTTTCGTGCTGTGTCGCGTGCGTGGGCGGATCGTCCAAGTACTGTTAAACGATTCCATTTCAGCCAACGATTGGCCATTGGCTCGCGACGTAATGGACTACCTTGGTATTGATTTACCTAATGAGGACGATGAAGACGAGGTCATTGGTGACCTAGCCATGCTTGAGGATCAAGGGGTCAGCGAATTTGAGCTGGAACAAATCGCTGGCGATCTAGACGAGGATTCTGATCAGTTAGTGCGCCAACTCGTCGGCCAAATGGGCTTTGGCGAACAATTTGATAGGACAGTCAACTGACCCGCTGGTCGGCGCCGATGGCGCTTGCTCTAGGTGAGGCGCGAGCTGCACTAGCTCATTATGATGTGCCGGTTGGGGCGATAGTGCTCAACCCTGACGGTGTTGAGTTGGCGCGCGCCCACAATCGCCGTGAAGAATTAGGGCGGGTAAGCGCGCATGCCGAGATTCTAGCCATTGAAGCGGCTTGTCAGCGGCTTGGTCAAGGTTGGCGGCTGGATGGCTGCACCATGGTTGTCACTTTGGAACCGTGCCCGATGTGCGCTGGTGCAATCGTCCAATCTCGGTTGGCGCGGCTTGTTTTTGGAGCCTTTGATGACAAGGCTGGTGCTGTCTCGTCATTGTGGGATCTAGTGCGTGACCCCAGATTGAATCACCGCATGAGCGTGATCGCCGGTGTCGAGGCCGAAGAATCCAGCGCATTACTTAAAGCCTTCTTCGTCAATCGCCGCTGATTAGCCTAAAAGTTTAGTTTTTCGTAAACTAAACGACGGTGACGTGTCTGAGCGGCCGAAAGAGCTCGCCTCGAAAGCGAGTGTGGTGCAAGCCACCGAGGGTTCAAATCCCTCCGTCACCGCCATGTGATGTTTCGGGACATGTGTCCGTTTTTGTGGCGTGGTTTTTGGTTTTTTGGCTTTGGGGTGTTTCGGGTCATGTGTCCGGTGTTGGTTGGTTTTTTGTTTGGTAGTTTTTGTTTGGGTTGATGGTGAATTCGGTGATGATTTCGCCGGTTGTTTTGTTGATTATGGTGACGTTTGGCCCGTGTGCTAGGGCTATGACTGGTGTGCGTTTGTGGGTTCTTCCGATTCCTAGGTGGCGTAGTTTTCCTGCATAGCGGATGGTGATTGCGCCGGTGGTGTCGACTATGTCGTGTCTGACTCGCCAGTCTGTGGTTGACCGCAAGTTGTGGACACGTCCCGCTTATGCTGCTTGTGGTTGTTGGTGTGTTTGTTCTTGTTTTTCCAGGTTGGTTTCGTATTCGACTGGGCGGAGGTAGCCGATTGATGAGTGTCGACGTGTGCGATTGTAGGTGACTTCGATCCAGCGGGCGACGCCTTGTCTGGCATCGGCTCGTGTCGGCCATGTGAAACGGTTGTAGAACTCGTTTTTCAGCGTTGACCAGAAGGATTCTGCCATCGCGTTGTCGTAGCACACGCCAGTGCGGCCCATCGATTGATCGATGCTAAGTCGCTTAGTGGCTTTGTGTAACTGCTCGGAGGTGTATTGAGTGCCGCGATCAGCATGGAAGATGACGCGGCCGGGGAAATCGCCGCGTAAAGTTTTGGCCATCACCAATGCGCGTTCAACCAGGTCGGCATCTTGGTGGCTGTCCATGGCCCATCCCAAGACGCGACGTGAACAGCCATCACGAACGACACACAGGTAGAGCCAGCCCTCGCCAGTACGTAAATAGGTGATGTCCGAGATCCACACTGTGTTGAGTTTTCCGGTATCCCACACCCGTTTGACACGGTCAAAAATCGCATGAGTCGGGATCCCAGGAATTGTCGTCACTGGGGTGAATCCGCGTGGTGAAATGCCTTCAAGGCCTTGTCGGCGCATGGATGCCGCCACTGTTTTCACATTCACCTGCGTGCCTTCAGCGTGAAAATCAGCCGTGATCCTGGGTGCCCCGTAAACACCATCGGAATCGGCATGAAACTCGCGGACTTTCTGGTCAAGTATGGCCTGTTTCTGCGCTCGTGGAGACGGCCCCGTTTTCCGTCGCTTGACCCAGGCGTAATAGCCTGACCGTGACACCTCTAACAGCCGAGCCATGCGTGTGATCTCGAAGTTTGCCTTCTCCTGTTCCATTAGCTCAAACCGTTCGCAGGTGGTTGCTTCGACGCGAAGAAGGCTGCTGCTTTTCCCAAAAACGCGTTGTCCTTTTTCAGCTCTTGAACCTCACGCCGTAACCGTTTGAGCTCAACCCGCTCATCCACAGACAACTCGCCAGTCGGCTCGTTTCCCTGTTCCTGCCGGTACTTGCGCACCCATTTACCCAAGAGCTGTTCACCCAAACCGAGCTCTCGTGCGACATGCGCGATCGGTCTTCCAGTGTCGACGACCAAACGAGCGGCCTCTTCACGATATTCCGGCGTGAACCTACGCCGGGTCTTTCCTACTCCTGCCATAACGGCACCCTTTCACGCGGGAACCAATCCCGCTAACTCAGGTGTCCACAAATGCAGGGTAACCTCACCTGCCCACCAGAACAAACCACAGACGAACGCCGACCAGCCCCGCTATAGCAATACCCAGCCTCCTCAACCCGACCACCACTATCTCGCCTACTAGAAGAAAGCTGGCCAGCCTCATCATAAAAGAACCCAGTAGTAGCTACTACACCAAGGCGAGAACAAGAAACCCCCACAACACGACCACAAAAGTCATAGCTGAGAGTGTTTTGGTCGAACTTAAAGCGTCTTATCTCATACCTCCCATCTGGCTTCGATTAAACATCTGTTAAACGGCCTCGTTGTTTATTCGCAGACTTCAGTCAGCTGCCGATTTATTGTTGCAAATTATTCTGTTCTAGCTATTGGATTATGTGCTAGCTTTAACCCTGGTTTCTCTGTGAAATCTTATGTTAAAGCAGTCGTCACAGGCTGTTGGGGTAGGGGCGATAGTGATTAGTTTTCGGGCAGTTGATAAAGATGTTTATAGGTCGCGTCAGCCTGGTGCCAGTAGTGATCTGATTAGTAAGTGTTCTTCTCTGGTTTCTGCCCTTAATGATGTTCGTTTCAGAATTAACTCGGGTGCTGGTAGAGCTAAAGCAGAATTTCGTGGCTATTTCCGGCAGCTTTTCGACAATAACCTTAATGTTCTGAATGCAGATGCAGATAACCTAATCGACGCCCTGCAAAGACTATCTCAGGGTTTGCGTAACGCCAAGAGAGCCGCAAAGGCCGAACAAGAACGCATAGATCGAGCCTTAGATTGGCAAAGACGCCATGATGATTGGCAGCGTCAAACCGAACAAGGCGGTATTGGCGAATTATGGTATGACCTTTGGCATAGCGAACCGGAGATACCAGACGCTGACATAATTCCGGGTGACCCACCGGTGATTTCTGCCAGTACTTGCCCCGTTGGTAGTCGTGATGTTCCACCGCCTGGCTCCACTGCAGGAACGTGTGGAGTTTCTTCGGCTTGCCCCAATGATCTTGATAACTTTGTCACGCTAATTTCTGGTTCTTCCGACACCATGGTGTCGGCCATTAATAGATTCATCCATTCATACGAGCAGTTCGAGAGTGCCTGGACTTGGAAGTCGGGGCCAACGGCCATAAGCGGTATGGAAGGCCTTATCGGCGTACTTAGACGCTTTAATGAAAACAACGTTAACGATGGGCGTTGGCTAGGTTTGATAGCCGGAGCTTTCCGGGCTGCTGGTGGCGGTGGATCGATTGTTTCGCTTTCGGATCAGGCCCTTAGCCTTGTGCTACAAAACGCTGGGGTGAGCGCCAGCCGTCAGGCGCTTGAAGTGCCACCCTTAGCCCTCGTCGGTATGGCTCCCACTACGGGATTTGCTGATGATCCAATAAATACTTCGACGGGTAATTTTGTCGAACCAGAAACGGATATAGCTTTCCCTTCCTCGGCTTCAGCTTTGGCCGTAACAAGAACGTATAACTCGATAATCGCTGTATCGCAGTTCGGGTCGAGTGAAGATGCCCCCTCTGTAGGGGTTTTCGGACTTGGCTGGTCTTCGATACTCGATCAGCGCTTGATCGTTAGTGACAACGAGATCGAATGGGTGCAAGACGATGGCCATCATGTTTTATTCAGCATGCCAGATAGCCAGAATTACGGGCCGATAAGAGCGGTAGACGAAAACTTCTGGATTGCTAAATCTTCGCTTGCCGCGACTAGTTTCGCGGAAAGCCTTGGTAAAGGTCTGGCTGACGATGTGTGGCTGGTCTCTAACAATGAGGGCTGCCGATGGGCATTTAGCGTTGATGGTTCCTGGCTAGGTTTCTGGCGTTGCGTAGGTGATTCTGTAGGCGTTGAGAGATCTAGCAACGGCTTGGTTAAGAGCCTCATTCACTGCCGTGGCCGCCGTATCGATGTGGAATATGACGGTGCTTTGGTCTCCGCTATCCACTCAAGCGATGGCCGTAAGGTTGATTATCAATATAGCGAAACTCAACAGCTAATCTCTGCGCAGGGCCTGGGCGGTGTTAAGCGTTATTATGTTCTTGATGACCAAGGGCTAATTGAACAGGTTGTTGGTGCTGGCGGTGTTGTTGAGTGCGTAAACACTTACGACAAAAGCGGACGTATCACCTCGCAGGTTTCCCAGTTTGGCCGCAAAAGCAGGTATGTGTATCTGCCAGGACACGTCGCGTGTGTTAGCGATGAGGATGGCAGCCGAGCAAATACGTGGATATCTGATAATAAAGGCCGAATTGTAGGAATTATCGATGCTTTCGATCAGCGTCAATCCATGTCGTATGACAGATTCGGAAATCTTGTTACTGCCCGAGACCGTTGCGGCAAGCTAACGGTTAACTTCTATGACGATCGTGGCAGGCTTACTCGAACCGTTCTGCCCACGAAAGCTGAAGTTAATTATTGCTGGGACGAGCAGGACCGGCTGGAACTATTGGTTGGGGCAAACGGCGCTACGGTCTCATACCGCTATGCCAACAGCGTCGATCGTTTTCCAAGCCAGATAGTAGATCCATGTGGTGGGCTGACCACTCTTCATTGGGTCGATGGTCTGCTGCTAGAAGCCGTAGATCCAGAAGGCGTGAAAGTTTCTCTTGGCTACAACGATTTTGGTGAGCTTGTTTCGGTCACTAACGGCGTAGGTGATGTTTTTCGGTTGGTGCGTGACGAGGCAGGCCGTGTAATTCAGGCGATAACTCCTCTAGGAAATACCACGCAGTTTATCTACGGCTCAGACGATCAACTTTCAGCACGCATCGATCCGGACGGGGCAAGGTGGGGATACGAGCACGATAGCGATGGGCGTCTTATATCGACAACTGATCCGGCAGGCGCAACTACCCGTGTCGAATATGGTTCGCACGGTCAAGCTGAGAAAACCACAGACCCACTCGGGCGGGTTGTGGAGCGCGAGTTCGATGATTTAGGCAATGTATCTAGTCTGACACTTCCCGATGACAGCCAGTGGGCCTTTGAACATGATGGCCTATCCAGACTAAAAGCAGTAATCGACCCTGCCGGCGGAAAATGGCATTGGGGATACGACGCTGATGGGCGCCTAACCTCGGTTAGCGACCCCACAGGAATCAAAACTCAGACCGTCGGAGACAACCTCTCGGGGGCTATTCGGCAAATAACCGGCGACGGTTCCATCAACGAGACGGTTGAATTTGACGATTACGGTCGGCCAGTAAAGGCCGTAGACGCAGCTGGTGGGTCAGAGCTAATCGAATACGATGCCTGTGGCCGCGTTGTCGAAATCACAGATGCAGCCGGCGGGCGGACAAGGCTTAAGCACGATCTTGCTGGAAGAATCGTCGAGAAGATTTCGCCAGAAAACCACAGCACGTGTTTTTCCTACGATAGCTGCGGAAGGCAATCTTCAATTGTTGCTCCCGACGATGGAGTAACCCGATTCTTCTATGACGCTGATTCACGTTTAATCAAACGAGTCGATGCGTGTGGCGATCAAGCAACATATGCCTACGATTCTTGTGGACGTCTTGTATCAGCAACGGTTCCGGGGCTAGGCAAGCTGGAACGCAAATACGATTCTTGCGGGCGGCTGACACATAGCCGCGATCTGGTCACAGGTGTTCGTCATTTCTCTTACGATGCTGCCGGACAGCTTGTGAAAGTCACCAATGGTCTTGGTGGAACAACTCGTTATACCTACGACGAACGAGGCAGACTATCTACTGTTACGGATCCGGCCGGAGGGCTAACAAAACGCCAATACAACGGTCTAGATAAAATTACCTCCCTTACTGATCCCTTAGGACGCATCACTGCAGCAACCTACGATGAGGCGGGTCGGCAGCTTTCACAGACCGATCCGGACGATGTGACTTTGTCTTTCACCTACGACTCAAATGGTGATGTACAGGCCACTTACGCTAACGGCAAACTGCTGACGAAGATTGAGCGTAATCTGGCTGATCGAACTCTTAGCGTCATCGATAACACCGACGCAAGCGGCGATTCGGTGTGCCATAGATTGCGTTTTGACGAGCTTGGCAGATTAATCGAGAAGGTTGTTGAAAAAACTGACAGTAAAGAACTTGTTGAAACTTCGAAGTGGGCTTTCAACAGGGACGGGCAGCCAACCGATTTCGTGACATCAGACGGCCAAACAGTTGCTTATAACTATGATGTCAGCGGAAACCTCACCGAGGTTAACCACACTGAACTCGGTCAAGCCGAATTCGGCTATGATGCTTGTGGACGACTGCTCGAGAGTACCCACGACGGATTACTCCAGCAGTGGTCCTACAGCAATGGGTTCATTACCCGGTGCAAGGAAACAGCGCTTGCAGATGGTGAGGAAACCGTAACGGTTATCGAACGCAATGCTTTCGGGTTGCCGACTAATGTCAACAGTTCAAAAGAATCTATTTCTTACTCCTACGACGATGCTTTCCAGCTAACAGGCCTTAAAACTAGCGACAGCCTGGAACGATCCTGGAGCTATGATCCCTGTGGTCGTGTTTTGGAAACTTCTCATGCTCGCCTTGGTGTTAGGGCTTCTACCAGTTTCTTTTATGATGAGGCTGGCCAGCTTTCTTCTAGTAGGCGAGATAGTGGTGGTCGGGTTGAGGAGGCTAGGTATTGCTATAGCGGGGCTGGTCGGCGTTCGTCTGTGGTTTGTTCTGGTGGGCAGGCTGTTGGTTTTGGTTGGGATGAGCGTGGTTGGTTGTCTCGTGTGGCTGTGCGGGTGCCGGGACAGGATGTTGAAGAGGTTGGTGTTCATGTTGACGGGTTAGGCCAGCTTGGGTCTGTTGGTGGTGTTGGCCTGTCATGGAATGTTGGGGTTTCTGGTCGTTTGCTTGCCGGGGTTGGTGGCCGGCCGGTGTGCCTGTTACCTGATGGCACCTATCTAGGGCGGCCACAAAACAACGCTGGGGCGGGTTGGCGCCCAGGTGTGCTAGCGGCTGATCCGTTCGAGGTTACCGCAGACGGTATAGCCGACAGTAATGTGTCTGGTGTTTTGTCTGGGCTTGTCGGGTTGGGGGCTTGTGGCCTGGTTGTGGCTGGTATGGCGTGGTTGGGTGCCAGGGTTTATGATCCCGACACGTTTTCTTTCTTGTCGCCTGATCCGCTTGCTGATCCGCCGGCTGGGGTGTTGTGGGCTTCTAACCCATATGGTTATGCGGCTAATAATCCCCTAGTCTTTAGTGACCCTGCAGGATACAAGCCGGTAACTGATGCACAGTTGCTGGTCTATAACCAAAACCGTACCCGCTCGGGCATGGCAGTGGCTGGTGATTTTGTTGCCGATAACTGGGAGTATGTGGCAGCTGCGGCAGCGATAGCCGGTGGTGTGGCGTTGATGGCTACCGGGGTTGGCGGGCCAGCAGGAATAGCGCTTATGGCAGCATCGGGAGCTTTGCTTAGTGGAGGTGTCTCGATCGGAGTGCAAAAATACTCCACCGGAAACGTGGACTGGACAAAAGTAGGCCAAGATAGCGCTGTGGGTGCTGTTACTGGCCTGATCGGCGGATCAGGTTTTGCTGCAGGTAAAGCCGCGTATGTGGCGAATAGTGCTGCAGGCAATACTTCGAAAGCTTTGTTGACTAGTTTTTCTATTAATGCGGCATCCGGTGCTGCTTCTTCGGAGGCAGCGTATTTGTTGAACAGTAGGATTTATGGCACACCGATTACTGCGTCTGGGATGCTGGGTGCTGCGGCAGGTGGCTCTGTAGCGAATGGGCTTGGTGGTTTTGCTGGCCCCGCAGGAAATACTCTGGCGAAGGATCTTGGGGGTGTTAGTTCTAGAGTTTATTCGACTGGATTATCGACGGGAAGTGATTTTTTGGGTAGCGCTGTTGATGACTATATTTCAGAGGGCCAGGTAGATATTAGGCGTGCAGCAACAACCTCACTTATTGGAACCGCGATTGATAACACAGGTCAGTACTTTGCTCGAAATGCTGGGTTGGCGAACAAAATAGAATTGCGGGGATTAAATTCTATGAGTCAGTACGGGATAGCTCACCCACGTACGCTCAAAGGGATTACAAATTTCTCGGCACCAAACACCCAACGCTTGTGGTATGGCACAGCCTATGATTCCTTAATTGGTTTTGGTGCAGACATAGCTACAGGGGTAATTGATAATGTACTCTCGAAATAAGAAAATAGAGCCTGTAGACTTACTGAAAAACATAATTACAACTTTTCTCTATCCTGCTTTTTTTATTATTTTTCCCTGGTTTGGAAATTTGCATAGAGCTGTAATATCTGTTGGGGGTGCCATCTTATTCACTCTTGCTGGGACAGTTATTTCTGTTTTTCTTCTCCGGACTAAGAAATGGTATTTCATTTGGATTTTACGTCTTATTCAGTTCGCAGGATTTGCCGCTATCGGCTTTTCGACTCCTCGTAAATATGACTTGGGTGTCATTTGGTTTTTCTCGATGTGGTATGGATTGTGGATTGCTGGCCATCTGCCTGATTCTTGGCTTTCTTCGAAGCCGGATCGTGAGCTTTTGCACATTAAAGAGTTTTCTTTTATTCATGGTGTGAGGTTGCGTGCTTGGGTTAAGAGTGGGAATTTGGATCGGCCTCAGGCGCGTTTTACGTACCGGGCGCTCAATAAGTTAGATGGTAAAGACCTTCAGTTCTTGGAATACACGATAAACGGTACAGCCCTTCGAGTAGGCGGGGGCACAAACGGTTACGTAATGGTGCAGTATTCCGATAATCCTAGTGACTGGTGGTCTTGGAGATCCCTGTGCCGGGTACCACCCAGCAACAAAAAATTTAACAAAGAAACACAAGACATCACCGTTTGCGAATGGGTCTACAGCGCCCCATACGAAATCTTGTTCAACACCCAAGAAATTAAACACATAGTCAAAGCATTCGAAAACGAAGGCAACCTTGACCCATCCCCCTACCATTGGCTATCGAAGCGAGCCTCAGAAGCATTCAACCTGATACTCCCAGACGCCCTACAAACAACCAATCCTCTCGAAGATGGCAAGAAGAACTCCTGAAACACCACCGATAGTGCTGCCGAAGGGCAAAGCAATACCGTGGTAAAAATAATATCGGCCTGTTGTTAGGCCGGATATCTGATTATCGAATATAGGGTTCAAATAACTTTAGTGGGTGTCGCGATGGTTGATTCTTTTAGCGAGTGGCGTTACGGATCCTTGGCGGTATTCGTTTCTTCGGAAATTCGGAACAGCAAAATTCTGTTCGGCCTATTGAAAGGTCGAAGAGAGATCGTTGTTCTTGAGGTAGGTGGAGAAAAAGCTGTTTTTTTGCGTGAAGAACTGCTTGATTTTGTCGATGGAAAAATATTTGTCGCGGAATCTAGTGATTCTGATAGTACGCATTTCTTATTGTCTCCGCGTGAGGTAGAACCTGACTCCGCCATGGGTGATTTCATTAAAAAAGAAAATAATCGATCCTCAAGTTTATGCCTGGTTAAATGTAGCAGAGGCGAAATAAATTTGGTCGTTGACTGGGATTTTGAATCCTATCAATCTTTCTTAAGCTTTCTTAAAGAGTTCTTGAAAACTGCGTGATTTTCATTTTTCGTCGTCTGGCTTTCAGGAACCCTTCTGGGCTATGGTCAAAGAAGCTTCATCTATCTCATAATTTCCTGCTGTGGCCGCGATGCTGCAGCTAGCCGGAAAAAGGGCTGCTGCGTCATGTCCATCTGGGCTGATCGCAACTGCGCCAGAGCAGCGGTCGATCAGGCGCAAACGAGAAGCATCTTTGCCAGTTATATCGTCAAGGATGCTTGTCGGTTCACCGTTTTTTGGACTGGTGTAAATCGGGGTTAGCTTGTTCTCGCCACCAGGCCATACACCAAATATCGTTAAAGGCACCGGATCTCCCTGTTCGACCCTGGAAGGAATATCGATTCTCATCGATTGCAGCCTTTGTAGCGGGTAAGCAGTCGAGACGGATTTCGTACTAGATAGTGCTTGGTGAGTGTTTTCGCTGATTTTAGTAAGCCAAGCATCAAGTTCTTCGCGATTTTCAATCGGATGTGGGGGAGTGATTCTGGCGTGGATCTGGGTTGGATCGGTCGTTATTTCTTGCATGCTTATAGTCCAGGCGCAGCTTGCGTTCAGAGCAGTAACAGCCTGACTATGTGGCTTTACGCTAACGCTCTCATCGTCGACTTTCCATGCTGGTTCAAGGCAAGCATTTTCTTGGTCTGAGATGACCTCTAACACCTGGCCAGATATCGGCTTCTGATTTGTTGAATAGCTCACCGTGTAATCAATTATCGATTCTTTCGGATTCCAGGTGGCTGTTCGGTTAACGACTAGTCCTGAGGGAAGAGTCTTGTCTTCCAGCGACGCGTCTATTTCTTCATGGCTGCCAGAAGAAACTCCACGATTGAACAAAAACACAGATAAACCTGCGACAACTAAAAGCACGGCTATTGTGCAAGCAATTAACGCGATGCGGTGGCGCGGGTGTTTCCACCAAGCGGTGCTTTCCTCATGTCTTTCTGGCTCAGCGAGGAAAGTGTGGGTATCGGAATTTTGTAACTGAGGTTTTAGAACAGTTGCCGTTGTGGAAGGCTCTATAGGCGCCAGAACGGGTCTAGAAATCTTAAGTTTTTGATCCGACAGAGCAGCAGAAGCAGCCTCCTTTTCAGCTGACAGTTTTTCAGGTTTTAAGACGGTGGCAGCATGAAAGGCGTTAGTGGGTGACGCAGTTTGTAAGGCGGGCAGACCGGATACATTCGGTATCGCATCTTTTAGTAAAGCAATTGCCTGTGCAGAATCGTTTCTTTTGGAGGGGTCCTTTGAAAGCAATGTTGCTAAGAGAATCCAGGTTTTTTCATCAAGCCCAGGAATCCCCGGAGGAGCCATCGTAAGATGCCGATTTGCTATCAAGAATGGGTTATCTTCCTGCCCATCATCAAATGGGGAGTAGCCGGCAATCAACTGATAACAAATAATTCCGGCAGCATAAATGTCCACGCTTGGCGCTATCGTCCCGTCTCTAATTAATTCCGGTGCCATGTAGGAAGGGGTGCCGACCATGCGGGTAGTAGACCTAACAGATTTCCCGAGGATGCTGGCAATGCCGAAGTCCGTAATCACGACTCCCGGATCGTTTTGATCCCTGTGATTAGTCAAAATGACATTTTCCGGCTTCAGATCTCGGTGAACAATTCCATTCTCGTGGGCATACTGGATTCCCTCTAAGAGCTGTTCTGTTATCGTGAGAGCCAATTTTGGAGGCAATGTGCCCCTAGCATCCAGATACTGTTTAAGTGTTGGTCCGGAGGCATAATCCATCACGATGCCGAGTTTTCCGCCGTCGGCAATCAAATCTTTCGTCCGAATTATTCTTTTATGCGACAGCCCTATCAGGCTGGTTCGTTCGGTGATGAACCTTCTAACGATGTCTTCATCTTCCCGGTATTCCTCACGCAGGAACTTAATAGCAACATCTTCTGAGGTATCTTTCTGAACGCCTTTGTAGACGATGCCAGATGCTCCAGAACCGATTTTCTCCAAAACAGTGTAGTTAGAGCCAAAATCGATGCCTTTTAATTCTGCATTGCTCATAAATCAGTTCCCACCGCTTGAATTAAAATCGGGGTGCCCGCCTGGCAAGCGTAGCCACGCCCAGGAGAAAGCTCCACGGGTGCCCGCCTAGGCAAAGTAAGTGACATAAGTTCCCCGTCCCTATCTTTGTCGGGCTGCAGGAGAATACCAATCCGCGACTTGCGTAAATCATTCGTCCACTTTCCATACTGGGTGCGAAGATCATCGCTGCGACCAGCAGCTATAACAAGCAAATTCGGTTTTGATGAAGATAAGAGCGCTGCTAACTGCCCGGTCTCATCAGCAAACAAGTGTGCGTCATCCACCAGAACCAACGTCGGACAAGTAGCGACCAAGGCCTCTGCCAAAATGCTGGTGGCATCATCGAAAGAGACGAAACGGCCCAGATCGCTGCCTAACAGGGGAGAACGTTTTGAGCCTATGCCTACCACTTGGAGGATTTGTCCACTTTCCAGAGCCCTAAGCGACAAAGCTTGAGCAATTCCTGCCAGAACGCTCGACTTGCCGCTTCGGGAGGGGCCAGCAATCAACAAGTGCTCGCCGGGCCAAGCCTCTAGGCAAAAAGTCTGCAAATCATGTTCAGCAATTCCAACCGGAACCAGCCACGGCTCAGCAGCCACAGCTGCAACGCCACTTATGGACGCCGGCGAGACGCTCTTCGGCAGCTTAGAAATAAGCGGTGGTTTGTCCGTGCAGCCCCGACGCTGCTGAATAGCTGAAATTGCCGAGTCTAGGCTACTCGGGGTAGCAACATGCGCGTGGTGCCCGCTCAAAGAGTCAACGAAGCGTCCTGGAACTTTGGCGGGAATATTGTCTTTAGGAACGTTGGCTAGCGAGTAATCGTATGGGTCAGCCAAGTCGAACAACCATTTCTGGGTCGTGACCTCCGAGACAACCGACGGAATCGCGCGAAGACCAGAGCTCGATGCAGCGAAAAATATTCCAACGGCAGGCCCCTTAAGCCAAACCTGATAAAACTTTTGCAGTAATTCGATACCTTCGTAGTCGTCGTATTCTTCGCGCAAGACCAATAGGCTGTCGATGAAAACAAATAGTTTCGGATAGCGACCGGGGGACGCCACCCGTCTATCCAACTCGGCTATGAGATAGCGCAGAGTTCTCGTTTGGAGCTCACGATTAATGGACCCGGCACCTGCGTATCCACGTGAATGGGGCAATGCATCGAGCGGTTTCAGCCCCTGATTGCCAAGATCAAGGAAAAGGAAATTTGTGTCTGCCGGATCGTGAGTAGACGCGATGCGCAAAGCGAGACTGCATAGGGCTGTTGTTGTTCCAGAACCTGGTATACCCACCAGCAACAAGTTCCCCTCAGCCGTGTCCCAGCCCGTCAGGTACTGTCGCTGCTTATCGGGATCATCAGCAAGCGCAATCAGAATCGAATCCGTGCTAGCCGATTGTGTCGTTGTATCTGTATCAAGAGTTAGCTCTACCGAATCGCCTAGTGGTTCGGGCCATACGGGCCTGGGAGCATCGCAGCCGAGATCTTTCGCAGCCTCGCGAATTGCCTCTATTAGAAGATCCATATCGCTTAAATCTTCATCGCTTGCGGTAATAGTATGCTCGGGAGGTGCCTGCCCGAGGCTAATTTCGTCGACGTACAAAGAAGCCGCATCATCGTTGCCGCTGATACCAGTAACTAGCGCAGTCTGGATAGCAGAAATATCGTTTTCGCCTAGCTTTATGTAGGCTCGGCCCTTTTGCTCTCGACCAATGGCTGCCGCATCAGGCACAGAAATGACGTTTGCAGAATCTTCGCGAGACTGAACGCGCAGGGCAACACGCATATTAGTGTTTGCAAGAATATCGTCATTGACCACGCCTGCGGGGCGCTGTGTAGCCAAAATCATGTGAACGCCAAGAGTGCGTCCGACAGCCCCGATCGATACAAGAGCGGAAAGAACATCGGGGAACTCTTTAGCGAGCTGAGCAAATTCATCCACGACCACCAATAAGCGTGGCATCGGTTCTTTGGGGTTTGTGGCCAGGTAAGCCTCGAGGTTATCTATTCCCTCACCTGCTTGAGCAAAACATTCCTGGCGATAACGCATCTCGGCTTCCAGCGCCTTCAACGCACGATAGGCAAGGGGAGCTTCAAGATTGGAAAGAGTGCCGATAGTGTGTGGAAGTTTGTCGAGGCTAGCGAATGCTGCGCCGCCCTTAAAATCGACCAGAACAAAAGTTAATTCTTTTGGGCTTACCCTTGCAGCCAGCCCAGCAATTAAAGAGCGTAGCAATTCTGATTTTCCTGAACCCGTAGTGCCGCCCACTAGCCCGTGCGGGCCGTCCTTGACCAGATCGAAGACGAACTGTCCACCCTCGCACACACCAAGCGGAACCGAGAAACTGTTATTACGTTGCCAATTATCTACAATGTCGGTTGGACTCAGGCTAGATCGAGTTATGCCAAGTAGATCAAAAAGATGCACCAGAGACGGTAAAGCCGCACCTGCCTCTCGTAGCTCCAGATCCTCGAATTTCGCCAGGCCACGCGCCCATTTTGAAGCGGTAGGCAGACTGATTTGGCAAGTATTCACGTTGCTGATGGAGTCGGATAAAGACGGGATTAGCAGGTTAGCGGTGCTGTCTGTCTTAGCCTCGATGACGGTATGGCAGCTTGCGGGAAGCATGTCTTGGCTAGTCGCGATGACTAAACCAGTAACTCGGCATGCGGCTTTATCTCTGCTATCTGCTTGATACGCCAAGAGATCACGAACTGGAGAATCTTTGCTTTCGAGAAGCGCTATGTCATCCAAAAGAATAAATAGGTTTTGACCAGATCTGGAATCGATATCTGCATAAAAGCTACGCGCTAATGATTCGGCCTGAGAAGTGTTTGTGGCAAATAACCAATTATTAGGGTTTGTGCCGCTCTGCATCGTATGAGGTGCCCAAGTCAACCACGACCATTGCTCTGCACGGGCTTTGTCAGTTAGAACAATCACTGTTGTATCGGCAGGCCCAGATCGTGTGATGGTCTGGCATAAAAGCGATCTAGCAATGCCTAGAGCATGAGCCCGTTCTCCCCATATGCCTACAGGGCCAGACGAGAAGTCAATGCCAACTGGAGCAGCCTTTAGCGCAGCAGAGTCAAGAACTTTAGATGTACGTTCTTGGGGTTTGCTGTTTCCCTCTAAAGGAGCTTGCCATGGCCGAGAAGCCGTGCCTAGGTTGGCCTGCCAAAAATCGCTATGGCTTACGCGAACCTGCCAAAGCCGAGGTGCAGCTTCTTTAACGTCGGTAATGTAACTGTCTGGATAAGGAATCATCGTGGTTAAACGATCACGCTCTTTGTCCGCAGCTGATTCGATATCTTTACGCAATTTATCCAAAGCGACTAAATAGGTTTCTTCAGATTCCTTGACGTCAGTTTTAGCTCGCCTCTTTTGCTCTGCCCAGGAGCCGACAGCCATCATTGGAGAAAGCAAAGCGATGAGGGCATATCTAACTGAGTCCATCACCACGACCATCGCTACAGCCATTAGAAGGGGAGCGATAACGGCAACCCAAGAAAACCTTGAAGATGTGCTGGGCTCCTTCTTTAAAGGTACTTCAAGCGGTCTAGGTGGTTTAGGAAGAGCAGGTCTTGGCGGCCGGTTGAATGCTACGACTCCCGAGAGCGAACGAGTCGTGTGAAAGCTAGGAAGTTTTGAGGACTCAATTTTAGATACCCGAAGAGTAACTCCACCAATGTTAATTGCGTCTCCTGCAGAAAGCTCTAATGAGGCACAATCTGATCCGATCCTGTCACCGTTAACCCAAGTTCCGTTAGACGAGTGATCGTCGACAATCCAGACTCCAGAATCATTCACGCTGAGAAGAGCATGAGACCATGAAGCTGATTCGGAATCGAGGGTAATTTCTGCCTCGTCACTTCGGCCAAGGCGTAAGTCTCCGTTGTTAGGAAGGCGGTAAGAAATGCCAGTATCCTTGCCGCCGATGACGGTTAGAGCCCATCGGCTATCGCGGTTCGGTTCAGGCCGTACATTAGAAATCAGGCTGCCTTCGAGTAATGGAATATCGGCGCATAGGGTATGTGGTGAATACTCATTTTCATCAACCCAGATTCGATTCCAGTCACGCTTGTCCAGTCTAGCGGCAGATATCAGATCATCTAGGGTAATAAAATCGCTTAAATTCGTCACAGCAAATAAGCGTTGAACCTGATTATTTTCAATAACGATCCGCACGAATTTATCCCCCAGTTACTTAGAGAATTAAGAACAGTGAAAAGCTTTAACGTTTTTCTGCGCTGACCCAGGTCGGATTCCCATCTAACGAAACGATTTGGGCGAGCTCTACATTCTGATAGACCCGATTAGAGAAATCACGCGATACTCCGTCGACGCTTTCAGCGTCTTTCTGGACCAGTTTTGAAATCTCATTTTGCACGTGCTGAGGATCGTAAGATTTAGCTCTCGCGATTGATCTGGCCACAGCCATGAACGCTTCATAGCTTGAGGTGTCACTAAGAGTGGCACGTTCAGAGAAAATGGCATCATCTCGAAGCGCTTTTTCTGTGTTGCCTTGCTGCATCAAAGAACGAGCCTCGGCGAATCCTAAAGATTCGGTGTCAGACATCGCTGTTTTTGCAGGAGCAAGAGTGAAGATGCTTAATCCACTTAGGCTGGAACTCGCCAGTTCTTCCTGGAATTGTGAATTCGTGCCATAACGACCAGCTATAAACTTCGCGTTGATCTGGTGAGACTGCAAATCACTAATGGTTTGGGCCATTTGTGCAGGCGGCTGATCGATAAAGATGCAGCCAGTTCGGGAGTCTTTAATAATTTTCTTTAGCTCCTGTGCCCGCTGTTCCTCATCAGTTGAGTTAACTATGATTAGCGAATCCAGGCCAGCGGGAGCCTTGTCTAAAACTATGAATGGCGAGCAAGAAAGCGCTTTTGCTGAATCCTCGAGCTTTTTAGCTAGCGAATCGGGATCGGGGAACCCGTACCATGTGGCATCTCCGTAATCGGATAGTGCGCTTTCGTAAGGAAAAACTATAGGCAGGCCTGCGGCAGATGCCTCTTTAGCAAGACGATTCGTGTGGTTCCCGCTAGTCAGAGCTACTACCGCAGATACGTTTTGTTCCTTCAACTGGTTGATCGCATCTGCTGCGCCTTCTGAAGTTCCCTGATCAGAAACCACTACGGTATCGATACGCGTACCGTTTTGGGCTAGGCGCCATTTAGCAATGGTTATTCCTTCTCCGTTGCCATCCCAGCCAGCGCCTTGAGTTGGGTCTTCAGTATAGGAGACGACAACACCTATCTTGGCTCCGCTAGGGATTCCGTCCAGTGCTTGTTCAACTTGGGGCCCAGGATAGGGCGCGTGATTACTCGAACCATTCGGGAACACCATCTTCCAGATCCCAATAATTGCCAATATGAGCGTGACAAATATGATTGCGACTACAAAAATTGCTTTTTTGCTCGCCTTGCCGGTGTGGGCATAGCCTTCGGCGTCGGCTTTAAGCTCTGTTGATGAATCATTCATATTTTTTACTTCGCTTTGTCCGTGCTCAAGTGGAAAGAGAACCAGCCCGTTGCTGTGCTGCCCGAAGGATTTGGGAAGCTAAATGGCCGCTCAAGTCTAGCCAGGCAACTACGTAGGGCGACTGAGTCCAGCACCGATTCTGTTTGTGAACGTCGCTGAGTCGACTGCGTTCGGTTCATCTGGCTTGTGGAATCAGACAGCTTGGAATCTGCTAGTCCTAGATGAGCCTGAGACGTAGCCATGGCTCCAAGTAGGCCGGTGCCCTTATCTGAGTTGGTGCCGATATCTGCCAAGACGCGAGCTATGTCTTCAGCAAGCAAACTAGAGGTGGCACCCGCATCAGTGATGGCCAAGCTGGTTGCTTTTTCTAGTTCAGACGAGTTTTTGTTGAACAATTTAGACGCCGAAGTCGCAAGATTATCGTTAGTTTCTTTAACGCCTTGGTTACTAGCATTCACGGCATTCGTGCCTTTTTCTAGTAGCTGTTGAGACTGACCTGAGAGCTGATCTGAGATGCCATTAAACAAGTCGTCACTGGTTTGAGTGATTCTTGTTTTTGCTGATCTTATATTTAGCTGGGTAGCCGCACGGTCTGCGTTCAGAATCTTCTGAGAATTATTATTCGACAGCGTGGCGAAGTTGCGCAGTTCTTCTGCATAAGAGTCGATCTTCTTGTCTAGATCGCCTGTTGTTTGAGAGACCTTTTTCGCAGCTTCTTGCAGGTTAGTTTGAGCCTTGCTTAGGTCGGCAAGCTTCTCCTGCAGCAAAGAAGCGTCAGATGATTCAGCCGCTATAGCGTCGTTTGTCTTTGCGGATATCTCACTTATTGCGCTTCGTAGATCAGATAATGCCCTTTTGGCTGCGGGCTGATAGCTTTCAACCTCTGGATCTGCTGTGATTTCACTAATCGCACTGACATTTTCACGAATGTTCTGACCAAGAACTTCTACAGAAGGTTCACGATTTTCCGTTAGTGGCTTTCCATCGTGTTCTGGCCTGCCAGATGCATCTTCGTCTTCAGCAGGGCAGTCCGTTTCGCTTAAGACTTTCAGTAAAAGATCTGCAGTGTCAGGGCTTATTTTCTGGGCTTGGCTGGGGTCTGTTATGTATTTACTTTTGGTCTTTCCCGAAGACGTGCAGATAAGCCACTTGGCTGCACGAATCGATTTATCTTGCTGCTCACTATCTCCACCGATTTCTCTAGCTTGAAAAGCGATAGTTTCGAGATTCTCGTCGAGACGCGTAAGCGGCTCATCAATTTCCCTCAGAGAATCGCTAACAGCATTAAGCTTTTCTTTGACGGTTTTATCGGTTTTCTTGACGTTATTTAGAGAAGCGTCTAGTTCTTCGACTTTTCGCGTTAGATCCTGCGAAGCAGATACAGCATTTTTCTGAGACCCATTCGCGATCTTATCGCTGATATCGATGCTGTTTTTCAAATTCTGCTCAGCAAACTCGGAAAGAGACTGATTTGTTTGCCACAGTTTACAAGTCAGGCTGTCAGCTTTTTCACATAATGACTGGTCAGGTTCTTCTGGGCCAATAATGGCATTGAGGTCAACAAGTAGCTTTTTCTGGCAGCTTCTGTTTGTGTCTGCCAAAGCTTCCAGGCTGGCTGAAAGGCTGCGAACCACGCTTAGAACGTTTGGCTCGTTCTCCTGATCTTCCGCGCTAGTATCAGGGGTATCAGCTTCGCGGGGAACGAAAGCGCATGTCGCCTCGTCTATTTTTATAGCTGGCTCCACCTGACTGGGGTCGCCAAGCAAATTCTTGACGGAAGCGGTTGTCGCCAACAATTGCTGACCGAGGGTTGCGTTAGTTGACGAAAAAGCTGAAGAAACCTGAGAGTTGATGCCGTTTAGAGCCGAAACGGTCTGAGACGCGGAAGACGCAATTCGAGAATTGGACGCGTTGAGGTCGGCGATAGTCTTCTGTCCGATATGATCGCCGGCGTTGCCTAGAACATTTCGAGCTTTTCCTAGCGCATCGCCGGAATCTGCCAGCACGTCTTCTGCTTTACTAAGAGTTTCGAGTGTGGCAGCGACAAGATCAGACTGCACTTTTTGCTCTTTGGTGTTGGTGTTTATGCCGAATCCTGGCTGGGCTAGCACGTCAATTGTGGGTACCTTGAAATCTTTAGTGTTCAAGACCAATGAAAAGCGGGCGACGGATTTATCTACGCCAGTTAAACCTGCCCACTGGACAGTAGGGACACCTTTATTATCTAGACCGACCACGCCGTTCGTTACAGGAGAGTTATCTTCTCCCAACTTGGTAGACATACCGGGGGTAACAATTTCTTCGGCAGCTAATCCAGGCAATCGGACGGAAGCTGCAGCTGATATTGGAGTTAAGACCCAGCGATTTTGCCTAACAGAACTTCCATCAACGTCCGCTGAGACCTTTTCAAGTCGACCCGTTGTGTTGTAAACGGAAACGTCTATTCGGATTAGGCCACTTTTGCCAGCTACGATGCTGGGATCGCTCGTAGATATATTTTCGTGCGTGTAAGTGGTCACAACGCGAATGGGTATATCCGGGCCTGCTTGTAGCGGATCGATTTGTCCATTTTTGGTCGTAACAGTTTCGATTGAGCCTTTTTCTCCGATTCGGATATCTATTATTCCGGTTGAGGATGCGTTGGCCTGAGAAACTATTAAGCCGCCACTTGCTAGTAGTCCAGTTAGGCTTAGCGCGATAGCCAGATTACGAATACCGTTCTTGCCGTTAGCTTTCATGAAAGTCCCATGAGTTCTCTAAAGATTCGACTGTATGAATTGCTGTAAAAATACCAGCCGGGGCCGGGTAAGGTTAATTTTTCTGTTGAATAATTAGGCAACAAGGCATGTCCTATCGGTGTTGTGTTGTGCTATTTTGCTTGAAGCGCAGGTTTCATTGCGTGTATGTAATATCAATTCTAATTTTTTAGGGGCTCATCATGGCTCGTGTACTTTCTTCCGATCAGGCTAAGTCTGCTATTTCCCAGATTCAGTCGATTATCAATGGGGGCTTGACTGATCAGATCAATCAGCTCAACTCGCAAGGTCAGATTCTGTCTGACCCAAATGTTTGGGATGGCCCGTTGGCTGAGCAATTCCGAGGGCAGACTTGGCCCGAGACTCGTTCTGCTTTGGAGAGGGCCAAGGCCGAGCTGGAAGAGCTGAGGGCGCAGTTGCAGCAGATCGCCACGAATATCTTTACCGCTGGCGGAGGCCAGTAAGTCGTTTACGCTGGTTAAATCACGTTTTTGCGCGGTGAGGATTTCTTTTGACGATGCTGCGGCTGAAGGCTTAGCCTCGGCTGCTCGTGATATTGCTTCGGCCTTGAGAACGTGTGGTTATTCCTATTCGTCGGCTGCTAGCAATGCGTTGATTGAGTTTCGAGGTAACTACGCCGAACTCTTTAGGAAGGCTTGCGTTGTTGAGGCCGAAGATCGATCGAAAATTGCTTCGCGACTGGATGACCTTGCTGAAAACGTTGAGCGCGCTACGCGTTTGGCTGCTCAAGAGCGAGAACGCGTCTCACCGCGCTAGATGCCTGGCGCGAGCGCGAAGATGAGCGACATTTGAAGCATTCGTGGGAATGGCTGAACGGCGAGCCTAGGTCTGTTGATGTCTATGACCCCCAGCCTTCCACTGTTCCGGTTCCTGCCCCAATTATTTCATGTTTAGTCTTAGTTTCTGAGCGTTCCAGGAAAGCTGCTGGAGACACTATGAGCTCCAGCTCGGCTGACGTGGAGGCGTTGCGACACTTTGTCTCCTGCAGTGAAGGTGCATCTAGAAGACTGCAGAAAGATCTCAGGCGTTTGCAGACGTGCTGGGACTCGTTCGTTTCTTCTTGCTCTTGGGTTCGATTAGGGTCTTGTAATTTCGTTTATTCGCTAAGCCAGTATGTTGAGCAAAATGAGCTTGACGCGATGTGGATTGGCGATATTGCCGACCTGTTTGAGCTTGCCGGGGCAGGGGTTCTGACTGGCGTGCCCTGCGCTGACTTAAGCGATGGAGTGTTGGCTATAGCCCAGGAGGCGGTTGAGCGTTATCGAGCGACGCGAACTGTTGTGGCTATCGTTGATCTTTTGTGGTTGACCGCAAGTTGTGGACACGTCCCGCTTATGCTGCTTGTGGTTGTTGGTGTGTTTGTTCTTGTTTTTCCAGGTTGGTTTCGTATTCGACTGGGCGGAGGTAGCCGATTGATGAGTGTCGGCGTGTGCGATTGTAGGTGACTTCGATCCAGCGGGCGACGCCTTGTCTGGCATCGGCTCGTGTCGGCCATGTGAAACGGTTGTAGAACTCGTTTTTCAGCGTTGACCAGAAGGATTCTGCCATCGCGTTGTCGTAGCACACGCCAGTGCGGCCCATCGATTGATCGATGCTAAGTCGCTTAGTGGCTTTGTGTAACTGCTCGGAGGTGTATTGAGTGCCGCGATCAGCATGGAAGATGACGCGGCCGGGGAAATCGCCGCGTAAAGTTTTGGCCATCACCAATGCGCGTTCAACCAGGTCGGCATCTTGGTGGCTGTCCATGGCCCATCCCAAGACGCGACGTGAACAGCCATCACGAACGACACACAGGTAGAGCCAGCCCTCGCCAGTACGTAAATAGGTGATGTCCGAGATCCACACTGTGTTGAGTTTTCCGGTATCCCACACCCGTTTGACACGGTCAAAAATCGCATGAGTCGGGATCCCAGGAATTGTCGTCACTGGGGTGAATCCGCGTGGTGAAATGCCTTCAAGGCCTTGTCGGCGCATGGATGCCGCCACTGTTTTCACATTCACCTGCGTGCCTTCAGCGTGAAAATCAGCCGTGATCCTGGGTGCCCCGTAAACACCATCGGAATCGGCATGAAACTCGCGGACTTTCTGGTCAAGTATGGCCTGTTTCTGCGCTCGTGGAGACGGCCCCGTTTTCCGTCGCTTGACCCAGGCGTAATAGCCTGACCGTGACACCTCTAACAGCCGAGCCATGCGTGTGATCTCGAAGTTTGCCTTCTCCTGTTCCATTAGCTCAAACCGTTCGCAGGTGGTTGCTTCGACGCGAAGAAGGCTGCTGCTTTTCCCAAAAACGCGTTGTCCTTTTTCAGCTCTTGAACCTCACGCCGTAACCGTTTGAGCTCAACCCGCTCATCCACAGACAACTCGCCAGTCGGCTCGTTTCCCTGTTCCTGCCGGTACTTGCGCACCCATTTACCCAAGAGCTGTTCACCCAAACCGAGCTCTCGTGCGACATGCGCGATCGGTCTTCCAGTGTCGACGACCAAACGAGCGGCCTCTTCACGATATTCCGGCGTGAACCTACGCCGGGTCTTTCCTACTCCTGCCATAACGGCACCCTTTCACGCGGGAACCAATCCCGCTAACTCAGGTGTCCACAAATGCAGGGTAACCTCAGTTTTCAGGGTTTCTCGTAGGGCAAGTATTTGGTTTTTGACGTGTTGTGGTGTGGTGTTGGGGTTGGTGTGTGGGGCGCGGGATCTGGGTGTTATTCCGGCTTGTCCTTGTGTTTTCCAGGCGGCGACTATCCGACGGATTTGACGGGTAGACATATTGAATTTATTGGCTGCTTGACTGGTTGTTATCCCAGTGCGGGTGATAGCGATGATGATTGCTTGGTTTCGTGATAAAGACATGACCAATTGTGTTAGGTGGGGTGGCCATATGTCGTGAGACATGCCCGGACATAGAGGGTGTCAGGGTTTTTGTGTGTGAGGCTCTTACTGTGAAGGAGTTTTACTGATAATGTCTAAGGTGTTATCTAAGAAAGATTATGATTCCAGCAGGGTTAATGAGATTAGCGCAAAGCTGATGGCTAATCCTGATATTGCCAAGCTTATTGGTGAGTTGTCCGCCTCTGCTAGTGATGCCAGTGATTTGGTTAAGGGCTTGTTGCAGGCCTCGATTAATGCTGGTCTACAGGCAGAGATGAATGCTCATCTGGGCTATGAGCATTCTGATCGGAAGGCCAAAGCCCAGATGGGGTCCAGTGCGGAGAATTACCGTAATGGGTCGTATACCAAAACTGTTGGTTCTGCTTATGGCGCGGTGGATATCACCATGCCAAGGGATCGTGCTGGTACGTTTCGTCCGCAGATGGTGCCCAAAGGCGCTCGCAGGCTCACTGAGCTTGATGACATGATTATCTCGCTGTATGCCGGGGGGATGACACTGCGTGATATCCAATACCACCTGGCAACCACACTGGGGGTGGATATGAGCCCAGATACGATTAGCACTGTTACTGATGCTGTATTGGAAGAGGTCTTGGTTTGGCAAAACCGCCAGCTAGAGCAGTTCTATCCGGTGATCTTTCTTGATGCGTTGCGGGTTAAGATACGCGATGGCAACCGTGTGGTTAACAAAGCCTGCTACATGGCTGTTGGCGTAGACATGGACGGTATCAAGCACATATTAGGGTTGTGGATTGCCGGTAGTGAGGGCGCAGCATTTTGGGCGTCTGTCTGCGCGGATCTGGCAAACCGGGGTGTCGAGGATGTGTTCATCGTCTGCTGTGATGGTCTTAAAGGCCTGCCTGAAGCGGTAGAGGCGACTTGGCCAAACTCGATGGTGCAAACCTGTATTGTCCACTTGATCCGAGCTGCTAACAGGTGGGTGTCCTACCAAGACCGCAAACCTGCCTCCAGCGCGCTACGTAAGGTCTACACCGCGTCGAATGAGGACACCGCCCGCGCCGCACTCGATGCATTCGAAGCCTGTGAACTGGGCGGTAAGTACCCGCAGTCGGTGAAGGTATGGCGTGATGCGTGGGAGCGGTTCGTTCCGTTTCTACAGTTCCCGCCAGCAGCAAGAAGGCTACTCTACACCACTAATTCGATCGAGTCGCTCAACGCTGAGCTGCGTAAAGCCACCCGGAACCGGGGCCAGTTCCCCAACGATACGGCAGCACTGAAAACGCTTTGGCTGATGATTTGCAACATCGAAGATAAACGCGCTGCCAAACGCGCGAAGAAAGCCAAGCGCGATATTGAGTGCAACGGCTATATTGAAGGAGCGAAAGCCACCGGCTGGAAACAAGCCATCAACCAACTAGCTGTGGCATACCCAGACCGATTCGCGGAGTACTTATAAACCAAGCCCCCGCACACAAACAATCGGACACTCTTCGGACATATCTAGTGACACATCAACATGCCAACACTGAACCAGGGGGCGGACACATGTCCTGAAACCACACACCTCCGTCACCGCCACTTTTTCTTAGCGATATTGGCGAATGAAGCCTTTTCAAGGGGAATTACAAAAATTGGGCGGGAGACAATGAACTGCTCCCCGTTTGTTGGACAGTTAAATCGTAGCCTGTTTGTTAGGCTGCAAGGGTCTGATTTCGGTATTGTGCCGGGGTCAGGCCCTTGAGTCGTTCTTGGATGCGTTCGTTGTTGTACCAGGTGATGTACTGGTCGAGTTTGGATAGGAAATCTTCGATTGTGTCGAAGATGGATGGGTAGTAGAACTCGGTTTTGAGGTGGGAGAAGAAGTTCTCGGCTAGGGAGTTGTCGTAGCAGTTGCCTTTCCTGGACATAGACTGGATAGCGCCGATCTTGGCCAGTTGGTTTTTCCATGAGGAGTGTTGGTAGTGGAAACCTTGATCGGTGTGCATGATCAGTCCGCGTTCGGGGTGTTGCTTCGCGATCGCGTCTTTCAGGCTTGCTGCTGATAGTGACGTGGTCGGAGCCAATCCTACCCGGTGGGCGATTACTTGATGATCGTAGAGGTCGATGATCGGCGAAAGGTAGACCTTACGGCCTGCGAGGCGGAACTCGGTGATATCACTAACCCATTTACGGTTCGGCTTATGAGCGACAAAGTCTCGTTTTAGGACGTTGTCAGCGATGTTACTGACCGTGCCACGATAGGAGTTATAGCGACGCTTGGGACGTGTAATACAGGTCAGGCCTTCGCGTTTCATGAGTTTAGCGACGAGTTTGTTAGATACTCGCCAGCCGTCCTTCATCAGCACGAGACGGATCCGCCGGTGTCCATAGTGGCCTTTGGCATGTTCAAAAACACCACGAATCGCTTGGGCAAGATCTTCATGTTTATCAACGCGCCCAAGCCGGGCTTGATGGTAATAAAAAGTTGATCGGGCAAGACCAGCAATAGACAACAAATCAGCAAGGCTATAGCGGGACTTGAGTGAAACTACGACCCTGGCACGGGTTAGTGCTCGTTGTTCATCAAGTCCCTTAATGCTTTTAGGTAAGCATTCTCAGCCTCCAGATACTTCACGCGACGCTTGAGCCCATCAATCTCGCTCACCGTCCGACCCGGCTCATCAGGATCCTTCTTTGGTCTTCCCTTCGGTTTCGGGCGTAGTCCATCTTCACCTTTATCCCGATAGGCTCTGACCCACACATCTAAGGCTCTCGGGGATGACAACCCTAAATCTTTCGCGATTGCAGGCTTAGACTCCCCATCCAAAAAACGCTGGACAGCCGCACACTTAACCTCGAAGGGATACACAGATTTACTGGCCTTTTCCACAAGAGCAAGACTGCCATGAATCCGCCAACGATCCCACAAGTTCCGCGACGACTTTTTACCACACCCCACAATACGAGCGGCACTTTCACAGCCATAACCTGCCTTAAACAACTCCACCAAACGCGCGCGCTGCTCAAATGTAATCTTCGAGCTCAACCGCATAGAAACACTCCCCGAAAGAAAGAACCAAATTAACTAGTCCAACTTTCGGGGAGCAGTTCACAATCCCGCCCAATTTATTTTGGTTATTCTTCAGCTAGCGCTTCTGTTGGTGGCGCTGTTGCGGCCTGGTGTCCAGGCAAGATAGACGCCAACGTGCCAGCGATTATGGTGGCGGCAATCATTGCTAGCGTTAACCCGACGTCCAAACTGAAGTGGGTCTTGCTAATTAACTGGACGTCCATCTCAGTATTCATCTGGCTGATGAGAGCCGAGATACCCACCCAGCCGAAGAACGCACCAAAAATAAGGCCGACGATTAGCCCAGCCAGAGACAACAGTAGTGCTTCGATGGTCAGCATTGTCCGCAGCGAGCCACGCTGCATGCCTAACGCCCGCAACAGGGCAGATTCGCGTTTGCGTTCAATGACCGACAGGGTCAACGTATTTGAGACACCAACTAGGGCTATCAGCACGGCCACGGCCAGCAACGCCGTGACGATTAGCACCATCGCGTCCAGTACCTTGAAGAAAATCATTGATTCGGGGGCGGCGCCGGAAATGGCTATTTGCTGGTCATAACTTGAAGCGGTCTCTAGTAGCTGGTTTAGGGTTGCTGCCGTGTTCTCCAGGTCGACCAAATGTAGCCACACGCTGGTCACCATTGGTTCGCCACCGAGTTTGTCCAGCGTTGCGGGTGAAACAATGACTTGCCGATAAGTTTGCGGATAGTAAGATTTTTCAACCCGTAAAGTTACTGACCCAGACTCGCCAGTCAAGGTAACGGACTTTTGATCCCCTAAGACCATTGGCACTAATGCCACATCGTCAGGGATGGTTTCAGGCGGCGAGTTTCTTGCCGCTTCATGAGCCTGCGGTGACCAGGCGGTAACAAGCACATTTCTGGACTCACCCTTATCATTGTCAGCCTTAGCCTTAACACCAAATAATTTGGCTTTATGCGCGACGCCAGGCAGTCCGTCCAGTTTGTGCAATAAGGCGTTTGGAAGGGGTTGAATCTCGGTTTCTTCCCCGTTTTCGTCAGAGCCAAAGTGAGAGGTTATGGATAAATCAATGGGCATCCTGACGTTAATCTCGTCGCTAATCGTGCTGCGTATCGAAGCGGCACCCACCTGCAAGGTGATGATTAGCCCGATGGCCAACATCAATGCGGTGGCAGTGGCAGAGGCTCGCCCGGGGTTACGCAGGGTATTTTCCACTGCCAAGTTGCCTACGGGTCGGCCTCTAAATGGGGCGCCGAGCAGTCGAATCACTGCCGGAATATAAAGCGGCGCACCGAAAAGGACGCCCAAGGTGAGCAGTGCCGACCCGAGCACAGCCGCGGGTAGCGCTAGGGAGGGAATCAAGAAACTAACGATGATTCCGACTACTCCGATAATTGCTAGCAGTGAACAGATGACGACGCGCATAGTGGTGGCGCGTTTTGCCTCCTTTTCAGTCGTAATCGGACGCAGCGCCTCCAGCGGTTTAACGCGGGAGGTGCGCATTATTGGAATCATCGCTGCCGCTACCGTGATGAGTACGCCAACAACCCATTCGATAGCCAGTTCGCCCCAGGGTATCGTCAACCCAAAAACTAAAGTGGAGGCGAATGCAGTGCCGCCAGCCGCCGCGCCTAGACCCAACACAATTCCGCCGCTAGAGCCGAGAGCGCCCAAGAAGATGGCTTCTGTTAGGTAGCGAGCCCGTATCTGGCTAGTTGTTGCTCCAACGCAGCGCAGCAAGCCGATTTGGCGGCGACGCTGAGTCAACAAGATGGTGAAAGTGTTAGCGATGATTATCATGCCGACTACTAGCGCTATCGAGGCGAAAACCAGCAAGGCGTTACGCATCGAATCGAAGTTGCCGGTGAAGTTCTTGGTAGCTTCAGCGCGAACATCGGCGCTCGGTTGCGCCAATAAATCACTAGTAGGTTCGGCGTCGGGGGATAAGAATTGTTTGAGGGCTTTAGACACCTGGTCAGCGCACTGTTGAGGTGAATAACCATCAGCCGTTTTTATGACGATGACGCCGCCACGGAGAATCTCGATATCGTCAGCCTTGGCTACCATCCCAGTAGGTCGAAGTAGCGCCGAGGGATCGTTGGTGAGCCCTGAGACTGTTAGCTTTTCCGCGTAGGTGGACAGCGTGTCGCCAACTGTAACCCCTAGTTGTTTCGCCACATCTTTAGGTAATGCAATCTGGCCTTGACCAGGCCAATCGCCTGTCGTCAGCTTCGCCCAGCGAAACGGCTCGGCAACCAGCGAGGTGGTGTCGATGAGATGGTCGTCGCCGTCTTTGGTAGTTACTGATTGGGTATATCTGGCGACGACATCAAAAGTGCCAACCGAGTCAAGAGAGTTAAGAGCAGCAACAACATCTGTTGGTTCTACGTGTTGAGCCGGCCATTCAATCTTGGCCACCACATCCGCTTTCGAGGCGT
The DNA here is from genome assembly GCF_900155645.1 of Vaginimicrobium propionicum. Classification (GTDB taxonomy): domain Bacteria; phylum Actinomycetota; class Actinomycetes; order Propionibacteriales; family Propionibacteriaceae; genus Vaginimicrobium; species Vaginimicrobium propionicum. Next base: position 1,732,247 of record NZ_LT706985.1, read on the forward strand.
AGATAGTGGATTCTTTGGCCAGCACATCTGATTGGGTGCGAATAAAGACGCTGACCGCAGCCATGAAACCGATAGAGATAGTTATCGCTATCAACGTGGCGATTAGCCGCGCAGGGTGGAAACGTAGCTGAGCGAAAGCGTCGCGAAAGTTTCTGCTCATTAGTCCTCCAGCCCAGCCATTGCACCATTAACTGTGGCGGCGGTTGGGGAATTAATTTCATTTACGATCTTGCCGTCGAACAACATTAGCGCCCGGTCAGCGTAGCTAGCGGCGTTAGCATCGTGGGTGACCATGATGATTGTTTGGCCTAGCTCGTCACAGCAGCGACGCAAGTATTCCAGCAGATTACGGGAGGCTTTAGAGTCCAGTGCTCCGGTGGGTTCATCAGCAAAAACTACGTTTGGGTGAGTGATTAAAGCCCTAGCGATCGCCACTCGTTGAGCTTGTCCGCCAGACAATTCACTTGGTCGGTGGCTGAGCCTATCGGCTATCCCTAGAGAGTTAACTAGCTGGTCAAACCATGCTTTATCTGGTTTCTTGCCAGCCAATTCCAGCGGTAGCAAAATATTTTGGGTCGCCGTCAAGGTAGGCAGCAAATTAAAAGATTGAAAGACGAAACCGATTTTTTCGCGTCTGGTCAAAGTTAGATCACGGTCAGATAGTTGAGCCAATTCCAGGCCAGCCAGCACTACCCGACCTGAAGTGATGCGATCAAGACCAGCTAAGCAATGCATCAATGTTGATTTCCCAGACCCGGAAGGTCCCATAATCGCGGTGAAAGTACCAGGCCAAAACGCCACATCGACGTTATTTAACGCGGTAACCCCATTGTGAGCGGACTCATAGATCTTGGTTAGTGCTTGCGTATAGACCACTGGCTCGCTCGTTGCGCGTTTAGGAAAGTCTGGTGCTTGCACGGTCATTATTTCTACCTTTCGTAATTGCTGAGCCAAACTTATCGAAGCTGTGAGAGTATCTATGCTTAGGCGCGGTTAGATTCGGGTTAAACCCTGACGATATTCAGGGCAAGCTCGCCGATAGGAGGGCAAAATGGGCGATGACAACGTCGAAGGCAGAAATAGCAGCCAGGAAGATTCAGGTCAGGATAGGCCTAAGCGTCGTTATTTGAGCTATTACAAAGCCCGGTGGCGTGCGGGTTTGACCCGTGTGCGCGGCGCTTGGCAACCAAACCTTATAGCCGCCATATTCTCCACAATCTCTTGGGTGATTTGTCACAATCTACTCGGTGCGCCCAGCCCTATTTTCGCACCCATAGCTACCTACCTATGTTTAGGTTTCAGCCGTAACCGTAATGTCAGAAAAGTTGTTGAGATCGGTATTGGTGCTAGCCTCGGCGTCATTCTAGGTGGGGTAGTGGCAGAGACATTCGGTTTCGGTTGGTGGCAGCTGCTGTTGATGATGGCAATTTTCCCGCTAATCGGACGCCTGATTGACCGCGCCGAGTTGACCGCTTTTCAAATCGGTATTCAGGGCATAGTGATGGCCTCAATGGTTGCCTCCGGTACAGCCCCCGGCTGGCAGGGCATCATAGAACGGAGCACAGACGCCATTGTCGGCTCACTAATAGCGCTAGGGGCAACATTGGTGCTGCCAGTAAATACCGAATCCAGGCCAAGGCGTTACGCCGTCTTAGCGTTAACTGAGCTAGCCAGAGCATTGCGACAAATCGGGCATGGCATGGCCAAAGGTGAAATTGAGCAGGTAGCTAGCGTGCGCGGTTTACTTAGTGGTGTCAGGGAAACCATTGATGACGGGGAGCTTGCCCTGGCTAGTAGCAAAGATACGGCTCGAGTCAACCCAGTGGCTAGGCAATCCAGCCAACAGCTAGAAGAATTAGATCGGATGCTGTTAATTGCCGACCGAATTGAAACAACCATCTACATGATTGAGCGGCAAAGCCGAGGCATGATCGCCGAAAGCGGGTCAATGACCAAAATAGCCCCCTACGTGCTTGATTGCGCATTGACACTGGACAAGGTTGCTGCCGGGATTGAGCGTTGGGATCGTCCTACCAAAGCTAGAAATGAAGCAGTTGCCCTAGCTAGCCGTCTCGAACCAGATCAGCTGGCGCATTCTGGCGATGATTGGCGCACCGCAACTATCACGTCTTTACTTAGGGCTGTAGTGGTAGACACTTTGCAATTAACCGGGCTATCAAATGCCCAAGCCAGAGGCGCTTTAGCGGGTAATGAACCAAGGACTACTGGCTCTACACCTGTTATTGAGGATGCTGACCGGCGGTCAAATTTGTGGGGAACGGAAGAACTGCCGCGAATAGGAAAACCGCAAATCGACGATTAACCCTCGTTGGTGGTTTGTTCAGCCTCCGATTGTTCGGGCGCGGCAGTTTCGGTCTGGCTAGCTGCTGACTGGGAGGGCAAACACACTTCGCCGCCAGGCACCTCAATAGAGGTGGGTGCGTCGGCGTTGAAACCAGCGTAATTATCTGAGACCAGCACGGAAACCGTGCCGTCGCCTCGCCCGTCAGCTCGGATAGTAGATTCTGGGAAAAATCCTTGAACAAGCTTTACTTCTGGTGCGTCTTCGCTAACTCCGACGATAACTGTGCCGGATTCGGGTGGCTCTTGGTTTCGTGGAGATTTGGTGATGAAACCTTTAGCTTTCAGTTGGTCGGTAACTTGGGCAGCTAGTCCAGGCGTAGAGCCGGTATTAAAAACTTGGACACTGACCTTATCCACCGATAATTCCCCAGCCTCTTGTATTACGCATGGGGTGGTGTGATGGTTAGGGGGTCGCAGTAATTGTGAATAGCCCCACCAGGCGCCAAATGCCAACAGCACCACGAGGGCAACCAAAATGATGGGCGACGAGTATTTGCGCCAAATAGTTGGCAAGACGCCTCCTATCATGAGTAACTAACTAGCCAAACAATAGTGCACAGCTAGTCAAGGCTCCTAGCTCGATTGCGGATTATTATCTTCAGTTAAGGGTAAAATCCGGGCATGAACGGTAGGACGCTGCTGTAGGGCGGCGCGAAGCGCTCGGTGGAGCCCATCCTCTAAGAAAAGCTCGCCGCGCCATTCGACGACGTGAGCAAATAGATCGCCATAGAAGGTGGAATCTTCGTCCAACATGGTGTTCAGATCAAGAGTGCGTTTTGTCGTCACGAGTTGATCGAGACGAACTTGCTGAGGCGGGATTTTAGCCCAGTCACGATTTCTAAAACCGTGTTCTGGGTAAGGACGCCCCTGGCCGACTCGTTTGAAAATCACAACTCAATGTTACTCAACTGAGAAGAGAAGGGGTTGAGTTGGTCGATTAAGGCGATAATAGACGGGTGAGAAAAGCCAGCCGTCTACCGAATCTATTGATGAAAGGTGGGGCAAGTCTGTGCATATTGGGATTAATTATTGGCAGACTTTGCGCCGAAAACAACACCTTAGGGCAGACGATATTCACCCTCATTTTTGCACTAATTTTTGGTGCCTTAATTTTCGGTGTCACTCGAGGCGTGGAATCGCGCCTAGCTAGCGCTAACCCGCTAGCTAGAATCCCACAATCTGCCCCGCTTAGACTTGTCGAAATAGGTTGTTGGGTGATCGCTTGTCTGATGTGGCTGTTGCTGATTTTTGTTGGCATAGTGATTTTTAGTGCCACTAGCGCTTCGGCTATCTGGAATGGTTTCGGCACCTTTGGGTTGGCCTTGTGTGCCACTGGGGCGGCACTATTAACTGGCCAGATGCGTCGTGAATTTAATACCCAATATCCCGACTAGGTGTTTAGTTAAATGTTGGGTCTGGCCGCTGCCTGACCAGACCCAACAACTAGTCCTTAAATTAAACCTTGAGCTATAACAGCGTCAGCTACTTTGGTGAAACCAGCGATATTTGCGCCAACCATGTAATCGCCGGGACGACCATATTCCTCAGCAGTTTCGGCGCAGGTGTCATGGATATTAGCCATGATCTTTGCCAGCTTCTCCTCTGTGTACTCGAAAGTCCAAGAATCTCTGGAAGCATTTTGTTGCATTTCCAGACCAGAGGTAGCTACCCCGCCAGCATTCGAGGCTTTGCCGGGGGCATACAGCAGCCCGGCGTCTTGCAAAGCCGCGATTGCCTCTGGGGTGGTCGGCATATTCGCGCCCTCTACAACGGCCTTTGTGCCGTTATTTATTAAGGCTTTCGCATCGTCCAACTCGAGTTCATTTTGGGTGGCGCAAGGCAGTGCAACGTCCACTTTCAGACCCCAAGGACGCTTGCCAGCATAAAATTCGGCGCCAGTGCGCTGAGCGTAGTCGCTGACGCGTCCGCGCTCGATCTCTTTCACTTGACGCAGCACTTCAAGGTTGATGCCGTTAGCGTCGTAAACGAAACCGGACGAATCTGAGCATGAAACAACGTTGGCTCCCCAAGATTGAGCCTTTTCAATAGCGTGAATAGCTACATTCCCAGACCCGGACACAGCCACCGTCAACCCGTCCAAATCCATCTTGTTAGCGTGCAGCATTCGCTGAGTGAACATCACCAGGCCGTAGCCAGTGGCTTCAGTGCGGGCCAGCGAACCGCCCCAGGTAATACCCTTCCCGGTCAGCACACCCGCATCATAGCGATTAGTGATACGACGGTATTGGCCAAATAGATAGCCAATTTCGCGTCCGCCAACCCCAATATCGCCAGCCGGCACGTCCGTCTGCGGGCCGATGTGGCGAGCTAACTCCGTCATGAACGACTGGCAGAAACGCATAATTTCACCATCGCTACGGCCATGAGGGTCGAAATCGGAGCCACCTTTAGCTCCACCCATCGGCAAACCCGTTAATGAATTCTTGAAGATCTGTTCGAAACCTAGGAACTTGATAATGCCTAGATAAACGGACGGGTGGAAACGCAAGCCACCTTTGTAGGGGCCAAGCGCCGAGTTAAATTCAACCCGAAAACCACGGTTGATTTGTACCTTGCCGGAATCATCAACCCACGGTACCCGGAAGATGATTTGACGCTCTGGCTCGCAGATTCTCTCCAAGACTGCCGCATCAGTATATTGCGGGCTGCGGTCAATGACCGGCTCGATAGATTCAAAAACTTCCTTAACCGCCTGGTGAAACTCAGCTTCACCAGGGTTGCGGGCGATGATTTGCTCGTAGATGTCTGATAAGTGACCCTTCATTTTCGCTCCTAGGTGGTGCGCACAATAATTGCGGTTCGCTTATCTGGGCGCTCCGCTTTCTGTGCTGACATTAGTAGCGGTTGATGTTGTTTCGTCAGAGCGTCCATTTTCTGGCGTATTGCTCTGGGTTGGTTCAGCTGCGCTAGTCTCGGCCGGCGCCGGCGGATAATGCGGTTGTGCAGGTACGATCTCTGGCTCCAACTGGTCGTTAGTAGGCGCTTGAGTTTGATTCTGGGTGGCGGTTTGCGTCTGAGTTTGAGTCAAGGTGACGGTCGGTACCGGCTCGGGGCTTGTTCCAGGACGAAGCCAGCCTAACGCCAACAAAATCAATAACATCGCGATGATGACCGCGATTAGAATTTTCGGAGCCAGTGCTGCTCGCCTTGAATTAGTCGCCGGTATCGTTTCGGTGGCTTTATAGCGTGGAGTGATGGACGGATCAGCAGCGATAGCTGCCATCTCTTGGCTGGCCTGAGCTGCACTAGGACGTTCATTGGCTTTCTTAGACAACATCCTGCTCAAGAGGGCATCCAATGCCAAAGGAGCGTCAGGACGTAAATCGGTTAGCGGTAGCGGGTCGTCATAAACTTGGGCGTGAGCGACCGCCACCGATGAATCGCCGGCGAAAGGCGGGCGTCCAGCAAATAAGAAATAGGCCACGCAACCTAGTGAATAAATATCGGATTCTGGGCCGATTGTTTTATTCATGGCTTGTTCGGGTGACATATATGCGGCTGTACCAATAGCCGTAGCCACTCCCGTTAATTGGGTTTCAGTTTCGTTCATTAATCGAGCGATACCAAAATCAACGAGAACAGGGAGCCCTTTGGCAGGTTCGTCTATTAGATCCGGTAAGGCTCCATCTGGTTGTTTCGGGGCGGTCAAGACGATATTGGCAGGTTTGACATCTCGGTGAGTGATGCCGGAATCGTGAGCCACCTGCAAACCGCTGGCTACCGCAGAAAGGATCTGCAAACCGCTGGTGTAGTCTAGCGGGCCGGCCTCGCGCACTAGTGTTGACAGATTCGGTCCAGACAGTAAATCCATCACCAAGAAAGCGGTAGAGCCATCGGTGCCCGTGTCATAAACCTTGACGATATTGGGGTGGTTCAGCCCCGCAATTGCAACTCCTTCGCGACGGAATCTCTCCGGCACTGTGGAATCGTCATTAGCCTCCAAATCGACGAGTTTCACCGCTACTGTGCGTTGCAGAAGAATATCTTGAGCTTGCCAAACTTCACCTACAGACCCCCTACCGATCATGGAATCAAGCCGGTATCTGTCGGCAATTAATTTGGGGCTCATGTCTCTATTCTGGCCAATCTCTTCTCAAAGTGCCTAACTGGAATGCGCGTTTCAGCCCAAAGATTTAGTTACCTTTTTCGTTAACTTCAAACAGCTTGGCCGAAGCGCTTAAAAATCGCTATCACAAGACGATAACTCTTGTGCGTTTTTGTCAATGCTAAATCTCGTTGCCAGCGAATTGTGCTTCGTGCAGCCGCCAATAATGTCCGCCAGCTGCTAGCAGCTCTTTGTGGTTGCCTTGTTCGACGATGGTTCCATTTTCCATCACCACTATGGTGTCCGCATTGCGAATGGTAGACAGCCTGTGGGCAATGACGAAAGCGGTACGTCCGGCACGCAATTGATTCATGGCTCGTTGCACCAGCACCTCTGTTCGAGTGTCTACTGATGAGGTGGCTTCATCGAGAATCAGCACGTCCGGGTCGGCGATGAATGCGCGCGCTATGGTTATTAACTGTTTTTCGCCAGCCGAAATATTAGAGCCACCGTCAGCTATCTCAGTATCCAGGCCGCCGGGTAAATGTTCGGCAAACCTGTCCACGTAGGCAGCTTTGGCGGCTTGCACTATTTCTTCATCGCTCGCCCCGTGTTTTCCGTAAGCAATATTTTCGCGAATCGTGCCCTTGAATAGCCACGTATCTTGCAGCACCATGCCCAGGTGGTGACGCAATTGGTGGCGGTCAACAAAGCTGATGTCAACACCGTCAATGGTGATAGTGCCAGCATCTACTTCGTAGAAACGCTCCAGCAAATTGACCAACGTAGTTTTGCCAGCGCCAGTTGGCCCAACAATTGCCACGCTGTGACCAGGTTTAGCGCACAGCGACAAGTTCTCGATCAGTTTACGCTCTGGAAGATAAGAGAAACTGACGTCATTAAAGCGAACCTCACCAGAAATCTTTGTTGGCAATGTGTTGCTAGTGTGGCTGGATTCCTCTTCTGCGTCCAATACTTGGAAGACCCGCTCTGCGCTAGCCACTCCTGATTGCAGCAAATTAGTCATTGAAGCGATCTGTGTCATCGGTTGGGTGAACATGCGCGAGTATTGGATAAAGGCTTGAACATTACCTAAAGGCATTTGGCCACTAGCTACTCTCAAGCCTCCAACTACCGCTATTACTACGTAATTCAGGTTGCCGACGAAGGTATTTACCGGCATTATCAGCCCAGAAAGAAACTGAGCTTTCAAATTAGCCTGGCAAAGTTCGTCATTAGTTTCGGCGAATCGTTGGGCAACTTGAGCCCGGCGTCCAAATACTCTCACCAGATCATGCCCGGTGAAAGCTTCTTCGACCTGACCATTTAGTTTTCCGGTGGTGTCCCAAATCTTGACGAATTGTCGCTGAGCAAATTTACCGATCAGTGCAGACAACAAGGCAGCCAACGGGACAATGAGAATAGTTAGCACAGCCAGCTGCCAGCTAACGGTGAACATCATCACTCCAACACCTAGCAGCGTCAGCACCGCAAGTAGAAGTTGGTCTAAGGACTGCTGGAGAGTTTGGGTGATGTTATCGATGTCATTGGTGATACGGCTCAATAATTCTCCGCGCGGCTGTTTGTCGTAATAGGACAGTGGCAGCCGGTCGAGTTTGGCGCGTAACTCTAAGCGCATGCGATAGACAGAACGCTGAACGGCGCGATTCAGTAGCAAACGTTGAATAAATGAACCCAGTGAAAACAGCAGGTAAAGGCCACCCGCCAGCAGCAGAATCTTTGCGAGCACGTCGAAATCAATACCTACGCCAGGAGTTATTTCCATACCCGAAAGCATGTCGGCCAACCGGTCTTGACCCTCAGCTTGCAAACCGGCAATCACCTGCTCTTTAGTGGCGTTGGGTGGCAGATTCTTGCCAATTAAGCCAGCGAAAATTACGTCCGTTGCGCGCCCCAGAATCTTCGGCGCCACGACGTTGAATAGCACTGAAACTATGCCGATAGCGGTGACGGTGATAAGAATTGCCCGCTCCGGTTTTAAGATGGCTAGCAGCCTTCTTAGGCTGGGGAAAAAGGTGATGGCTTTCTCGGTGGCGACCCGTCCCATACCGCCGTGACGGGGTGCTCTTGGTCGCTGATTTGCGCTGCGCTGGCTCATGCCGCCACCTCATCATTTTGGGAGGAGTAAATTTCTCGATAAGTCTTACTGGTTTCAAGTAGCTGTGCGTGGGTGCCGATAGCTTCTATACGTCCATGATCAAGGACGATTATCTGATCGGCGCTGGTAATCGTCGAGATGCGTTGGGCAACGATTAACACCGCTGCCTTTCGGGTGAGAGGTTTTATTCCGGCTCGCACTGCCTTATCAGTAGCTACGTCCAATGCTGAGAAAGCATCATCAAATATGTAGATATCAGCTTTCTTCAACAATGCTCTGGCGATTGACAGCCGCTGCCGCTGGCCGCCGGAAACATTAGTACCTCCTTGGGCTATCGACGCTTCAAGTTGTCCGTCTAAATCTCGGACGAATCCGGCCTGCGCAGCCTCAAGTGCAGCCCACATCTCCTCAGGGCTGGCTTGTGGGTCGCCGTAGCGCAAATTGGATGCCACCGTCCCGCTAAATAGATAAGGCTTTTGCGGCACTAAACCAATTTTTGACCAAAGTTGGTCGGCGCTCATGTCTTGGATGTCGGTGCCGCCGATGGTGATTCGTCCAGCACTGACGTCAAAAAGTCGGGGGATTAAATTAACCAGAGTCGTTTTGCCAGCCCCGGTGGAGCCGATGAGTGCCGTTGTGGTGCCTGGTTTTAAGGTGAATGTTAAATCGCTTAATACTGGACGTTCAGCGCCCGGATAACTAAAGGTAACGTCTTCGAAAGCCACTTCGGCGCCATCCGTTTCGGCGGCAGGCTTGTCAACCCAAACCACTGAAGATTCTTGCTTTAGCACTGCCATTATGCGGGTGGCGCAAACCGAGGCTCTTGGGGCCATCAACACCATAATCGTGGCAATCATGACGCTAATGAGAATCTGAATCAGATAGGTGAGGAAAGCGATTAGCGAACCAACCTGCATTGTCGAAGAATCAATGCGATGAGCGCCGAACCACATAACTGCGACTTGGGAGAGATTCATCACCAGGAAAACCCCAGGAAATAACAGGGCAAATAGGGTGCCGATCCGTATGCCTAATTTCATTAAGTCGGTATTTGCGATATCGAAGCGGGCGCGTTCATCGGCTTCACGTACGAAAGCTCTAATCACCCGCACGCCAGAAATTTGTTCTCTCGCTACGTCGTTCAATGCGTCAATTTTGCTTTGCTGGGCACGGAAAAGTGGCGATATTCGCCACACAATCAACCCCACCAGTATGCCTAAGACGATGACCGCCACCAGAATCGCCCAACTTAACACCACGTCCTCGCGCAGCGCCATCACCACGCCCCCAATCATGGTCAGCGGTGCCGCTATCATTACTGCGCAGGTCATGAAAACCAGCATTTGTACTTGCTGGACGTCGTTCGTACAGCGGGTGATAAGCGATGGTGCGCCAAATTCGTTCATTTCGCGCCGAGAAAAGTTGAGTGTGTGTTCGAAAACTGCTTTGCGGATATCGCGGCCTAGCTTCATAGCAGCGTTAGCCCCCATGAATACTGCGCATGCTTGAGCGCAAACCTGCAGAGCCGAGATTGCTAACATCAATCCACCGCGCGCCCAGATATAGCCAATATCGCCTTTGGCTACGCCTTCGTCAATGATTCGGGCATTCAAATTCGGTAAGCTCAGTGAAGCTGTGACGGCAATGAGTTGGCCAATCAAGGCGCCGACGACATACCCCCAAAAGGGGCGGATATAAGTATTTATCAATTTGGTAAGCATATTGCTCTCCGAAATTCTAAGAGGTCGTCACTTAGGCTCTAACTAACCTACGCCCGCCAGCCAAAAGCCTAATGATTTAGAGCATCAACTCTGACGCGCACCAGCAGGTCACCTTTATGGGCTATTAACGAGAAATATGTGGCGCCTAAATTTCTGGGGTCTGGTCTGGTAAATGACACCGTGGCTTCTGGCCAGGTAACCTTGAGCGCGTGAATGATTCAACGAGCCTCGAACATGATCTTTCTGAGCAGCAAAAGGTGCGCCTAGAAAAACGTGCCCGTTTGCTAGCTGCTGGTAAGCAGGCTTATCCAGTGGATTTGCGCCGTAGCCATCGGCTTGTTGACATTAGACGTAAATGGGACGACTTGCTAAGCGATGGCGAAGAGGTTCGAGACGAGGTTGTAGAGATCGGCGGAAGAGTGATCTTCGTCCGCAACACCGGCAAGCTATGTTTCGCCACCCTTCAGGATGGTTTTACCCCGCAAAGCAATGGGGAACGGCTGCAGGTGATGATCTCGCTAGCCAATATCGGCGAAGAGGCGCTAGCTGAATGGAAATCAGATGTTGATCTTGGTGACTTCGTTTGGGTGAAGGGCTTTATCACCAGATCAAAGCGCGGTGAATTATCCGTAATGGCGACCCAGTGGCGTATGGCGTCCAAGGCGCTGCGTCCACTGCCGACTATGCATAAGGAGTTGTCCGAGGAATCTCGAGTCAGGCAACGCTATAACGATTTGATTATGCGCCCGCAAGCTCGCGAGATGGTGCGGTTACGTTCTGCAGTGACTAAATCGTTGCGCAAAACCCTTGACGATAAGGGTTTCATCGAGATTGAAACCCCGATTTTGCAGTTGGTTCATGGTGGGGCTGCGGCGCGACCATTCAACACTCATCTCAATGCTTTCGATATTGATATGACGCTACGTATCGCCTTGGAGCTATATCTAAAGCGCACCATGGTTGGCGGTACCGACAGGGTTTACGAGATTGGCCGAGTGTTTAGAAATGAGGGCATTGATTCTACTCACTCGGCAGAGTTCACCATGTTGGAGGCCTATGAATCTTGGGGTGATCAAACGACGATCGCCGAGGTGGCTAAGCAAATCATTCTTGACGCGGCTGACGCCCTCGGTTCTAGGCAAATCACATTGGCCAGTGGTGTGGTCATTGACCTGGATGCTGAATGGAAATGGGTGCCGTTCTATCCAACTTTGAGCCAAAAATTAGGTGAAGAAATTACCGTTGACACGAGTCGTGAACGCCTAATTGAGCTGTTGGAAGCCAAAGACATTGATTTTGATGATCATGTTTCTGATGGCAAATTAGCGATGAAACTCTTTGAAGAGACGGTTGAGAAAGACCTTATCCAACCGACTTTCGTGTGTGATTTTCCGGCTGTCGCCCAGCCGCTAGCCCGCCCGCACCGCAGCCAGCCTGGTCTTGTCGAAGCCTGGGATCTAATGATTAACGGGGTTGAGATCGGTACTGGATTCAGCGAGTTGGTTGACCCTGTTATTCAGCGTGAAGTGCTAACCGAACAATCATTGGCGGCTGCTGCTGGAGATCAAGAAGCTATGCAGTTGGATGAAGATTTCTTGGCTGCCCTAGAGCAGGGTTGCCCACCGATGGGCGGTTTGGGAATCGGTATCGACAGACTGCTGATGCTATTTACCCAGGTTGGTATTCGCGAGACGATTCTTTACCCACTGCTGCGTCCGCACAGCTAGATCTAGTTTTCTCTCTTTTGCGTCCTGTGTGGCGTGCCCTAAATAGGGCGAATAGTTTTCCACAATCAGCGGGAATAATGCTTTGCCTTTTATAGTTGAGCCTAATAGACTCAAGTTGAGAAGTTGAGTGAATCAAGCTCAAGTTTGAGTTTTTGGAATAGGAATTAAACATATAGGAGGAAACCATGGCTCGTGCAGTAGGCATTGACCTCGGCACTACCAACTCAGTCGTAGCTGTCCTTGAGGGCGGCGAGCCGACTGTTATCCCCAACGCCGAAGGCGCCCGCACGACACCTTCGGTTGTTGCCTTCACGAAGACCGGCGAGGTGCTAGTCGGCGAGGTAGCTAAGCGTCAAGCAGTCACTAACCCAGATCGCACTATCCGGTCTGTAAAACGCCATATGGGTACTGACTGGAAGACTGACATTGATGGCAAGGACTACCGTCCTCAGCAAATCAGCGCGTATGTGCTGCAAAAGCTGAAGAGGGACGCTGAAGCCTATCTTGGTGAGCCAGTCACCAACGCTGTCATTACCGTGCCGGCATATTTCGGCGACGCCGAACGTCAAGCAACAAAAGAAGCCGGTGAAGTCGCTGGTCTGGTTGTTGACCGTATTATCAACGAGCCGACCGCAGCAGCTTTAGCCTATGGCCTAGACAAGGGCGATGTTGAACACACCGTTTTGGTATTCGACCTAGGTGGCGGCACCTTCGACGTCTCATTGCTGGACATCTCTGACGGCGTATTCGAGGTGCGCGCAACTAAGGGTGACCCCCGACTGGGCGGCGACGACTGGGATCAGCGCATTGTTGATTTCTTAGTCAAGCAATTCCAGACCAAGCATGGCATTGATTTATCTAAGGACAAGATGGCTCGCCAGCGTCTCCAAGATGCCGCCGAGCGCGCCAAGATTGAGCTGTCTCAGCTACAAGAAACCGAGATTAACCTGCCGTATATCACTGCTGGAGCTGACGGCCCGCTACACCTGGAAGAGAAACTGACTCGCACCGAGTTCCAGCGTTTGACCAATGACCTGCTAGAGCGTACTCGCGCCCCATTCCAGGCTGTGCTTTCCGATGCCAAAGTTTCGGTAAGCGATATTGACGAAGTGATTCTCGTCGGTGGTTCTACCCGCATGCCAGCCGTCCAAGACCTAGTCAAGGAGCTGGCTGGTGGCAAAGAACCGAATAAGACAGTCAACCCGGACGAAGTGGTAGCTCTTGGCGCTTCCTTGCAGGCCGGCGTGCTGAAGGGTGAGCTGAAAGATGTCTTATTGCTAGACGTTACCCCGCTGAGCTTGGGTATTGAGACTAAAGGTGGCTTGATGACGACCATCATCGAGCGCAATACCACTATCCCGACCAAGCGTTCAGAGCGGTTCACCACTGCAGAAGACAATCAGCCATCGGTGATGATTCAGGTTTACCAAGGTGAACGTCAATTTGCCCGCGACAATAAGTCTCTAGGCAATTTCGAGTTGACCGGCATTATGCCCGCACCGCGCGGTATCCCTCAGATTGAGGTCACCTTCGATATTGACGCCAATGGCATCGTCCACGTCTACGCCAAAGACACCGGCACCGGCAAGGAACAGTCGATGACTGTTACCGGCGGTACCGCACTTGGTAAGGACGAGATTGATCGCATGGTCAAAGAAGCCGAAGCTAATGAAGAGGCCGACCGCAAGCGTCGCGAATCTGTGGAGATGCGCAACCAAGCTGACGCTGTTGCTTTGCGTACCGAGAAATTGTTGGACGAGGCTGGCGACAAGCTGACTGAGGAGCAGAAAGCTCCCGTTGCTCAGGCGCTAACCAAGCTGCAGGAAGCCCTAAAGGGCACCGATAACGATGACGAAGTTAAGGCAGCCATGGAAGAGCTTGATCAGCAAGCAGCCGCCATGGGCAAGGCGTTCTATGAGGCTGCTCAGGCTGCCCAGCAAGCCGAGGCTGCTAGCGCGCCCAGTGAGGAATCTGCCAATGATGATGACGTTGTAGACGCTGAAATCGTTGACGACGAAAACGACCAGAAATAACTAATTATCCGGGTGGCCGACGTGCTCGGTCACCCGGAAACTAAAAGGATAGATATGAGCGAGGCTTTCGAGAACGAAACCGGCGAGGTCGGCCAGCAGGAAAGCGAAGTCGCCCCCGAGCCGGTAGACGAGCTGAGTGAGCTAAAAGAGCTAGTCAAAGAGCGCACCGAGGACTTGCAACGGCTACAAGCTGAATATGTTAACTACAAGAAGCGGGTAGATCGTGACCGCCAAGTTGCCAGACAGTCTGGTATCGAGGCGCTGCTTAGAGATCTGATGCCGGCTTTCGATTCGATCGTTGCAGCCGAGAAGATGAATGCGCTAGAGGGCGGATTCAAGTTAACTGCAGACGAGTTCGTCAAAGTCGCTAGGCAATACGGCATGCATCGTGTAGGTGAGGTTGGTGACGATTTCGACCCGCTAGTACACGAAGCGTTAATGCAGGTGCCGGTGGCTGGCGAGGGTGAGCCGAAAGTACACGAGGTTATGCAGGTTGGCTACCAGGTTGGTGACCAAACTCTGCGTCCAGCTCGGGTTGTGGTGGCAATGCCAACCGGTGAGAGCGAAGAGTCTACGCCCAAGCCTAAAACTGACCAGGCTGAGACAAACACCGATGAGACTCAATCAGCCACGGCTGAGGTGGCAGACGAATCTCCTAGTCAAGAGGAATAATCAAATAATTTGAACGCCGAAAGGAGGACACGGTGAGCGACTACAACGGTAAGGATTATTACAAGGTGCTTGGCGTGTCCAAAAACGCCAAAACCGAGCAAATAAAAAAGGCATTTCGCAAAATTGCGCGGGATAATCACCCCGATCAGCATCCCGGCGATAAAAAAGCTGAGCAGCGCTTCAAAGAAGCATCTGAAGCTCATGACGTGTTGAGCGACCCGCAGAAGAGGCAGAAATATGATGCGGAGCGGGCTTTCGGGGTGTCTGGCCCTGGCGGTTTCCATTTCCAGCGAAATGGGGGCACGACCACTACATTCAACGGCAATATCGAGGATTTGCTGCGTGGTATGCAAGGTGGCGAAGGGCTAGGCGACATTTTCGGCGGCATGTTTGGTGGCTCTCGTCGCAGCAGCGCCAAAATGGCTAGGCGCGGTGGGGACGTCGAAGGTTCTGTCACCTTAGGTTTTCAAGAAGCTATCGACGGGGCTACCGTCGGCGTCCGAATAGTCAGTGAAGAAGCCTGCCCAGCCTGTCGGGGCACCGGCGCTAAAGCTGGCACGCAGCCGAAATTATGCGATATTTGTCAAGGCTCCGGCGTTGACTACCAGCATGGGTTAACTGGCGCTGCCTGCACCCATTGCGGCGGGCGAGGCGTCGTCATTGAATCACCATGCGCTTCCTGCCACGGCTCTGGACGGTTAAATAACGACCGAGTGGTGCAAGTACGCTTGCCAGCCGGGGTTGCTGACGGCCAGCGGCTACGCATTCGAGGACGCGGCAAGAAAGGTGAAAACGGCGGCAAGGACGGCGACCTTTATGTCCAAGTCCACGTCAATCCGCATCCGATTTTCGGACGTGACGGCCAAGACTTAACCATCACCGTGCCGGTCACCTTTGCCGAAGCTGCCCTTGGAGCTGAAATTGAGGTGCCAACTTTAAGTGGGGCTAACGTCAAGTTACGGCTACCGGCAGGTACTCCTAACGGGCGGGTGCTGCGGGTGCGTGGACGTGGAGTCACCGGCGGTGATCTGCTGGTTACCGTAGATGTACAAGTGCCCGGACAGTTGAGCGACAAGGCGAAAGATGCTTTGCGTCAATATCAGGAAGCTGCCGGGGAGAAGAATCCTCGCCAAAAGCTATTTGGGGTTAAGTAATGACTCAACTGCCAGACATCATCGACCCGGATGTGCCGATTTTCTCGGTTTCAGTTGCCGCACAGCTAGCTGATATGCATGCCCAAACCTTGCGCGCCTATGACCGAATCGGGTTGGTGGTGCCTAGACGAGCTGCTAATGGGAGACGTAAATACAGCCCAAACGATGTTGCTAAGCTGCGTTTAGTGCAACGCCTTAGCCAGGATGAAGGCATCAACTTAAATGGGATTAGAAGAATTATCGAATTGGGTGACCAAATACAGGTATTAAAGCGGCGAAATACTCAGCTAACTGAGCTTATTGACGAGTTGGTTAGCCAAGATGTGCGGCCAAGAGTATTTACCGCCTCAGCATCTGGAAAGGTTTACAGCGGTCGCGTCCACCGTCAATTATTGGCCATTTCAAGCTAACTTTCGACTGCGAGTTGCCAACAAATCAGGCCGCAGGCGCGTCTCGTCTTGGCTCAAGGTAGCCTAGGAGTGTTATGGAATATCATCACTTGCCAGCTAATGAACGTCGAACTCCGGTGTCGAGCTACCGTATTCAGCTCGGTGCTGACATGACTTTTGATAAGGCTCGCGAATCTCTTGACTACTTACAACGTCTAGGCGTAACGGACATTTATTTGTCGCCAATCTTTCAGGCTGCGCCTGGATCCACCCATGGTTATGACGTCGTTGACCCTACGCAAATCAGTGCGGAGTTAGGTGGACGGCAAGCCTTTGAGGCGCTGGCCATTGCGGCTCACGAGCGTGGTATGGGCGTAATAGTTGATGTTGTCCCTAACCATATGGGTGTGCCTACCCCGATTTATCACAACAAGGCATTGTGGTCGGTCTTGAAGCAAGGCCCGGCCTCGGAATACGCTGACTGGTTTGATGGTACGGATGATGGTGATGGCATGTTGATGCCCTTCCTCGGGGAGCGTATCGGTACCGTCATCGCAAATGGTCAAATCACCCGCGAAACTATGGTTATCCCTGGCTTTGAGGACGAGGGACCCCAGAATGTACTTAAATACTTTGACCACGTTTTCCCGTTGCGCGCCGGCACCGAAACCCTTCCACTGCCAGAATGCCTAGCTAAACAGTATTACCGGCTGGCTTACTGGAAGATTGCCAATGAAGAACTAAACTTTAGACGATTCTTTGATGTAGACACTCTTCTTGCTGTACGAGTGGAAGACCCAGAGGTTTTCCAAGCGACTCACGCGCTTTTATTCGAGTTATTTAACGATGGCCATATTGATGGTTTCAGAATCGATCATCCTGACGGGCTAGCTGACCCGCGCGGTTATATGCGAGCATTATCCCTAGCCAGCGGTGGGGCGTGGATTGTTGGCGAAAAAATCTTAGAGCCAGGCGAGCAGCTACCTGATGATTGGCCAATAGCTGGCACTACCGGCTATGACGCCTCTTGGCGGATTTCACAATTACAGATTGACCCAGCCGGTCAAAATGAGATGGCTGGTGTCGTCCACGACCTTGGGGCTATCACTGAGCCGTTGCCAACGCTTATTGAAGAAGCAAAACGTGAAATCGCTACTGGCTCGTTGATGGCCGAGGTTTACCGGATTGCCGATTTGGCCTATCAAATTTGCCACGATGACATTATGTTGCGCGACCACACCCACTCGTGGATTCAGCAATGCATTACTGAATTAGTGATCGCTGTAGACCGCTACCGCGCCTATGTGGTGCCTGGCGAAGAAGCTCCCGAGCTAGCTGTCGAGTTGATTAACCGTGCCGCGAAGATCGCCGAAACTAGGTTAGATGCGAATCTGGTGGATACCTTGAAAGTGGTTGTTGATCTGGTGCTAGGACGTGAAGTTGGTTCACAGTCAAGAGCTCAACAGCAAATACGTGACGAGCTGGTGGTGCGGTTCCAGCAGGTTTGCGGCGCTACTACAGCTAAGGGTGTTGAAGATACTACTTACTATCGTTATTCCAAGTTGATCGCGCTAAATGAGGTGGGTGGGGCGCCAGCCACCTGGTCGTTAGCCCCAGACGATTTCCACGACTGGTGCGCCAAGATGGCTACTGATTGGCCGGCTTCCATGACGTGTGGTTCGACCCACGATAATAAGCGTTCTGAAGATGTGCGCGAACGCATTGGTGTGCTCAGCCAGTACGCCGAACAATGGCGAGCTACCGTCAAGCAGTTGCATGAACACGTCGAGGACATCGACCCGAATACCGAGAACTTCTTGTGGCAAACCTTAGTTGGCACTTGGATGGATGACGGCCCGATAGCAGCCGAACGGTTGAAAGAATACCTAGTCAAAGCGTCTAGGGAACAAAAACTGTGGACAAACTGGACTGAACCAGACACCCAATCTGAGGAACAGTTATGCTCCCAAATCGATGAGATTTACGCCAGCGATGAGGTTAAACAAATCCTTCAAGACTGGTACGACTTAACTGCTCCGGCAGCCAGGTTAGCTATCCTTTCCCGCAAGGCAATCCAGTTAACTTGCCCAGGGGTGGCCGACAACTTTAATACCTGCGAAACCACTCAAAACTATTTGGTTGACCCTGATAACCGTCGTCCGGCAGATTTCGACGGGTTAACTCGGTTGCTGGCTACTGTTGACGAGCGACATCCAGAAAATTTGGCTGAAGAAAAAATGCTTGTCACCTCGCGAATTTTGAGGCTTCGTCAACGTCGTCCGGAAGTATTCGTCGGTGAAAAAGCTAGCTACCGTGCACTGGCCGCTTCTACTGGTCATGTGGTGTGTTTTGCACGCGGTGATGATGAGGTCGTCACTATCGCTGAGCGGCTTTATAGAGCGCAGCCAGATTTGCAAACACACACTGTCGTTTTGCCCTTAGGCCAATGGAAAGACGTCCTAACTGGCCGAGAATTGCCTGGCGGTGAGACCGTTTTGGGTGATCTACTAGCCGAATACCCTTGCGCAGTGTTGGAGAAAATCTCCTAGTACAAGTGGTTAGGATGACCACATGAACGTGAAATTGTGGGCACCGAATGCGAATCGCGCCCAGGTGGTGATAGTCGATCCGCTAGCGCCTGGCACTATCCTTGAGTGCCCGCTAACTGAAGCTGAGCTTTGCGGGGCAAGACTTAAGGATATGCGTCCCGCAGGCGATGGCTATTTTGTTACCGAATTGGCTGCGGGCACGAATTATCTGCTCAGCATAGACGGTCACCAGCCCCTGCCTGACCCGCGTAGCGCTGCCCAGCCTTGGGGAGTCCACGGTCCCTCCCAAGTATTCGACCCCGCCAAATATCGGTGGCGGGACGAAAATTGGTCTGGCGCAAAGGTGTTAGGTGACGTCATCTACGAGCTACACATCGGCACGTTCACTCCTACCGGCACCCTAGATGCAGCTATCGACAAGCTGGATTATCTTGTTGAGCTTGGGGTAAAAACTGTCGAGTTGATGCCAGTAGCGTGTTTTCCTGGCGAACGCGGTTGGGGCTATGACGGTGTCTACTGGTATGGGGTGCAAGAATCTTATGGCGGTCCGGCGGCCTTGCAACGTTTCGTTGACGCCGCCCACCAACGCGGGTTAGCTGTGTGTCTGGATGTCGTCTATAACCATTTCGGCCCAGCAGGAAATTACGCTCCGACTTTTGCGCCGTATTTGACCCACAAATATCAAACCCCGTGGGGTGACGCGATTAACCTAGATGACGCCGGCAGCCAAGGGGTACGGGCGTTCATCATTGAGGCAGCACTGCGTTGGCTACGCGATTTCCATATAGATGCATTGCGTTTAGATGCTGTCCATGCCCTAATCGACCACTCGGATACACACATTTTGGCTGAGTTATCCCAAGCGGTAGATACGTTGGAAAAACAATTAGGTAAAGCGTTCACGTTGATAGCCGAATCTGATTTGAATCAGCCGAAATTAGTGGCGCCCAGAGCCGAAGGTGGCTTAGGAATTGATGGGCAATGGGACGATGACATTCATCACGCGCTGCATTCCTATCTAACCCAGGAAACATTTGGCTATTACGTTGATTTTGGTGACCCAGCGACCCTAGCTAAGGCGGTGACCAGCGTTTTCGTCCATGACGGGAGTTATTCAACCTTCCGTGAACAACTGTGGGGTGCAAAAGTTGCCGACCAGGTGGATCGATCCCGCTTCGTTATTTTCACCCAAAACCATGACCAAGTTGGAAATCGTGGGCAAGGAGATCGTCCAGAAGAAAAACTACCCTCGGGGGCTAGTGCTGCTGGCGCTGCCCTAGTGTTGCTATCGCCTTATACCCCGATGCTTTTTCAAGGTCAGGAGTGGGCAAGTCAAGGACGTTTTCAATTCTTCACCGACCATGACGAGAAACTCGGCCAGGCGGTAAGCCAAGGGCGGCTGGAAGAATTCAGCTCTCACGGTTGGGAAGAAATCTATGGGCAAAACCACGAGGTGCCAGACCCGCAAAATGAGCAGACCTTCCTAGATTCCAAACTCGATTGGGATGAACTTGAGGGGCAAGATCACCAAGAAATGCTCAATTGGTATCGCCGCTTGATTCAGCTGCGTGACCAGCTAAAACCGGCAGGGTTGCCAGAGGTTGATTACGGTGAGGACTGGCTGCGAATGCGCTGTAACAATTTTACGGTAGTGATTTGCCCAGGCGATCGCTCAGCAACATTGCCGCAAGCCAAGGCAGAAATTTTGGCACTGTGGGGCAAAGCAGCGTTCCAGGGTGACACCCTTAGTATTGGTGCTAACTCTGCTGTCGTTCTAGCTGGCTAGGCCTTATAGGTAGGCTTTAGCCCACCTGGTGATTTGACGATAAGCATTTTCCCGAACAGGTTTGCGAGATAGCACCAGATCGTGCATACCGTCCTCAATACGAGCCAGAGTTACCAATTTTCCGAGCTTAATGGACGCCGGGGCTAGGCGCTCAACGTCTAGGACGGTGTCTGCGCTTAGGTAGGCATCATCCCAGTTTTTTGTGGGATTAACCGAGCGGGTACTCATCATGGCCAACACTGGTGTGTCTATATCTAAGCCCTTCGCTACTCGCTCTTGGCCTTTAAGTATTGCCTTGCCCCAACCAAAACGGACGATAAAAGCCGGGTGTGATTTGAAGTTAGGGTCAATACCCCAATCCCCAGTTTTGTTTAGGCTGGCTCGGTAATGCCCATAATCAGTTATCTGTATGGCAGTTGTTGGTTGCAGTCGAGCCACTGAGTTTACCAATGGCTTAAGCGCTGTCCACATTGCTGGTGAGCCCATCATGTCCAGCCACGGAGAGTTTAGGATTAGCCCGTTTAGCTCGTATTCAGTGTCATTGGCCCACAAGCTGGTGATTAACCCGCCAGTCGAGTGCCCCATGATGGTGATCTTGTCGTGTCCTTCGTCTTTTATCCTGACGAAAGCCTCGTCCATCTCGGTGTAGTAGTCGCTGAGACGGGTGATATAGCCGGCTAACAATCCTCGCGTCAGATTACGTCCGTAACGGCGTAGATCTAACGCATAAAAATCGTAACCGGCATTCACCCAGTAGTCAGCTAGCTGCCGTTGGAAGAAGTAGTCATCCCAACCATGAATATAAAGCACCGCCCGCTTTGAGGCAGGTGGCCGACGTCTAACCAGGGTTGCGGTCAATGCCTTATCGGTTGGTTCACCATCGGCGAACTTAGCATCCGCAATTTCCCAAGTGCATGCCTGAAAATCAGGCAGCATCCGGTCAGGCGTCCACATGGTCAGCGGCGATCATAGTCGTCGAAATCGACTTCTTCATCGTCTTGGTTGTAGCGAGCAGCTATCTCTTCATACTGCGACGGAACTTCGTCGTAGATGTCTTCTACCGGTGGTTCGCCTCGCAGCTCTCGTTCAAGAGAGGCAAGATCAGGCTCTACGGAACTGTATTTCAGTCTCCGGGCTACCTTGGTTTGCTTTGCCTTTGCACGGCCGCGCCCCATATTGGGTCGACCCCCTCGCTCTTTGTCTCGCGGCTAGGCCGCGGAATGTGAATATTTCTTTCGTGCGTCCAAGACTACCCAATGAGGCTTAAGGTATCCAACGCGCGCCCCAAAAGAAGACAAATTTCTTGATTTTTTGTGAATAATCACCGATATTTGCCAACTAATGTCACATTATTCGACTTAGTTACAGTGCCGGCAATCCAGGCTGGAATGCCAGCTGCATTAGACTGTGCTACCGCTTTATCTGCATCCTGGTCAGCTACGACGGCGATCATCCCGACCCCCATATTTAGGGTTTGCTCTAAATCGTCCAAAGCGATCGAGCCAGTTTTAGCCACCACATCGAAGATGGGTGGCAACTGCCAGGTGTCGCGCTCAATATTTGCGCCTAATCCGGCGGGCAGCACCCTAGCTAGGTTAGCTGCTAGCCCGCCACCGGTGATGTGGCTGGCAGCATGCATTTCGACCGCCGCTATCATGGCCAGCAGTTTTTGGGCATAAACCCTGGTTGGGGTGAGTAATTCAGCGCCTAAAGTTTTCCCTAATTCGTCCACGTGAGATTGCAGGTCAGCGTCTTTGAAAACTTTACGGATCAGCGAATAACCATTGGCGTGCAACCCAGATGAAGCCATGGCAACTAATTTGTCGCCAGGTGTGACCAAGTCAGGCCCAAGCATTTCGTCGGCCTCGACTACACCAGTGGTAGCGCCAGCCACATCGAAATCATCTTCGGCCATCAAACCGGGGTGCTCGGCGGTTTCTCCACCAATTAACGCCGCACCGGCCTCGTGACAGGCTTGGGCAATGCCTGAGACAATATCTGCTATCCGCTCAGGAAACAGCTTGCCGCAAGCGATGTAGTCGGTGACGAACAAAGGCTCAGCGCCTACCACCACCAGATCGTCAACGAGCATGCCGATTAAATCCCAGCCAATAGTGTCATATCGACCCATTGCTTGGGCGATAGCCACCTTGGTGCCGCAACCGTCCGTGCTGGTGGCCAAAATAGGACGTCGATATTTCTTCAATGCGGAGACATCGAAAAGTCCGGCGAAACCACCAAGACCGCCCATTACCTCTGGGCGAGTTGCGCGGGCAACGTGAGCCTTCATTAATTCGACAGCGCGTTCACCGGCTTGAACGTCCACCCCGGCCTTGGCATAAGAATTCTTCATCTTTCTCCTTAGTCACTCGCCACACACTTGGGGTGCAGTATCTGGGATGCGGATGGGATAGCGCCCATCGAAACACGCTTTGCACAGAGCGTCGCTGGGTAAGTCAACGGCCTCGGTCAACCCGTCTAGGCTGACGAATCCGAGCGAATCAGCACCGATTGCGGTAGAAATCTGCGCTACGTTCATGCCGGGGGCGATTAGCTCGGCTCGGGTAGCGAAATCAATACCGAAATAGCAAGGCCACATTACCGGCGGGCTTGAGATGCGCACATGCACTTCAGCGGCTCCTGCGGCGCGCAACATCTTTATTAGTGCGCGTTGAGTATTGCCTCTAACTATGGAATCGTCCACCACCACTAGGCGTTTGCCTTTGATGGCTTCCCGAATAGGGTTTAGTTTCAAGCGAATACCTAGCTGGCGAATCGTTTGGGATGGCTGAATGAAAGTACGTCCCACATAAGAGTTTTTCACCAATCCGGTGTGATAGGGGATACCTGATTCCATCGCATAACCTAGAGCGGCTGGCACCCCAGATTCCGGCACACCCATCACCAGGTCGGCATCGGCTGGCTCCTCGGCGGCTAGACGCTGACCGATGCGCACCCTAACTGACTGGATCTGGCGTTCTGCCAGCACTGAATCAGGACGAGCCAAGTAAACGTACTCGAAAATGCAGCCCTTCGGGTCAGCCTCGGCGAACTTCGTGGATGACAAGCCATTAGCGTCGATGCGCAGCATTTCGCCGGGTTCAATTTCACGCACGAATGTTGCGCCAACAATGTCCAGCGCACAGGTTTCGGACGTGACCACCCAGCCTTTTTCCAGCCTGCCTAGCACTAATGGACGCACCCCGTGTCGATCACGAGCCGCCCACAAGGCGTTTTCCGTCATGAAAACCAAGCAGAATGCACCCGCTAAGCGCGGCAGCACTTGATGGGCAGCCTCATCAACAGATTCATCAAAACTGGCAAGCAGTGCGGTAACCAACTCGGTATCCGAGGTGGAATCCATGTGTGTCTTTAGTAATTGTTCCCCGGTGCGTTCAGCCAGCCAAGCCGATAATTCTTCGGTATTCGTCAGGTTGCCGTTATGAGCCAACGCTAGACCACCGGCATCTTTAGCTCGGTAGGTGGGTTGTGCATTAGACCAAACCGATGAGCCCTTGGTGGAGTAGCGGTCATGGCCGATAGCGATATGGCCAGTTAGCGAATTCAAGGTGGTTTCGTTGAACACTTGGGAAACCAGCCCCATATCTTTGAACACCATTATGCGTTGACCGTTGCTGACCGCCATACCAGCTGATTCTTGGCCACGATGTTGTAGGGCGAAAAGCCCAAAATACGTTAATTTCGAGACGTCCTCATCGGGTGCGAAAACACCGAACACTCCGCACTCTTCATGCGGCCTATCCTCGTTCACCCCGCGAGTCTATCGCATGAACGCTTTAGCGCAGTATTGCCGGATCACCTTTGGCGTCGCCACGCCCTAATGGTGGCCTCCTCGTCCACTAGCGCAGTAATTATTCGCGGGGTGGTGGGGGAAAGATTTGATTCCTTTATCCGTTGATTCAAATTTTGGATAATTTCCCTGGCGGCCTGCTCGGTTTTCACCGATTCAAGTTGGGTGGCCAAGTTTTCCTTCTCTTTACGTAATAGCAGCGGGGTGGGCAAGATGGAGCTTAAATCTTCACGGCTCAACCTATCGACAATCCAGGGACGCTCTCGGCCAGGCTGGCCTAAATCAACCGGTTTACCCTTGCCAGGCAGGTTATCGAAATCACCGCGTTCGACGGCAAGCCGCACCTGTCGATCTATCCAAGACTCAAAAACAGGTGCGGCGTCATCGTCAGGATGCATTTAGCGGCCAAGCTCGTTTAAGAAGAATGCCTCAGCTAGGCAAGCTTTCTCGAAGTCAGAAATGGTTAAGGACTCGTCTATGCCGTGCATTCTGGAATCTGGGTCGGCTACTCCGCAACCTAAAATGAAGGCTCTCGGGAAAGCTTTCTGGAAATCAGCGATCATTCCGATAGACCCGCCAGTACCCATCGGTACGGGGGCAACACCAAAGGCCTTCTGCCAGCATTCTTTCGCTAATTCATATACCGGTCCGCTTTGCGGCAATACGCTTGGCTGCGCGGACTCACCTCTAGTGATCTCCAAGTGTGCTCCCCAGTCATTGTGAGCCTGCAGATGAGCCTCAACTTGGTCGAGCACATTCTTGCTGTTATCGCCAGGAGCTAGTCGGATACTAATTTTTGCCGATGCGGTGGGAATGAGTAGGTTTGCGGAGTCTTTAATGCAGGTAGTGTCGATGCCGATAACGCTAATGGACGGCTTCAACCAGGTGCGTGCGCCGATAGGCCCAGAACCAAGCAATTTCACCCCATCAAGGACGCCCGACTCGGAACGTAGCCGAGCCTCGGAATAATCCAAATCGGTGTCGTTAGATTGTACGAGGCCGGCAACTGCAACATTGCCATCCGCGTCGTGGAGGGTGGCAATCAGGCGGCACAAGGTGGTGACAGCGTCAGGTAGTGGGCCGCCAAATTCGCCAGAGTGTAGCCCATGATCGAGGGTGGATACCTTAATGACTAGGTCGGTTACCCCGCGCAGCGTGGTGGTGAACGCTGGCTCGCCGGGCGCCCAGTTGCCGCAGTCGGCGATCACATAAACGTCAGCAGCTAATTCTTTTCGGTGCTGTTCCAAGATTGCTGCCAAGGTGGGGGAGCCTAGTTCCTCCTCACCCTCGAAGAGAACGGTAACATTTACCGGCAACTTGCCTTTGAAAGCTCGTAATGCCCCAAAATGGCTAGCCAACCCGCCTTTGTCGTCGGCTGGTCCGCGTCCGTATAGCCGTCCGTGGCGTTCAGTTGGGGTGAACGGATCGGACGTCCAAGCCGCTAAATCGCCGGTCGGTTGGACGTCGTAGTGGGAATAAAGCAATACCGTTGGCAATTTATCGTCAACGTGGAAGTGGCCGATGACAGCCGGTTTTCCACCCGCACAGACTTTCTTTACCTCGTCAATATCTAGTGCTTTCAGCATTTCCACTAGCCGATCGGCGGTGGCCTCAACGTCTGCATCGTGTTCTGGCAGGGAACTTACGGACGGTATTTTCACCAATTCCAGTAAGTCGTCATAGGTTTGCCCGAGCACCTGCTGGACGCGCTGAGTTAATTCGGTATCACTAAGTACGCTCATGGATTAAAGATTAGCCCGCTTATCTGGCGTCCACTATCTGCGAGAGCGCCAGCGCTACCGAACTAAACCGAGCCAATTAGTGACCAAGCTGATCTAAATTAACTTTAGGCAGTTTTGTGCTCAGGCTTTTTCAACCAAAGTCCGTAAGCAACATCGGGAGCCACGCGCACCTGGCCTTCCGAACCAGCCAACGCTAAATCGTCGTTGATCTTCTTGGCTTTGAATACTCGCCCCGGACGAATTCCGGTCTCAGCGATAGCAGTTATTGTCGAAAGGTCAGCCTGAACGGATTCCGAAATTCTGGCTAATTGCGCAGTAACGGTTTCGGTGCCTAGAACGTCTGATAGCTTCTGCGCACCAAAGCGAAAAGCGTCCGGGTCAGATTTCTGCCTAGGAATCGGGTTTCCGTAGGGTGAAAACGCTGGCGAGTGCAGTATTTCTTCTAGTCTGGCTTCCAGACGATCACTTATAACATGTTCTAGGCGGCAAGCCTCATCGTGCAGGTCTTGCCATTCAATACCGATTTTCTCCAACATGCATTCTGCGATGCGATGTTTACGCATCACATTGGCGGAACGCTGCCATCCGGTCTCGCTCAGCTTCAAAGAGCGGTCATTTTCTACGCTTAGCAGACCATCACGTTCCAGTCTGGCAACGGTTTGGCTGACAGTCGGGCTGGACTGGTGAAGTCGCTCTACGATACGTGCCCGCAATGGTTCGATGCCTTCTTCAATAAGCTCGTAAACCGTCCGCAAGTACATCTCGGTGGTGTCGATTAAGTCTCCGCTCACTATTGCTCCTTGCTAACTGGCTCTGCCCTTGAGCCTATCGAGTATTTCAGCGTCGGACTAACGATAATTCTAGGCTTAAGACGTGAGCGAATCGATTTCTAACGCGACAGGAGTCAGGCAAGTTCGCCTAGCGCCGACCAAAGTTGCTCATTGGGTTGATGGTTTCTTCAGTAATCACGGTCAAGGGACGGCTACTCAATCAGGGCAGGGTATTGAGTTGGGGGCGCCCGACGGGTGGCGCGCCTTTTTGACTACTTGTTGGCCTGATTGGTCAGGTGGCGATTTGGCGGATTTTACCGCCTTTGTTTCAAAACCTAGAGACTTCGGGATTGTGTTAGTTAGGCGGGCATCGTGCGCTGTGGCGTTGGTTAAGGGTGGAAAAATTGTTGCCCACCGCACCTTGCGGAATTACGTTCAAGGACGCACCAAGGCTGGCGGGTGGTCTCAGCAACGCTTTCAACGCCGACGGGCGAACCAAAGCTCTAAAGCGAGCCAAAAAGCGGTTAGCGCGGCAGATGAGGTTATTGGCACTAACAAGCTGGTCGCGTTGGTTATTGGCGGCGATAAGGTGATGGTTGAAAACGTGTTGGCTGATGGCCGGCTAAAGCGGTTTGCTAAGATCCCCCGAATTTGGGTGCCCGGTCACGTCCCTAACCCGAATTTTTCTATCGTTAGTCAGGTTGCTACTGAGATTGTCAAAGTTGATGTTGAGATTCACTCTCCGACAGTGCCTACTTAAAGCTGATGGCCACACCACTGATTTGGTGGCACTTTGGCTTTGACTTGATCAACGTGTTTTCCGCACCCGCGCCAAGTAGTTTTACCGCATTTGGGGCACTTGACTGCTGTACACATAAGGCTCCTAACTAATTCATCAATTATCTACCAAAATCAGAGTAAATTGAGGCAGCGTTTGTATTTATCGGCCTAAAACATTGTTGGCGGCGGGGTGGTTTGACTTTTGTTAGCCTGCCAGGCCGGTAATCTCTAATACATAGTTAGCTAAATCAGGAGTCATCGATGAGTCAACAACAACCCCCGAACGCTCAGGCTGGCGCTACCGCGCCGTTAGCTCCGCCCGCTCAGGCGTTGACCTTAGAAGCGCCGGCAGCGCCCGAGCCTGTGCAAGCCCAGCAGGCGCCGCAAATGGCTCCGCCGGTGACGGAAGAACAAAAGCCAGTGCTAGACGCCAAGGTTAATCAGTTCATTGACGCTATTACTGGCCAGCAGGCTGGTTCCCCCCAATTTAGTGCCCAGGCTGACGCCGTGCGTTCAATGGGTGACGCCGATATTCGTCGCGCTGCTGAGTCATCTAATCGACTATTGGATACTCCAATGCGTGAGATAAATACTGGCGGTATTTCTGAGGTTTCAAAAGTTTCCCAGACCTTAGTTGAATTGCGTCGTGTTGTTGAGGATTTAGATCCGGCAGCAATGACAAAACCGCAGAAAAAAATCTTAGGCATTTTCCCGGTTGGTGAGAAAATCCAAGACCACTTCCGTAAATACCAGTCCAGCCAACAACAGTTAAATGCGATTTTGCACGCGCTACGCTCCGGTCAAGACGAGCTGACTAGGGATAACGTCTCGTTAAATATGGAGAAAGTGCAGCTATGGGAAACCATGCAGCGGCTGAACCAATATATTTATATGGCTGAGCAGCTGGATGCGAAATTATCAGCCAAAATTGCTGAATTAAAGATGAGTGACCCGCAAATGGCGGACACGTTATCTAAAGATGTGTTGTTCTATGTGCGTCAAAAACATCAAGATTTGCTTACCCAATTAGCCGTCTCAATTCAGGGTTATCTCTCGATTGACATCATTATCAAGAACAACCTCGAATTGATAAAGGGTGTCGATAGGGCTTCTACTACTACCGTCTCGGCGCTGCGTACTGCCGTCGTGGTGGCTCAGGCTTTAGGTAATCAGAAGTTAGTGCTCGACCAAATTACCGCGCTCAACCAAACTACTTCTTCAATGATTGAATCCACCTCGGAAATGTTGAAGATGAACTCGGCCAACATTCAAGAGCAGGCGGCCTCAGCGACTGTAGGCTTGGATTCGCTGCAAAAAGCTTTCCAGAATATTTACGAAACGATGGATTCCATCGACACTTTCAAAGTGGCTGCACTCGACAATATGTCTCGCACTATTGGCACTCTAGAAAATGAGGTTGCCAAGTCGCGAGCCTACCTAGAACGGGCTAGAAAAGCTGAAACTGAGGTGGCAGTAAATCCGTTGAACGTTGCGGAACCAGATCGGAGGTTGTGATTTTATGGGGTTGTTCGACTGGTTAAAACCAAAGCCTGAGCAACCACCCGAAGAGATGGCGGTGGCTCACGCGCCGACTAGCGACGAAATTGAGGCTGGGCTAAGACAAGCAGAGCAATTGGCATTAGATGCCAAAGTGTCTACGCCGGTATTAGCTAGAGTGCTTAGAATCACCCATTTGGTGCGTACCATATTGCCGCGATTGGAAAACCTGGGGTTAGCGAGCACGGATGCATATACCGTTGTCGCTACAGCAACTGAATATCTGCCAGAGTCGTTAAATGGCTACTTGGCGTTGCCTAGAGATTGGGCGGACACGCGTCCGGTAGCCAATGGGAAATCTTCGCTGCTGCTATTGATAGACCAGCTAGACCTCTTGGCTTTGACCAGTGAGCGTATGGCTGACGCTGCTAACCGTCAAGACGCTGGAGCGCTAGTCGCCCAAGGGGCATTCCTTGATTCCAAATTCGGTGGCCGTCAGCTGGCGCCGATTAGGGTAGATGAGCCTAAGGAATCTGGTGCCGGAATGTTAGAAATTGATTAGTGGAGCGATAGATGACCAAACCGTCAAGCCTGGCCGAAGCGCTAAATAGGTTAACTGAGCTGGTTGAGGCAGCCGGAGTGGACAAAGAAAAAGCCTTGAGCGAAGCTAAACAATTAGCCGCCGCCGTGGCCGAGTCCGCAACCGGAGCCTATAAGGAGTGGGCAAGGCAGGTGGGTCAAGATCCTAACGCCCAAGAGTTTTTCCAATCCGCCACCAAAGGAAGACGCTGGCGGGTTGGCCCCAGTGATTTGCTGACTGAACTTCGAGAAGCTAATTCGCCTTTCGCCCCAGTTTACGCTGACGCATTGGCTGAGGTCGCTCTGCAAGCTGGCGGGCTTGGTGAGCCCAACCCGCAAGTATTAGCGGCTGCCGCTAGCGCCGCCCAAGCTCAACGCTTGGTTACAGGAAGTGGCATGGACTTATTGCCGGGCGTATTAGACGTTAATGCGGGTGCTCAAGCAGATCGGATAGCAGCGATGGGACGCTTTGAATCCCAAGCTGACCAGGTATTTTCTGATGTGTTGGGGAGATTGGCGGAAAATCAGCGACGTATAGCTGAGCTGCGTGACAATTCACTGTCAGTCTCAGGCACGGAAGTGCTCGATACTAATCAAGCGGCTAGGACTCCAGAAACTCCGGCTACTCAGCAGGAGGGCGCGACTGAGATTCAACCGCAAGCCGCCGTTCAAGCAGAAGAAGAACCCGATCGCAGCGTTGAAGAATTGTTGGCTGAATTGGATGGGCTTGTCGGGTTGGATTCAGTTAAGAGTGAGATTCACCGTCAAGCGGCGGTGTTGCGCGTCCAAGCGTTGCGGGAAGAAGCAGGGCTAAAGGTGCCCACTATCACTAGGCACCTGGTTTTCGTTGGTAACCCCGGAACCGGCAAAACGACGGTTGCGCGCTTAGTGGCTGGCATTTATAAGGCTTTAGGGCTGTTGTCGAAAGGACAACTCGTTGAGGTTGACCGTTCTGAATTAGTGGCAGGTTATCTTGGCCAAACCGCGTTGAAAACGGCTGAAGTGTGCGCCTCAGCTATCGGTGGGGTGTTGTTCATCGATGAAGCTTACGGGCTATCTGGTGACCAATATGGTGAAGAAGCCATCAACACTTTGGTAAAAGAGATGGAAGACAACCGCAATGATTTAGTGGTTATCGTAGCTGGCTATCCAGTGCCGATGGCTAAGTTCATCGCTGAAAACCCTGGGTTGACTAGCCGTTTCAGGACGACAATATATTTTGATGATTACTCTGATGAGGAATTATTTGCCATCTTTGAGCGCCAAGTTTCTTCAGGTGATTATGACCTAGCCGAAGGTAGTCAACAGGCTTTCTTTGAGTTGGTATCCCAGCAGATTCGTGACGAAAGTTTCGGTAACGGCAGATTCGCGCGCAATGTTTTCGAGGCGGCAGTCTCTCACCAGGCTTGGCGGTTGCGTGACATCGAAAACCCAGGTGTAGAAGCGCTTAGAGAATTAACGCCAGAAGATATCTACGGCGCCAAGGTGCCTGAGGCTGCCCCTGGCGACGAATTGGTTGCGGCGGCGAAACAGTCGAATCCAGAGGGCAGTGAAGATGACAACGACTAAAACCAATTTTTCTACCTCCTTTACGGCTGGCAAGACCAAGGGCAGCGGTCTCGTCCCAGCTCGAAAAAAGCGCGTGAAAACTGCCGTAGCAGCGCCCAAATCCTTGTCATTGTGGCGGGTGTTTAGCGTCCTAGCCTGTTTGGTGGGTGCGGTGTTCTCATTCGTCTCGATTAGCGCCGCCAACCAGTTGGTAAACCAGGTTGGTGCCACTGGCCATCAAGTCAGCTATGTGCAGATGGCTAAGGCTAGGCTGTTAGCTGCTGACGGGTTGGCTGTAAGTTCATTAGCTGGTGGCCAGACGGGTGGCCAGTTAGATCATTCGGCTGAGTTGTCGAATGCTGCGGATGCTGTTTCTATGGCGGTGGCCGGCAAAGGGCAGGATTATGCCCAAGACGCGCATCTGCCCGCTATCACCCACGAAATCACCGAATATGCCTTCTCGTTAGGGCAAACAGTAGTCTTGGCGGGGCAGCCAGGTGTCGATTTAGCTGCTAGCGTCAGTGCTAGCGAAGAAAAATTACGTTCTGGGGTTATTCCTGCCATCGACACATTCATCCAGGCCGAGCAAAACAAAATTGACCAGAAACCTTGGACTTGGGTTGGGGTGGGTCTGGTGATACCGCTGGGGGTTTTGATTATTGCCAGCGTCAAACACGCGAAATTAACGAGGCGAATATTCAATGTTGGTTTATTGGCGGCGGTGGTTATGGTCGGTTTCGCTGGCTACCAAGTGGCTGATGCCGGGCTATCGTCGGCGCGCTATAAACTTTCCTCAGGATCTGGGCTATATTCGCTGACGCAGCAATACAGCCAAACCCAAGTTGACTTGGCTCAAGCCCTAAACATTGACGGACAATTCATCGTCCAAACGGGTGATATGCAGGCGCTCCAAGATCAGTGGCAAACAGCTATCGACCAAGTTAGGGCAGGCGGCGGTTCCGATGAACTCGACCAACAATTAACCGCCTATGAACAAGCGCATAAAGCCATGCTGGATAGCCCTGGCGACGCTCAACTTATTGCTGCCAACGCTACTGCCGCCATGACCGCGATAACCACTGTCGAAGAAATGAGTTCGGCTGCCTTGGACTCATTCTTTGGTGACGTGAACCAGCGACTACATTCCAACAGTGTGTCAAGGCTTTCGGCGACAGCGCTTTGCTTATTGGGGGCTTTGGCTTGCGGTGTTGGGCTGGCGAAACCGTTAAGGAAGTACCGCTAATGCCTGGGGTAAGCGCACCCACGCCGCCGGGAGCATTAGGTGTTGGTGTTGAGCCGGCGGCAATGCGTCGATATTTAATTGAGTTAGATGACTGGCTCTCAGCGCGGCGAGCAGAGCTAGATGATGTGGATCAAGTCGCCTTAGCTGGCGAGCACTCAGATGAGGTTAGCCCCGATATCGCTCTCGGGTTGGCACTCTGGCAGGCTATTAAAACCCGTTATCAGCGGCTGCTGGCAGTTTGGGACGGGGGACGGGTAGACGCTAAACGTCTCGACGAATTAGCTAATCTTATTTTTGGCCGCCTAGACGAGGCCGACGCCACAGCAGCCAAAGGGTTGTCGCTGCCTGAAGCGTGCAAACTTTCCGACGCGCTAACCTCACAATTGCGCGTACGGCTACAAATAGATAAATCCGGGTCAGAGGCGATAGCTAGAATCCGTGACCTTAAAGCGTCAGTGGAAAGAATCCGCGACCAAGTTGAGCTAGAGCCGGCAGACACTATCGAAGGCGCCCGCGCCCAGGCTCAGCAGCTAGCCGCCAGGGTGGATGACGTTTCGGCGCGAGCCGCGCGCGGCGCTGACGTAGGCGGTTTGCTCGGTCCACTGGAGATCGCCACTGCCAAGTTTGAGCGAGACCTCATCGTTAATTCGGCGAAACGGCGCGCCCAAGCCAAAGCTATGCCTATCGCTAGTGAAAATCCGGTGCTGGTGCCAAATCCAGAGGCTGTGGAACTACGCGACGAACTAGCTAAGCGTGGCGACCAGCTACGGGAACTAGCCGCCAGGGTAGCCGAAACTGTCCCTAATCCACCCAATTATGCTGTCCCAGATGTTAGGGCTTTAGGGGCAGTGCCCGCTGCCGGGATTGAGCTAGAAAACTATTTGAGTCGGCTTCGCAAGGTATCACAGGCCTTAGACATCGTAGAAAAAGCGTACTGGCAGGCTGAAAATGCGGATAGTGAATTAACTAAGCTACGTGCGGTATTGGCTGCCTGGAGTACCCGTCAAGAATTGTCAGACCTGAGCGCTAGCCTGGAAGACATCATTAACCGATATGAACATTTGGTGGAAGCGGAGCATTAGTGGAGTGCACACAGCCTGGTTGCCCAGGCAAGATTGTTGACGGCTACTGCGATTATTGCGGTATGCCGCCTGGTGCTGCGCCTATCTCAAGGCAAAAACCTAATTCGCTTTATCGTCCAGCTACCTATTACGCCGAGCCTCCTAAGCCAGCAAGAGCTGAGCCAATCAAACAGCGTCCCCCGGCAGCTCGCCTTGGCATCAAAACCGGAGATTGCCCGCAACCAGGGTGCAGAGGCCAAATTGTTGACGGCTATTGCAATGTGTGCGGTCAGCCACCAATAGTCAAAAAAATGCCTAATGTTCTCGGTACTCAGCTATCTTTGGTGGCCAGCAGCGCTGAGCTAGGGCAAGTGCTGATCGGTTCCGCCTTGGCAGGGGCTAACAGCACAAAGAAACCCTTATCAGCAATAACTAACAGTCGCACGCGCATTGGGGCTGGTATCACCACTGTTCCTCCCGCACCACCTCTTGATCCAGAAAAAGCGATTTTGAGTGATCCAGTGGTTCCTGAATCTAGACGAGTATGTGCCGCGTGTGGCTGTCCAGTTGGCCGTTCCACTGGCGAAGAAAAAGGCTCCACCTTTGGAGAGTGTGCCAAGTGTGGGGCACACTTCGATTTCCGCCCCCCAATAAAAGCCGGCGACCTAGTTGCGGGGCAGTACCACATAGTTGGCTGCCTAGCCTATGGCGGAATGGGGTGGATCTATCTAGCCAAAGACAAGAATGTCTCTGACCGATGGGTGGTGCTTAAAGGGTTACTCAATGTTAGCGACGCTGACGCCGCAGCCTCAGCCAAGTCCGAGGGTGAGTTTCTAGCTCAGGTTGAGCACCCAATGATCGTTGAGATCTATAACTTCGTTGAACATGAGGGTGCCAGATATATCGTGATGGAATATGTGCCCGGCAGATCCATCACCCAGCTGCTGAAAGCCCGACGCGCAGCCAACGGGGGGCAGCTCAACCCGCTGCCTATCGACTGGGGTCTGGCTTATCTAATAGAAATTGCGCCAGCATTTAGTTATCTTCACTCGCGCGGGTTGCTCTACTGCGATTTCAAACCAGACAACCTGATTCAAGTTGGCGATTCTCTCAAATTGATTGATTTGGGTTCAGTAAGACGTATCGACGACGATTCTTCCGCGATTTTCGGCACCGTCGGCTATCAAGCCCCAGAGGTAGGTGATGACGGCTGTTCGGTAGCTAGCGACATCTATACGCTAGGGCGTTCACTCTTGGTGATGTGTGCAGATTTTTCTGGTTTCCAAACTGAGTATGTCTCTACCTTGCCGCCCGCCCACAAGTTGAGTCAATTCGACCGCAACGAATCCTGTTATCGCCTGGTGGCTAGGGCTTGCGCGCCCAGGCCAGAGGATCGTTTTCAGAGTGCGGAAGCATTTCAGCTCCAGGCCTTAGGAGTGCTGCGGGAAGTGGCGGGTCGCGCTTTTGGTGGCGCAGCACTGACCTCGGCCACCTCTACGCTGTTCACCACGCCGTCCTTGATCGCTGAGGAGGACGTAGATTGGCAGTCACTGCCGCAGTTGCGCGCTGATCTTCACGACCCGATGAGGGAATGGTTGACGACGCTGGCTCCCCACGATCCGCGAGCCAGAATGAGCGCGTTAAAAGACGCCGAAAAACGCACTGGGGCAGTGATATTGGCGCAAATTGAAATCGCTTTGCAGCTAAACGATCCGAAATTAGTTAGCCAATTGATAGCTGAATTGCAGCGTCTGGATCCTTGGGATTGGCGGGCAGCGTGGATGCAAGGTGTGGCAGAGGTATCCGCGAAACGTTGGTATAACGCCATCGCGCCATTTAATACCGTCTATGCGCAATTGCCGGGTGAATTAGCCCCAAAGTTTGCGCTGGCGCTCGCTTGTGAGCGTGCCGAACAACCCCAGATTGCTGAACAACTATTTGCTATTTGCGCTGCAACCGACGCGTCCTATGTGCCGGCATCCGCATTTGCCCTAGCCAGGCTGCGTGCTGCGCGTGGCGATGAAGAGGGCACTCTAAATGCATTAGCCATGGTGCCGCCAACTTCTAGGGGTTACGGCCAAGCCAGGCGCACCCGCGCAAAAATGTTGCTGGCAAAAGGGGACTCAATTAAAGATTTAGCGGCGGCCTTTGATTCTGTAGAGGTTAGCGGGCTAGGCCCGCTAGATACTGCAAAGTTTAAGGTTTCCATTCTCGAAAAAGCGTTGGCCTATGTTGAGCGCAACGGCCCGCAGCCCCTGATACGTATCGGTGGTCAACCAGCGATACAACGCAATATTCGTCCGCAACTAGAGCAGGCTTATCGCACACTAGCCTTGTGGACTCCAGATACCAATCAACGAAACCAGTTGTTAACCAAAGCCGACCAGAGACGTAGATGGAGTTTGTTTTGAGCAAGCATGAAGATCCCGCCCCGACCTGGTCGCAACCACCAACTAATAGCAACCAATCACACCAGGAAGAAAATCTAGCCCAATCAGCGCTCAGGTTTTTCGCTCCTGCCACGATTAAATGCCCTAACTGTGCTGGTGACATCGCTGCTGACGGTTACTGCAAGCTGTGCGGAGCTAAGGCTCCCGAGCCTAATGATCATGCGTTATTACAGCCTGCCGGCTGGGTGGCGGGAGCCTCTGATCGTGGGTTAGTTCACTCAATAAACGAGGACGCAATGGCCGCTCTAGCCAGCCAAACTCCAGGAGAGTGGGCGGCTATAGCTGTTTGTGACGGGGTTACCAGCGCCTCGAACTCGCAGCATGCAGCAATTTCGGCTGCGCTATCTGCGGTGCAGAGCTTACAAATGAACCGCAAAGATTATGAAGATATTGACTCGGCTGATTCTGGTATTGACCAGGTGGCCTTGACTGCGATTAAAGCTGCTAATGAAGCTGTGGTAGCAAGTAGTGATGATGCGATAGATAACCCGCCCTCTTGCACGTTAGCTTTTGCTGTTATCAGCCACGGCTTAACATTCGCTGTTTCAGTTGGGGATTCTAGGGTTTATTGGGTGCCTGAAACTGGGGCAGCAAAGTTGTTGACTACCGATGATTCCCTAGCTCAAGAACAAATTAAGGTCGGAGTTGCGCGTGAAGAAGCCGAGACTAGCCCCAGCGCTCACGTCATCACGGGCTGGCTAGGTTTAGATGCGCCCGAAGTACAGCTTGAAATTGGCGTTCTTGAGCCACAACCAGTGTCTGGCTGGGTAGCGGTATGTTCTGATGGTCTGTGGAATTATGCGTCCAAACCGGAGGATTTTGCGGCGATTGTGCGCGCTAATGCTGCCGAATCGCTGACGAAAGCCGCTAGTGAGCTAGTGGCTTGGGCGAATGAACAGGGTGGTAGCGACAACATTACGATCGTCCTGGCTAGGCTGGAGGCGGCACCAGATATTTTGGATGTACCGACGACGAAATTGACGCGGCATACAGGAGGTGGGCGCTGATGGCACTTTATTCGTCCACGGTTTATCAAAACGAATACTTGCCAGCGGGCGGCACCGACGTAAACGCCATTGTGTCGGTGAGCGTAACTGATGCTGGGCAAGCCGGATCTGATGGCGGTGCAGGGGAAATCATCATCATTGATTGTTCTGGCTCAATGGGAACTCGCTCTATGGCAGCCGCCCGACAAGCCGCGATGGTCGCATTGGATAACATTCTTGACGGCACTTATTTCGCCGTAGTTTCCGGCACCCATGAAGCCTATCTTGCTTATCCATTGGTGCAGTCTGGTCCGGGCATGGTGCAGATGAATGAACGAACTCGGCAAGCAGCAAAAATGGCTATCAGTCGCCTGATAGCTGATGGGGGTACTGCCATCGGGAAATGGTTAAACCTTGCCTTGGCGCTGTTCAACTCCATGGGGAGTCGCTTAACCCAAAAGCATGCTTTGCTGCTTACGGATGGCGCTGATGAGCATGAGACTCCTCTGCAGTTAGACCAAGCAATTAGGGCTTGTCGAGGTAACTTTCAGTGTGATTGTCGCGGTGTTGGCACCTATTGGGTTGTCTCTGAAGTGCGAAAAATTGCTCAAGCATTGATGGGTACCTTAGATATTATTCCCGACCCCAGCCAGATGAGCGCCGAGTTTGCCTCCATCATGCAAACCTCTATGGGACGCGGTGTAGCTGATGCTAAATTGCGTGTTTGGGCTCCGCAGGGTGCGCAGGTGCTGTTTGTGCGTCAGGTTTCGCCAACTGTTGAAGATTTGGGTCATCGCGGCGAGTTAATTAACCAATTGACGATGGAATACCCGACTGGAGCTTGGGGTAATGAAACCCGCGAATATCATGTCAGCATCCGACTGCCAGCCAAAGATATTGGGCAAGAGCAGCTTGCCGCTCGCGTACAATTGGTGGTTGGTAGTCAACCGCGCACTCAAGGCCTAGTCAAAGCTGTGTGGTCTAATGATGATGCTTTAGTGGCGCCAATAAACCGTGAAGTTGCTCACTACACTGGTCAAGCCGAGCTTGCGCAAGCCATTCAAGACGGTCTTGCCGCTAGAAAAGCAGGCGACATTTCTACCGCCACCCGCCGCCTGGGGCGTGCCGTCCAATTGGCGGCAGAAACCGGCAATACGGAAGCTACTACGAAACTGAAGAAAGTAGTGGATGTGGTCGATACTGCTACTGGAACGGTCAAATTACGTAGCAAGGTTGATAAGGCTGACGAGATGGCTCTTGATACGGCCTCTACAAAGACAACGCGCACCAAGCACGAGGTGGATGATGAGTGAGCCTAACCAGAAGCAATGCAAAAACTGTGGAGTGTTCATCGACGTCCACGCGCTTTTCTGCGATACCTGCGGTTATGACTTCACCACTGGTGCGCTACCTCAAGCAGCTGATTTAGCGGCGGTGGCGCGCGCTGCGTCAGCTCCGGCCATAGATATGGATCTAACGCCTAGTCAAGCTGAGCAAGTAGGCGAGGTAGTTGATCACTATGATCAACCAACTTCATCGACTCCGCCACCAGCGATCGGGCCAACCCGTTGGGTTGCCGAGGTTTGGATAGATCCGGAGTGGTACCGCCAGCAGCAGAGCCCCGACCAGTTGCCTTCACCTGGCCTGCCGCAGTTAGTGCCGCTTAGAGGCGATCTCATTACTATCGGACGTCCCACCTCTGGCGCCCCCCTGCCAGACATTAACTGCTCGACGGATTCGGGTGTCAGCCGCAACCAAGCGCGTTTGATTTCTGATGGGCGTCGCTGGTGGATTGAGGATGCTGGCTCGTCCAATGGCACCTATATTGGCAAAGTCGATCAACCCCTGCCTGCCGAACCGATCTCTGCTCGCACCGAGATTGGTTCCAATGACCGTATTTACCTCGGTTCGTGGACAAGAATCGTGGTTAGGGCAGCTTTGGTGCAAGAATCCAATCTGTGAAAAAACTTGTCTACGCGAATTTCGGCACCGGAAACTATGCGGTGTTGATGGCTCTGATGTGTGTTGTCGTCTTGCTTTCTGGTATCGGTGGGGCGAAAGGTGTGGTCTTTTCGATTGGTGGTTTTCAAATCATCACCGACGGCGCGTTCTTTCTCTTCCCGTTCGCCTACATCATGGGTGACACCATAACTGAGGTCTATGGGCCGCGAGCGGCCTCCAGGGCGATAGCTGCTGGCTTCATCACCAATGTGATAGCTGCTGGCGTTTATTGGGTAATAATCGCTTTGCCGGGTTTCACTGACGATTACGGGCTGGCGAAACAATCCGGTATTGAAATTGCTTTAGGGCCAGTTTGGCAGATCGTTTTGGCGTCCATGACGGGATTTGCTTGCGGACAGGGTGCTAATACCGCGATCATGTTTTTCGGGAAACGCCGTCACTTGGAAAAACGCCTAGTTGCCAGGCTAGTTTCTTCGACTGGGGTCGGGGAATTTCTGGACACGATGGTCTTTTGCGCTATCGCCGCTACCGCTATCGGTATTACCAGTGTCGGGCAGTGGGCAAATTACACTCTCTTCGGGTTCTTGTGGAAGATTAGCGTCCAATACACGATGATGCCGATAACGATTCAAGTGATTAAGTGGCTGAAAAAGCATGAACCAAGCTACGCCCGCCATGATATTGAGGACGCCAACTAGGCTAAGTGATATTGATTGACTGACCGGAGATGGGATGGCATCGCTGAGGATTGCGCAAGTAGCGAATTTTGTTTCGCCAACATCAGGCGGGATGAAGGTTGCTATTGACCAATTAGGGAAAGGCTACATTTCTTGCGGCCATGAACGAATCCTCATCATTCCCGGCCCCAAAAATAAAATTAGTGAGTGCGAGGCGGGCACTATCGTCGAGGTGGCTTCCCCTAAAATTAACCGCACTTATCGGCTGATAATAAGCCCGTGGCAGGTGACAAAAATATTAGAAAAGTTTTGTCCCACCAGCGTGGAATGCTCTGATAAGTGGACGCTTACTCCAGTTGCTGGCTGGGCTAGGCGCCGTGGCGTCGGCTCGGCCTTGTTAAGCCACGAACGGCTGGATGATATGGCTTCGGGGTGGATAGGCACCGAAGTAGGGGTTAAACCTGGGGTTAGCCTATTGAATCGGCGGCTCGCCAAGATATTTGATTTGGTGGTAGTAACCTCGGACTATTCGGCCGGCGAATTCGACAAAACTAGCGCTAGAGTGCGCAAAATATCTCTTGGAGTAGATTTAGACACTTTTAACCCGAAGGCTGGTGCTCAGCCTGAAGGCGACGTCTTGCAATTGTGCTATGTGGGCAGGCTTTCGCATGAGAAATATCCGCAATTGGCGGTAGCGGCGGCGGTTGAATTAGCGAGGCGTTGCCGCAACTTTCAGTTGCACGTTTATGGCGCTGGCCCGGACGAGAAACGGTTGCGTGCGCTGGCAGGCCATGCGCCGGTCATTTTTCATGGACTTATCCCTAGCCGTCACGAGGTCGCGCGGCGATTCGCTAATTCCCATATTTCGTTGTCGGTTTGCCCAACAGAGACTTTCGGGTTGGCTGTTCTAGAGGCGTTAGCTTGCGGGACTCCCGTCGTCACCAGTGATCGCGGTGGGGCTAGGGAACTTGTTGATGTCACGTGTGGCCAGTGGGGTCAACCTAATGCGCGTGCAATCGCTGACGCTGTTGAGCGGCTAGCCAGCCGACTGCGTCCTGAGTTGCGATTAGCTGCCAGGAAACGTGCCGAACAATTCAGTTGGGCGTCCAGCGTTTCTCAAATGCTGCAGATTCACCAAGAATTAGCTGAGGGAAAATTTCGTAGACCAGATTAAGCGGCGCCGTGGTTAGCGACAGCTAGGTTAGTGCGACTTGCTAAGTGTTCCCTCATGTGGGAGCTTAACTCGATAAAAAGATTATCCTTACCGCAATAGTGCGGTCAGGTTAGCGTAATCCCAGCCGAGCAGTGCATGCTGG
The DNA here is from genome assembly GCF_900155645.1 of Vaginimicrobium propionicum. GTDB lineage: Bacteria > Actinomycetota > Actinomycetes > Propionibacteriales > Propionibacteriaceae > Vaginimicrobium > Vaginimicrobium propionicum. The sequence goes on from NZ_LT706985.1 coordinate 1,773,249, forward strand.
CCAGGCACCCCAACCTTGGTTTGCTTGGACTTTCTGGGCGATGGCTATCTGCTGATCGCGGGTGGCTAGGTTAGCCGTTGGTGCGTACGCGGTGCCACCGTAAGCAGCCCAAGTTCCAGGGTTGAATTGCAGCCCGCCATAGTATCCGTTGCCAGTGTTGATAGCCCAGTTGCCGCCGGATTCACAAGCGGCTATGGAATCCCAAACCGACCCAGAGGCGATAGCTTCAGCTGAGGGGGCGTTGGCGCGTTTTGTGCCCACCCGAACCTGACGGGTGACTGGCTCGCGGTGGATAGTTTCCTGCAGAGTTTCGCGAGATTCTTCTTGACCGTCTACATAGACAATCTTGTAGACCACGGTCTTTTGTCCCTCAACTCCAGCGACATCCTCTTCTGTTATCCCTGCGTTCAGGTTCGAGTCGTTAGTGGAAGCGGTGTTATAAGCGATTTTCTCGTCAACAGTTACGTCTTTAACCTCAACACGTTTGACCACAATGTTCATGCCGGAGGTCAAAAGAGTTTCACTACCGGGGTCAATGCGGTCGTCATCGTCGGTGGTGATGTTTTGTTCAGCTAGCACATCAGACACTTTCAAACCGTAGGAACGCACTTCGTTAGTGGCGCCATCAACGGTTAAGGTGACATCTTTTGGGCTGGTTGCGGTCAGTCGTAAACCTTCGCGTCCGATGGCAGCGTCGCGGCTAATTGAAAGTTTCAACGAAGGGTCACTAATCCCAAGCTCATCGAGGATTTCCGACAGGTTGCGTGCCGTCGTCCAGATTGCCTTGATTTTGCCGTCGATATTTACGCTAACGTGACGCGCTAACTTGACGTCGATGATCGACCCATCCGCGATTGTCGCGTTTAGTGAGGGCACAACCTGATCATGTTTGCCTAAATCGATGCGGTTTTTACGTAAGACGTCCGCAACGGTTGATCCCCAAACGCTGACGTTACTGGTTTCGCCGTCCACTCTAAGGACGACGTCCTTGTCGTGGGCGCTGGCCAAGCCGCCGAAACCGAACGTTGCTGCGGCTACGCTAGCTGCTGCGACGAGAGTTAGGGCTTTTTTCTTCATCATTTTCCTGTAGCTAGGGGACTGGTGACTAAAGGTTTGACCCATTTGTAAACACCATTCTAAGACGAATCTGAGAATTTGAAAAGAAAAATTTATAAAACTGGAAACTTGAGGTTAACTGTGCTGAACCTTTTTCGTATCGTGTTGCTAGGTTTTCACACGATAATTGGTGACCTTAAAGTGCCTTTTGACTTCGGTTATTGAAATTTGGTTACAACAACTGGCACTTAGGTACGAATGAGTTGCTTCGTGGGTATCCTTATCGAAATTGGAGACTGGCGTATATGGCTTACGAAAGTTTCTACCTGTAGTTATTCGTTAAGGAGCTTGCATGAAGAAATCGTGGCGACTTCTCACTGCGCTGATCGCTTCGGTTACGCTGATGCTCACCGGCTGTGGCGCCGGTTTTGGCGGAATCAACCTTGATCGTGTCGGTGAAGAGGGCACTGTAACGTACTTCAAGATCGCCTTGAACCAAACTGAATCTCACCCGTCGTATAAGGCGTTGGTGAAATTTGGGGAAGATATCGATCAAGCGACTGATGGTCGTTACCGCGTCGAAGTGTTCCCCAATGAACAGCTTGGCTCTCAGCAAGAAGTTTTACAGCTGGTCAAATCAGGTGCCATTGAAATGGCGATTGTTTCTGGCACCCAGCTAGAGAACGTCAACAAGGATTTTCAGGTATTGAATATGCCCACGACGTTCACTTCCATTGATCACCAAATGGCGGTTTTGAAAGATGAGTCCATCGTCGGTGATATCTTTCATTCGCTGGAAAAGAGCAATAACATCACAGTGCTCGGCGGCTATACCCAAGGTAGTCGTAGCGTCTATACGACCTTTGGGCCAGTTAAGACACCAGCAGACTTGCGGGGTAAGAAAATCCGCGTCCAAGAATCAGATATGCATATTCGCATGATTGAGTTGATGGGCGGCTCAGCCACGCCGCTATCCTACGGCGAGGTTTACTCCGCGCTGCAGGCGGGCGTCCTTGATGGTGCTGAAAACAATGAGGTTTCCTACAACACAGCACGGCACATGGAAGTTGCACCCTATTACTCCAACACTCATCACCTGATCGGTTTGGACTACATGATTATGCGTGCTGACTTGCTCAACGCCATGCCCGAAGCAGATCGCAAGATCTTCTACGACGCCTGGTATAAATCAATGGATTTCCACACCCAGTTGTGGAAGGAATACACCGAAGAATCCATTGAAATTGCTAAGAAAAACGGTGCCCAGTTCTCTGATGTAGACCAAGCAGCCTTCGCTGAGGCATTAGCCCCGATAAAAGACGAATTCCTTAAAACGGACTATCAGCGTGAGCTCTACGACGAGATTCGCGCTAAGGAAGCTGAGGTGGAGCAACGATGAAAACCCTACATAAATGGTTAACCAGACTAACTGGCTGGTTGTGCATCATCTTGTTTGCGTTACTTGTAGTGACGACGGTCTGGCAAGTATTTTCGCGGCTCGTCCTGCACTCTCCGGTTACCTGGTCTGAGGAGTTAGCCAAAATATTGTTCGTTTGGCTAAGTTTCTTAGGTGCTGCGCTGGTTTACGGTGAGCGTGGCCACATGGCTGTTGAAATCCTTGCGCGGCGTTTCTCAGAAAAAACAGAACGCGGTCTAGCAGTTTTTACTCACGTTGTTGGCCTAGTGTTTGCGTTAGTCGTTTTGACTTGGGGTGGCTGGAATGCTGCCATGAACGCCTGGACACAGAATCTGACCGCCTTGCCGATCAATATCGGGTCTGTGTACCTGGTTATGCCACTGGCTGGCGTCATCATGGCTGTCTATGCCGTTGATCACATCATCGAGATTGGGCGTGGGGATAGGAGTCCATATCCGACTCCGGAGGCAGAGCTTGCGGTAGCTGAAGGTGAAAAGGTGGCTGCCGAAGCGGATCTCGAAGAAGCAAATCTGAATGGAGTTGAAAAATGACCCCAACTGCTGTTGCCGGTTTGATCCTACTAATCGGCATTATTTTCTTTATCGCCTCTTCGACTCCCATCGCTGTTGGGATCGGGTTCACGGTTGTTATCGCCGCAATGGCGATCATGTCTCCTGATGTGGCAGCCATGTCTATCTCACAGCGGATGTTTACCGGGGTTAACTCGTTTACGCTGCTAGCGATTCCGTTCTTCATTTTGGCTGGCGTGTTGATGAATTATGGCGGCATTGCTGCCCGATTGATTGATGCTGCCAAGGTGTTGGTCGGTAAAATGCCATCGTCAATGGCGCAAACGAATATCATCGCTAATGCGCTATTCGGCGCAGTGTCTGGTGCAGCTGTTGCTGCAGCGTCCGCTATCGGCACGATCATGAACCCGCGCATGGTTAAGGATGGTTATTCGCGTCCCTACACTGCGGCGGTAAACGTCGCATCTGCGCCCTCGGGCATGTTGATTCCGCCATCGAATACGTTCATTGTGTATTCGCTGGTCTCGTCAACATCTATTGCGGCATTGTTTATGGCTGGTGTCGGGCCGGGCGTCCTGTGGGTGCTTGCCTGCTGTGTCGTCGCCTTCATTTTGTATCGCCGTTACGAGAAAGACAATGTTCATGTTCCCGAAGAGCGGCCTTCGCTGTCGGTTGTGTTGGTGACTCTGTGGCGCGCGATTCCATCCTTGTTGATGATCATTATCGTCATCGGCGGCATCATCGGTGGTTTCTTTACTGCTACTGAATCCTCTGCTATCGCGGTCGTCTATTGCCTAATTCTTGGTTTCCTTTACCGAAACATTAAGGTGCGCGATTTGCCGGAAATTCTGCTTGGGGCAACCCGCACTACGGCCGTCGTTATGCTTCTTGTGGCGGTCTCGTCCGGTCTTAGCTGGGTGATGGCTTTCGCCAGGATTCCGGCGATGATCACCAATGCCTTGTTGGGTATTACCGATTCTAAGGTTGGCATTTTGATTATCATCATGCTGATTTTGTTGGTTGTCGGTACTTTCATGGATCCGACCCCTGCGATTTTGATATTCGTGCCAATCTTCCTGCCTGTCGTCACTAAGCTTGGCGTCGATCCTGTGCATTTTGGTGCGATGGTCGTCATGAACCTATCGGTTGGCGTGATTACCCCGCCGGTCGGTAACGTTTTGTTCGTTGGCGCTAGGGTAGCGGGGCTAAGAATTGAGCCCGTTATCACGAAACTGTGGCCATTCCTGGTAGGCATCATTGCGATGCTCTTCGTGGTGGTCTTTGTGCCCGAAGTCTCGCTTTGGTTACCTACAGTTTCGGGCTTGATAAAGCCGGCATAACTTAATTAAATACAGACGAAATCGGGTGGCCAATCGGTCACCCGATTTCATTTCTAAGACCCGCAGGCGGGTTGGTGCTAAAGATACTTAGTGTTAATGCAGGCTTTCCGGAATCTTCTGAAGTGGGCCAGTTTGCGTAACGCAGTAGCTGGCAACTTTGTTTGCATAGCTGCAAGCTTCCGCCAAGTCAGCACCTTTCTGGAGTGGTGCTACCAATGCGCCGAGAAATGCGTCACCTGCACCGGTAGTATCCACAACATCTACTGGCACAGAATCTGCGATTCCGAAGTTTCCCTGTGGATCTAAATATGCAGCGCCGCGAGAGCCAAGTGTTTGGACCACGCTGCGAGGCCCAAGGTGGGCTATACGTCTTAATGTTTCTTGTGATCCGGCTAGGGATGGGGTGCTCCGTGCGTAAAATGCTCCCTCTACCTCGTTAACTACTATCAGGTCCGTGTTGCGCAAGATAGCTTCTGGAAGATGCTGAGCCGGAGAGGGGTTGAGTATTGTGTACATTTCTTTAGCGTGTGCCAGATCAAACGCTTTTTGAACCACCGCAATTGGCGTCTCCAGTTGAGCTACTAGAACATCATTAGGTTTGGCTGATTGTAGGCGGTTCAGCACGAATTGGGTGTTTAAGGCAGTGCCGGCATTTGGGCAAACCACAATCGCGTTCTCTCCAGAATTTTTTATTTGAATATATGCGCGTCCTGTTGGGCCGGGAATTCTCGCAATATTGCTGATATCTACTCCGCGTTCTTCCAAATAATTGAGAGCGTGGGAGGCGTCTAAATCATTGCCTACTGCGCTTATTAGCTTTACATAATTGCCTAGGGCTGCGATAGCACTCGCCTGGTTCGCTCCCTTTCCCCCTATACCGCTTCCCAGGTTGGACGCTAGAAGCGTTTCTCCAGAAGTGACAATCCGTTCTACTCCCAACCGTATATCCACATTGACTGAACCGAGGACGAACGTGCAGAAGTCAGCGACACCCATTTGCTACACCTTCTCTAGTGCTCTGAATATCCGGATTACTCGTGAAAGTTAATAATAGCTTTAATAAAGTTATTTTACTTGATGGTGACTAGTTATTCGAGTAACCTAAATTGAAACAAAGGAGTTTGTCGTGGCAAAGAAGCCTCCCACTCGATCTGATGTGGCTCGACTGGCCAAAGTGTCTGTCGCTTCAGTTAGTTATGCATTCGATGAACGTAACGGCAAGGTTTCTCCCGCGACCCGAGCACGCATTTTAGAGATTGCAGAAGAACTCGGCTATCGCCCGAATCGTATCGCCGGAGGGTTGCGTCGTGGCCGTACCGATTTGGTTGGCATGATGGTTCCGGACATTACCAACCCTTTCTTCTCTGAACTGGCAAGAGCTGTTGAGGGTGAGTGCTATCGGCGTGACCTTATGCTGCTGCTCGCGAGCGTAGATAATGACCCGGAACGTGAAGAGGAATATGTCAGATCCCTAACGGATATGCAGGTTACTGGAGTGATTGTCACTTCGACCAACGTGGCGGGCATCTCTCAAGCGGCGCAGAAAACCCTCTTTAGTTCTGGCATCCCTTATATACGGCTAGATCGCAATGGTGGTTCGACCCAGAACTTAATCGCTGTCGATAATCGACTAGGCGCCTATATGGCTGTGACACATCTAATTAGACATGGCTATCGAAGCTTATTATGCATTGCTGGTCCTTGTGGTCTTGATTCAGCTGATCAACGCGTGCAAGGGTGCGCGGATGCGAGTGGCAGCGCCAAAGGAGTAGAAGTCAAAACTTTACGTGGAGAATTCAGTTTTGAGAGTGGATACCGGCTGATGTACGCAGCTCTTAAGCAGTCAGAGGAACCTCCCGATGCGGTCTTTGCTTCTTCCGATGTGCAAGCATTGGGAGCGTTACATGCAATTCTTGAGACTGGTCACCGTGTTCCAGACGATGTAGCGGTAATAGGTTTTGATGGTGCCCGTGAGTCCCGTTACTCTTGTCCTCCACTTAGCACGGTGAAGCAACCCATAGCACAGCTCGCCGCAAAGGCGGTGGAGTCTCTCTTAGCTCAATCTGACGGCAAGTCAGGCTTTGAACACCCAATGTTGCTTTCCCCGAAGTTAGTTCGACGCAGTTCGTGTGGCTGTGTTTGGGACGAGATGGAGGAGGTGGGTTTGCTGTAGTTTAACTTTCCGCTTAAGGCTAGCCATTGTTAAGCCTCAACGGCTCAACGATGGGGGTGGAAATCTTTCCTCAGACGCAAAACGCAATACCTGAGATTATCCTGTTATTTCTCTTCTCCAGGAGACAATCATGCAATTCTTGCTAGTACTGTTGACGCTCGCATGCGTTGTGATCGTCGCAACCTTAATTCTCAAACGTGTTAACCCGATCTTCACGTTCTTCTTCTCTGGAGTGGTAATTCTTCTGATTGCCACCGCCATTGACCAGCAGTCTGTTTTAGGCGACAAAACACTTGGCAATATTTTCCTTGACACCTTTGGTCAAATCACGGCTTCTTTCAAATCTACTGTGTCTGGTGTTGGTGCCATTATTATGACCGTTACTGGTTATGCGGTCTATATGAGCCATACTAAATCTTCGGAAAAACTCGCATATCTGGCCACTCGCCCGCTATCTCACCTTAAGAATCCTTATTTGGTGCTTAGTGGTGTCTTTGTTGTGGGTGTTTTTCTTAAGCTAGTGATAACTAGTCAAGCAGGTGTGGCCATGTTACTGCTTGCCTCCACATTCCCTATCTTGATGGCAGTGGGAATTCACCCATTAACCGCTGCTTCTTTACTCACCTTAGTTTGTTTTGACTGGGGGCCTGTGGATGGTTCGACGCTTTTCGCTGCAGAAGTAGCTAAAATGGATGTGGTCGATTTGTTTATACAGCATCAGGCAAAGATTGTGCTGTGTGCCATGGTGGTTTTGGCCATAGTTATCCCATTTTATTACCGTTGGGTGGATAAGCGTGCCATTGAGCATGGTACCCAGGAGTTGTCTGATCGAAAGCATCTAGAAAATCCCGCAGTACCAGGTTGGTACGCAGTGCTACCTATACTGCCAATCTTGATTGTTCTAGCCGCTTATTTCATTCCGGGCATCGATGTCGATGTCGTGACGGCCAACTTCATCTCTCTGTTGGCTGTATTTCTAATTGAAATTGCCCGTCGTAAGGATCGCAAACAGGTTCCCGGAGATATGAAAGTGGTGTGCAAGGCTATGGGCGGTGCCTTCAGCAATGTGGTTATGATCATCATTTCCGCATCTGTTTTTGCTACTGGCATTAAGAAGCTCGGGGGAATAACCATCATTGCAGACGCTCTCGCCGAGGTTAAAGGTGCCACACTGCTGAGTATTGCGCTCATGGCAATTATCTGTTTCCTGGCCGCAATGATAATGGGGTCGGGAGCTGCGTCCTGGTTTGCGTTTGGTCCGCTTGCGCCTGGCATTGCTGCAAAACTTGGCGTAGAACAGATCAAGTTCCTTATTCCTATGGAGTTAGGTGCTGGAATTGGGCGCGGTGCTTCACCTGTTGCGGGTGCGACCATTGCGATCGCTGGATACGCCGGACAGGATGTCATGGCCGTCGTTAAACGAACGCTACCCTTGCAGGTGCTTTCATTCGCTTTAGTTCTTCTCTCTTCGCTGGTTCTCATCTGAGCCCCAAATGAAAGGCAATGTTATGTCAGAAATTAAATTAATCTTGGACTGCGATCCTGGCTCTGATGATGCTGTGGCTATCATGTTGGCGTCACTGTCGGAGCGGATCAACCTGCTCGGCATTACTGTGGTAAACGGCAATAGAATACTGCCGAAGACTCTGGAAAATGCGCTACGCGTAGTCCAGTTTCTGGGCAAGGATATTCCCGTGTTTGCGGGTGCAGAGACTGCATTAGTCAGCGGGCTAATCAAGTCTCGTAAACCTGATTTGCCACGGGTAACCCTTAACGATTCGCATGGTGACTATCTCGCGCTAGAACCTGCCAGAATCAAACCACAGCCGAAGCGAGCTGCGCAGTGGCTGGTAGAAACCCTAATGGAATCTGATGGCGAAATCTCGATTGCTGCAGTGGGGCCTTTGACAAATTTGGCGCTTGCACTTCGACTCGAACCACGTATTGAGAACAAAATTAAGCAGCTTGTAATAATGGGTGGCGGAATTGTTGGCTCCAACGCTACTCAGTCCGCTGAGTTTAACTTTTATGCAGACCCTGAATCCGCCAAGATCGTTATGGGGAGCACAATACCCAAGATGATCTTGCCGTTGGACGCGACGTGGAGAGCGTGCATTACTCTCGATCAATGTGTTCAGTTGCGTGAATTAGGCACAAAGTGGGCTAACTACACTGCCGATCTAGTGGAGTTGCGAGTGAAGGGACTGCAGGTCAATGATGCTTGTGAGCACAACGCCAAATTGCGACACACGCCGGGCACAGTCGGCAGCACGCTACTTTATCGTTACGAGAACGATATGGCGCCCGTGCATGATGCCCTAGCGGTGGCCTACCTCCTCGAACCTAGCCTAGTCAAGGAATACATCGAGGCGAACGTTGATATCGATATCGCGGGTGGGCTTGCTGATGGGAGGATGGTAGTAGATCTCCACAACAAAAAGAAAGGTTCAGAACCCTTGAACGCAAAAGTAGCCATCGATGCAGATGGCGAAACTTTCTATAAGCTGCTGCTTACCGCGTTCTCTGAGTAGGCGAAAGTCGTGGGAATTTGACATGTTTGAAAACGTTGCCGGGAGTCCAGGAACAATTGAGTTTTCAGGAATAGTCCCGTACCTGCCTACTCCTTTACGAGATGGAACCATCAATCGTGAATGTGTTACTCGATTAGTGGATGACCTTATCTCTGCGGGGGTAGAGGGACTCGCTCCGCTAGGGTCGACTGGGGAGGTTATGTATCTTGACTCCCGGCAACGATTCGACATGGTTGACGCCGTTGTCAAGGCTGCGGCAGGCAGAGCGCCGGTAATTGCTGGTGTCGCAGACTTTTCTACCCGAGGAATACGACAACAGATAGGCGAATTAGAGGCCGCAGGTGTCGACGGCTTCGTGATAATTCTGCAGCGATATTTCCCGTTGACCAAGGAACAGCAGTATTCTTTTTACTCTGCTGCTGCAGCCGCTACTGAACTTCCGGTAGTGATTTATTCCAATTCGCTGCTAGGTGACGACATCTCTGTCGATTTAGCAGAGCGGTTGGCAGGCATCCCTAACGTCCGATATTTGAAGGATGCGTCCAGTAATACAGGAAAGCTATTTTCAATCCTTGAGCGTACGGGGAAAGAATTGGATGTGTTTGCGGCATCAGCTCATGTGCCTGCATTTGTGTTTGAGCTTGGTGGTGTGGGTTGGATGGCAGGACCTGCTTGTATAGCACCGAAAGCCGCTGTGGCTATGTGGCGTGCCTGGCTAAATGGTGACAGATCTCGGATGTGGTCACTCCAAGATGCACTATGGCCATTAAACGAGATGTTTCAAAAGCACTCGGCAGCACGATTTATTAAGTTTGCGCTATCTCAGCAAGGTTATGACGTAGGGGATCCGTGCTTGCCACAAGAGCCTATTAATGGGGTGGAGGCAAAGGAAGTATCTGCGCGGCTTACTTCGGTTTGTGAAAAAATAAATAACTTGCTTGCGTAGTAGATTCCCACAACATTTCATAAGGGTCTAAACGTTAATTTGGAAGCTTGGTTCCGTTATTCATGGCGAACAGAGATTGTGCTCAGATAATCTGTCCACTGTTCCAAAGTCATGCGGGTCGGTTTGCCATTTCACTGGTCATAGAGAACGTTGTTGAAAGGTATGTTGGGTATGCGCATCCAGTTGAACTCTCACTTACAACAAAATATTTCAACTCTTAAGTAGGGAACTGGTTACGACTTTTTTCATCCGTTTGAGTGTTGATTGACAAAGCTTCAGAATGGTTAGTGGGTTATCAACGGTTTACGTGCGAAGTAGTGTGTTATCGATTTTTTCTTAATCGGTACAGTCCGATTTTGTTGGCAGGGCACGCGTAGCATGGAGTCATGATCTATGGAGCTATGGGGCTGGGCGGCGAAAAAGGGTCGGCCACACTGACAGATGACGATAAACAGCTCGCTTTTGAGGCGCTGAATGCTGCGCGGGAAGTGGGCATTACCACTATTGATACGGCAGACATTTACCGAGCGGGACGTTCAGATTTGGCCGTGGCTGCGGCGTTTGAGGCAGATCCTTCACTGAAAGAACATTTCCGTATTCAAACTAAGTTCAGTATTCGTCCGGCTGACGATGGGCGCACCCCGCAAACTTCGCTTGGGTCAGTAACCATGTATCAGCAGACCCCCGACTGGTTGAAAGCCTCATTGGCTGGCTCCCTGAAACGGCTTGGTGTTGACCACATTGATACCCTCCTGATTCACCGGCCTGACCCGCTTGCTGAAAAGCAAGCAACAGCTGAAGCTTTGCAAAAATTAATAGACGAGAAAGTCATTGGACGTGTTGGGGTTTCTAATATGCACACCGCCCAGCTTGAAGCGTGGAGCAAGTTTATTCCGATATGCGCGAACCAGTTACAGCTTTCCTTGGCTCGTCACGCATTCGTTGACGTCGAGGTAGATTTTAACACCGTCAGGGAGCCAACTTTTGGTGCTGGCACGATTGAATGGTGTCTGGCCCACGATGTTGAGTTGCAGTCTTGGAGCCCGGTCGCCCGTGGCCTATATGTCGGCGATGCCCCCATCGACGGCGACGAGGCTCAACGTGGCGCCGTGGCGCGCACTCGGGAGCTTGTGCGTGAATTAGCCGAACGCTATGACGTTGCGTCAACGACAATCGTGTTGGCGTGGGTGTTGCGTCACCCCGCGAAGATTAGACCCGTGATTGGTTCCACGAACCCGCAGCGAATCCGCGAATGCGCGGCTGCCAAGGACGTCGTCCTAACCCGCGAGGAGTGGTATGCGCTCTACACTGCCGCGCGGGGCGTGCCAGTACCGTAAGGGTTAAAGGGCTCGTCCCGCCAAGAACACGAAAGCCCGCACGAATGCGGGCCTCGGAAGTGGAGCGCGAAAGCGCGTCCAAATATAGGGGCTGGGGGGTTCAAGCTGAAAGCACCAAACAGGCTCAGCCAGTGTTTGATCTGCGATGAGTCATCGAACGGAAAAGAAAAGAGCCCCGAAGGGCTCTGGAGCATTCGACGTCTCGAACGAGGAGACGCTTACTAAGAATCAGTTCTTATTCAGGATGCCTTTAAGATAGCGACAAGTCAAGTACTGATCATGAAAAACCCAGGGCAATGTTGCTGTTAAACAAAAATGTCAGTGCCGTTCGTCATAATGAGCGTCATGGAAACAATGAAGTTAGGTATAGATGTTGGAACTAACTCTGTCGGACTATGCGCGCTAAGCGTTGATGCCTCAGGTCGGCCACTAAAGATCTTGAACTCCATGACGGTCATCCACGATTCGGGCGTGGATCCTGAAAAGCAGAAACCCGCAGATACCAGACTTGCAACTGCTGGAACTGCACGACGTATGAGGCGTTTGTATCGAAATAGAAGAAAGCGTCTACGTCAGCTTGATGAGAAAATAAAAGAGCTCGGGTGGCCAATAATAAACCTCGAAACTTTGAATGATCCGTACGCTCCATGGAAAATAAGGGCACGGCTGGCTAAGTCGAAATTACCTAAAGAAGAACTACCGGCTGCTATGTCGATAGCATTACGCCACCTCGCTAGGCATAGAGGCTGGCGAAGCCCCTACGAGAGGGTCGAATCACTACATTCCAAGCACGACGACAGCGAGCTATTTCAGCAACTCAAGCGTCGCGTGAGCGACGAAATTGGGCGACCAGTTGATGAGTTATCTACTCCGGCTCAGGTTATATGTGAGTGGGGTTTGAGCCCAGCCAAGCGGTTACGAAACGCAGGTAAAACAAAATATGGCTCCGATTCAGTGAAGAATGGCGTATCAGTATCCGGAGACCTAAAAGCCGGCATTCTAGGCGGCAAACTCATGCAGTCTGATAATGCAAATGAAATCATGCGTATAGGAAAAATGCAGGAATTGCCACAACATTTAATTCTGGAACTAATCGATCTGGTTTTTCATGCCGCAAGCCCTGTGGGATCAGCGTCAGCAAAAACCAAGAAGGATGCGCTGCCAGGACAAGGCAAATACCCACGTGCATCGAAAGCAAATTTAGAGTTTCAGAGGTTCCGCATCGTCCAAGTGGTCGCGAACTTGAGACTCACTGAATCCAAGACCGGCGAGATACGTCTCTTAACTCCATCAGAGAAGACGAAAATCATAGATTTCTTGATGTCAGCTGACGAAACTGACGGAATCACCTGGGGCGACGTTGCCGAGCTGCTCGGCGTTGATCGAGAGCAGTTGAACGGTACGGCACAGCTATCGCCAGACGGGGAACGTGCATCATCGTTTCCGCCAATTAACGTTACACAAAAGCGCATTATTGAATCTGAGATAAAACCGTTGCTGACATGGTGGCAGACAGCTGACTTCGAGTCCAAGAATGCGCTAGTGCAAGCTATTTCAAATGCTGAGGTCATCGATGAAGATTCCCCTGGCTTTAAACAAGCAGAATTATTTCTCAGCAGCTGTGGTGACGATATATTAACGAAGCTAGATGGCATTAAATTACCTGCCGGTCGCGCCGCATACTCTGAAGACAGTCTGAAACGTCTAAGCGACAGAATGGAAAAGGATTCAGTCGATCTGTTCGAAGCTAGGAAACTCGAATTCGGGGTTCCGAATGATTGGGTGTCTCCGGCAGACCCGATAGGGGAGCCGGTCGGAAATCCCTCTGTTGATCGAGTAACTAAGATCGTCAACCGTTGGATTCTAGCCGTCACCAAGAAATGGGGAGTTCCGGCTTCGGTAAATATCGAACATATTCGGTCTGGGTTGATGTCAAAAAGACAAGTGCGTGCGTATGAGCAAGACGTTAAAAATAAACGAGAGCAAAACTTACGAATTATGGAGGAAATAAACGAGAAAATCACCGGACATAAATACGCATCAAGGAGCGACATTACCCGATATCTGGCGGTTCAACGTCAGAATTGTCAGTGTGCTTACTGTGGAGAATGTATAACTTACGATACTTGCGAAATTGACCATATCGTCCCTAGAAAAGGACCCGGTTCGACCAACGCCCGGAATAATTTGGTAGCTGCATGTCTTCGATGTAACCGAGCAAAATCGAATACCTCGTTCTCTGTTTGGGCCGAGGAATGTGGTCTCTCTGCGGTGAGTGTTGACGCTGCAATCGAACGAGTCTGGCAATGGAATGGAGACGCTGGACTTTCGGTACAGCAATTCAAAAATTTTCAGAAGGATGTCATTGCACGTCTGCGAAAAAGAAGCGAGGACGACGCCATAGATAACCGTTCGATTGAATCAGTGGCATGGATGGCGAATGAGCTACACCACCGAATTCATGCCCATTTCAAGCAGCTTGGCCATGATGTGCAAGTAAATGTTTTTAGAGGCGCTATCACTGCGGAAGCTAGAAAAGCGTCAGGATTCGAAGGCAAAGTTAATTTAATCGGTGGTCCCGGCAAAACCCGCCTAGACCGTAGGCACCATACGATGGATGCGGCTGTGATCGCTTTGATGCGCCCAAAGGTAGCTCAAGTATTGGCTGAACGAATGAACATTCGAACTAGCCAGCGTCTAACTAGGTCGGGTGAGAATTGGAAAGCATATCAGGGCTCTACCATAGAAGCCCGGCAACTATATGCGCAGTGGCTTAGCAATATGGATAAGTTGCTTGACTTGTTTAATTTCGCAATTGCTAATGACGAAATTCCTGTGACACAAAATGTGAGGTTAAGACTTGGTAACGGCAACGCGCATGATGCCAGTGTTAGGAAACCTGTTCCTAAACATGTTGGAGACTCGTGGGCATTAGATGAAATTGATCGGGTAATCACTGAAGCGGCGTGGGTGGCTCTGACACGTGATCCTGACTTTGATCCTGGAAGCGGATTACCCGCGAACCCAAATCGAGAAATTAGAGTTAAAAATAGTTGGTTGAAGGCCGGAGACAATCTTGGGCTCACACCCAGGAAAACCGCCGTTATAGCGGTAAGGGGTGGATATGCTAATCTCGGAAAGGCTATTCACCACGTGCGTATTTACAGGTACGGCACCAAATCGCCCAAATATGCAATGTTGCGAGTCTTTGCGCACGATCTTTTACGGGATAGAGATAAAAACCTGTTCACTATCCCGCTGAGAGAATCGAGTATTAGCTTACGCACCACTAATGCTAAAACCAGAAAAGCGATTGTTGATGGCACTGCGACGTACATTGGATGGTTAGTGACGGGAGCCGAGCTGGAGCTTGATTTATCAAATCCGTATTTCAAAAAGGGAATTATAGGCTCTTTCTTAGAAGATTTCCCAAATACATCTAAATGGGTGGTAGATGGCTTCCCGGACCAGAACCAGTTAAGATTACGTCCACGTCAGCTAGCTGGCGAAGGAATAAAAAACATTGAAGTGTCTGATGGATCTAAAGAAATACTCTCCGGTAAAGGATGGCGTCCCAGTGTCGACGCGCTTCTTTCGAAAGCGCTTTTCGCCCACGTGATTTGGAGAACCGCGTTGGGCGGATCCCGTACCAAATCCTCAGCAGGTCTGCCAGCCAGCTTTAGCCTGAAAAATTAGCTATGTCTTCCAAGTGGCGGGTGATTGATTGTTCCCAGATGGAGGGAACAATCTCATCTGCCCGTGGAGCGATAATTATTACGAAGCTGGGGCATCAACCATCTGTGATTCCACGGGCTGATGTCGCAGTGATGCTCGTCGGAATGAAAGTTAAGTTTTCTGCCGCATCAATCCATCGCTTATTGTCACAAGACGTTGCGATTCTATTCTGTGACTGGAAAGGCGTTCCAGAAGGAGGCACCTACCCGTGGAGTTCGCATAGCCGTGTTGCCGCGCGCCACCGTAGTCAGGCTAAGATGACGGTGCCCAGACAAAAGAATGCATGGGGACGGATAGTAAAAGCCAAAGTCCTTGGACAATCTCAAGTTCTAAAAGATCAAGGGATTCAGCAGTGGCGACAACTCAGCGATTTGGCACGGCACACCAGATCTGGCGACCCTGAAAACATCGAAGCGCAAGCCGCAAGATTATATTGGCAAGCATTATTCGGTGCCGAACATTTTCTACGTTCACCTGGAACGGGAATTTCCGTCCGAAATGCTCAATTGGATTACGCTTACGCGGTTTTAAGAGGGCACGGAATTAGAGCCGCGCTGAGCGCCGGACTGTCTACTGCAGTGGGAGTTTTTCATCGAGGAAGAAGTAATAACTTCGCTCTCGTCGACGATCTCATCGAGCCTTTTCGGCCAGCTATCGACGATGCGGTCGCGCAACTCGGTGAAGAGGACTCACTAGAGAACTCGGAAATACGGCACTATCTAGTGGCTGCGGCAGACAGGAAATTTTTGGAGGATGGACGAACAATTAGTTCAGCTTTCAGTGAACTAGCCCAGAACTTTGGACAGTATGCAGAAGGCGAAATCGATAGGCTGCAGGTTCCTCACTGGCTAGGCGCTTCCAATGGCTAACGATCCCATGTGGTGCCTAGTGATGTTTGATTTGCCGACTAAAACTGCTGCGGAGCGGCGTAACTATCAAGAGTTCCGTAACACGCTCCTCGACAACGGTTTCATTTTCGCTCAGTTCAGCGTTTACGCCAAGTACTCCCCCAGCGGAGTGCTCTCAACGAGAGAAGTCAACGGAATCAAATCCCAAGTTCCTCCAAAAGGAGAAATACGGATCTTGCACGTTACTGATCGACAATGGGCGAATACCGTCAGATTTTCCAACGCAACCGAGATACCTAACTCAACTGAACCAACACAGCTACTGCTTTTTTAACGAAAAAACGCCGATATCTCGGTGTTGCCAAGGGGAAATTACTTCCCTCTGAAGTCTATCAAAGGGAAGTAGAACTGATTCCCAGCTTAAAATAGTCTGCCGCTGCCCGGTTTAGAAGTCTATCAAAGGGAAGTAGAACTGATTCCCAGCCCTTTTCGCGAGTTACCGTCTGTCCAAGGAAGTCTATCAAAGGGAAGTAGAACTGATTCCCAGCTACCACTGCCGGGTCGTCGAGCGGATCAGAAGTCTATCAAAGGGAAGTAGAACTGATTCCCAGCGTAATCGGCGCATCGAGATCGAGGGTGAGAAGTCTATCAAAGGGAAGTAGAACTGATTCCCAGCAGTCTGCTGGTTGGCGGGCGGTGTTTGCGAAGTCTATCAAAGGGAAGTAGAACTGATTCCCAGCCAAGGTCTAGACCCCGCTGCCAATTGGAGAAGTCTATCAAAGGGAAGTAGAACTGATTCCCAGCGGGGTGTGGAGGTGCCGAACGTGGCGCGGAAGTCTATCAAAGGGAAGTAGAACTGATTCCCAGCCCCATCTCGCCATTCAGGGGCAAACGCGGAAGTCTATCAAAGGGAAGTAGAACTGATTCCCAGCGCGGATTGGCTAGAGGAACGCTGCCAGCGAAGTCTATCAAAGGGAAGTAGAACTGATTCCCAGCTTGGGCGTGAGTGCATAGGGCTTCATGAGAAGTCTATCAAAGGGAAGTAGAACTGATTCCCAGCGGCAAAAGATGAGCGACATGCTATGGTCAGGCGCCCAGAAGGTGAGTCCGCCTAACCAGTTCCGTAAACTCTAGTACCAGTTGAACTGGTAGGAGTGGTCGAGGGCTTGGCGCCAGCCCCCATACCGATTAAGTACGTAGTTATTGCCCCATCTAAGGGCGGTTACTGGGTCGGACCAGTTGTCGCCGATCTTAGAGCACGGCAAAGCCTGGACGAGACCGCAAGCACCGCTTGAGGCATTAACTGAGGTGGGGTTCCAGCCGGATTCGCGGAAAATCAGAATGTTGGCGGCCTCGAAATCGGAGGGTGAAATGCCAGCGTCGCTCATCCATTGCATTCTTTCTGTGTGGCCAGCCATACCCGCGATGACCATGGTGCCGACCAGTTTTTCTTCGGTCACCGGGTTCTTAGTGACTGTTTCGCGCAGTACTGAGCGCCCAGATTCCACGCCGTCCGTGTAGGTGAGCGTGGCACGTACCTCTTTAGTGCCGTTGACGCCAGCAACCTGCACTTTGGTGACTCCCTCTGGCAGGGTGCTATCGGGGGTGGTTTTCGTCTCAAAAGGAATATCTTCCACAAAATCTGCGGTTTTATAGGTTATTCGAGTTACCGTAATCGCCAAATCGGCGCTCAACGGGGTGCTTTGAGTCGGTTCCACCTTGTCAGTGGGGTTTATTTTGATGCCTAACTCGTTAAGTAAAGCGCCCACTGAGGCAGCCGATGAGATGACTTCGCGTGAACTACCGTCCACACTTAACTGAACTCGGTGTGGGTTAGTAGCAGTCAGCGTGATACCTTCGCGCCCCAACGGCAAAGAGCGATCCACCGATAACCGGGCGGCAGGGTCAAATAACCCAATTTGCTTGAGCGCATCATCGACTGTCGTAGCGGTTGTCCAAAAAGTCGTTTTCTTACCATCGACGGTAATTGTTACCGGACGAGCGAATTTAACGGCGATGAAATCAGAATCGTTAACCGTCGATTCCAAAGAGGGGGAAACGATGTCGTGCTCGGTTAGCTCAATGCCCTCGGCACGTAACGCGTCTTTAACATTTGTGCCAAAGAAATTAACTTGGCGAAGTTGGCCGTCAACACTCATCACAGCGCAGCGATCAAAATGTGCCGCCATGCCGCCTACCCCGAATGTGGTCACGGCCGCAACAGCCACCACCAACCAGGCTGGAAACTTGTGCATTAATCCCTCTTTCGCTTTGAGTCGGGCACGCAACTCAAAGCCCTATCTAGGAAATACTAAAGCCAAATTCTTAAATTATCCAAAGAAACTTAAAGGTTGTGGACACAAAAAGACGGCAAACCAGCCTGGCTTGCCGTCTTTGAAATCTTAGAGATTTAAGTTATTAAGCTACTTCGCTTGGGCTGCAGTGAAACGCTCAGCAACGTCTGTCCAGTTGACGATATTCCAGAAAGCCTTGACGTAGTCAGCCTTGACGTTCTTGTACTGCAAGTAGAAAGCGTGCTCCCACATGTCAAGCAATAGCAGCGGGACAGCGCCTACTGGCAGGTTGTTCTGGTGATCGTAGAAAGCCAAAGTGTTTAACCTCTTGCCCAGTGGGTCATAGACTAAAGCGCCCCAGCCAGATCCTTGAATCGACTTAGCGGCCTCACTGAACTGTGCCACTAGATTGTCGTAGCCACCAAAGAATTCGTCGATTGCGGCAGCTAGCTCGCCTTCAGGACGCTCAGGGGCGTTGGGGGAGAGATTCTTCCAAAAAATAGAGTGGTTCTGGTGGCCGGCAAGGTTGAAAGCTAGATCTTTCTCCAATTTGCTGATAGCACCGAAATCGCCCTTCTCGCGGCATTCAGCTAGCTTCTCCAAGGCGGTATTGGCGCCGTCAACATAAGCTTTGTGATGCTTATCGTGGTGCAATTGCATAATTTCACCGCAGATATGCGGCTCTAGCGCCCCGTAATCGTAGTCAAGATCGGGCAGAGTATAGACAGCCATTTTTCTCCTAAAATAATCACGGCGATGTGATCTGCGTCCTGGCCCGCTCGCCGTAAAAAGGCCAGCAATGAAAAACGCCAGGGGCAAACAGTTTAACTGCCACCCCTGGCGCTACGCTAATTTACTTCAAGTCGTCCTTAATGTCCTCGACCGCGTCCTTGATGGACTCGCCAACCTTAGCGGCCTTGGCCTTGATCTGCTCGGCGATGCCCTCGGCCTGAGCCTGCTCATTACCAGCGGCCTTGCCAATATTTTCCTTGGCTTCGCCCTTGAGCTCGTCGGCCTTGTTCTTAATGTCGTCGCCTAGTCCCATTACTTTCTCCTTATTTGTTAGGTTGATGGCGGAATTGCCTTAACCATTCTATTGAGATTTTGGGTCTCATTAAAAGCAACGCTAGCAAGGACCAGATTATTCCGCCCGTCTGGAATTAAATACTCTAAAACCTTTAGCGCTACCCACTCGCACAGTGTTAAAACCCTGGTCAGTGAGCCATTTTTGTAACGGATCCGCACCTAAATTTTTCCCGACGACTAACCACGCATTCCCGTTAGGAGCCAACCTGTTCAGCCATTTCAATAGCATTGTGTGCAGCGCCTCTTTGCCTATTCGAATGGGCGGATTTGACCAAATTTCGTCATATTGGACGAGGGGCAAATCATCGGGTTCAGCAACGCTGACTTGCTGGCTAACCCCATAGCGTTTAGCGTTCTCAAGAGTTAGTTGCAGAGCCAACTGGTTGACGTCAACAGCATCGATATGCGCCCAGGGGCATTCGTTGGCCAAGGCAATAGCTATTGGCCCGTATCCGCAGCCAAGATCTAGAATTCGTTTGACATGCTGGCCGGGCGGGCTAGTGCGTTTCAGCATTACCGAAGTGCCCAAATCTAGCCGGTGAGAACTGAACACCCCGTCGGCGCTAATAAACTCGTATTCGCGACCCCATATTTTCGCGAAAACGCTGTGACGTTCGCCGCTATCTTCGCTGGTAACGAAATAGTGACTCATAACGTTTCCTCCAACTCTCGCTTAGCCCTGGCTTGTCTGGCGCGAGTAGCCAGTGCTTCATCAGGTGGGTATCCGACCGCCTCCAAAGTTAGCCCGCGCCCTGACATTACTGGCACTTCGTTACTTCTTGTAGTTGCTTTGGTTAGCTGGGTTATCCAGGAGATATCTCGCTTACCGGCTCCCACTTGACATAAGGCGCCTACTAGAGAGCGCACCATTGAATGACAAAAAGCATCTGAGCGCACCTGAACCTCGATAGTGTTACCCACGCGCGCCACCTGTAATCTTTCCAGATTCCGAATAGTTGTCGCCCCCTCACGGTGTTTGCAGAAAGCCACGAAATCTCTCAATCCGCTTAAGGCTTGTCCGGCTAGCTGCATTGCGTCTAGGTCGAGACGTGCGCGCACTTGAGTGGTAAACCCGCGCAGCAGGGGGTCAGGACGACAAGTATCGTCCCAAATCCGGTAGACATAGTGACGCCAAATGGCAGAAAATCGGGCATCAAAACCTTCCGGGGCAGGACTTATTTGGTAGATAGTGATGTCTTCCGGCAGCACTCGAGACAGTCGGTAACACAGCTGGGCAGGGTCGATCTCGTCTAAATCAATATGAGCAACTTGCCCGCGCGCATGGACGCCAGCGTCAGTGCGTCCAGCAACGGTTAACTGGGCACCGGTCTCTAGCCGCAATATCTTCGTTATCCACTCTTCGATGGTTCCTTGTACGGTACGTAATCCGTCCTGACTAGCCCAACCGTGGAAATTAGTGCCGTCATAGGCTAAATCGAGTCGATAGCGTTTCACCTAGGCGAGTCTAGTTGCACTAGCTAGCTGGTTCCAGATGCTTGGCGCCCAAGAATGCTAAAATTAGGTGCTGGTGCCACCTGGGATTCAATTTGGTTTTCCCCGCGATTTTGACCATGGTCTAGCCCCGCGATATGCTAAAGCGCTGTTGCACTTAGAGGGAACGCTGTGCGCGTAGGGTTGTGCCTTAAATGTTGGGTTGGCTCTAGAGCGTCGCGGTAACTCTGGTCAACTGAAATTTGGAAGAACTTAAACTGTCTAGTGGAAGTGGTCTGCGACCGTGCCTACCTACAGCCCTAAGCCTGGTGAAGTCACCAGGGATTGGCTCGTCATCGACGCTGAGGACGTCATCCTCGGTCGGTTGGCGGCCACCGCTGCCAACTTGCTGCGTGGCAAACACAAGGCCACCTATGCACCTCATATTGACTGCGGTGATTTTGTTGTCATTATCAACGCCTCCAAAGTTGCCTTAACTGGCAACAAAGCGGAAACCTCGCTGCGTTATACCGTCTCTGGCCGTCCTGGCGGCTTGAAAGTTAAGACGGCTGGCGAATTACGCGAGAATGATCCGCGCACTCTAGTTGAACGTGCAGTGTGGGGGATGATGCCCAAGAACAAGCTGAGCCGCAAGCAGATGGGCAAGCTAAAGGTATATGCTGGCTCGGATCATCCGCACACCGCTCAGCAGCCAAAACCCTATGAGATGAAGCAGGTCGCGCAGTAAGCGCGAGACGAAGGACGTAACCCGTGACTGAAACGCAGACTGAAGACTTAGAGCTTGAGGAGACTGGCACCACAGGTTTTGTGGACGAGCAGGATCGTCAGATTGCCTATCGTGCGGATTCAGCACCGCGAGGTGCTTCCGCCAATAGCGAGCGTCCCTCGGTGATTGCACCGGGCGGCGGCACTGGCCGTCGTAAGGAGGCTGTCGCTAGGGTTAGGTTGATTCCTGGCACCGGCACATTCAAAATCAATGGCCGCAGCCTAGAGGAATATTTCCCCTCTAAATTGCACCAGCAGATCATTAACGAGCCATTCGTAACCACAGGTCTTGTTGGTTCCTATGACGTTATCGCCCGCATCGATGGCGGTGGGGTGACCGGTCAGGCCGGCGCTTTGCGTCTAGGTATTGCCCGCGCACTAAACAAGATTGACGTTGAGGTTAACCGCCCAACGTTGAAGAAGGCCGGGCTATTGACGCGCGACGCCAGAGCTAAGGAACGTAAGAAAGCTGGTTTGAAGAAAGCCCGTAAGGCTCCGCAATACTCGAAGCGTTAATCGGCTTATCAAAGCTATTTGGGACGGTGTTACAGCAAGCTGTGGCACCGTCCTTTTGCTTTGTTAGTGAGTCGTAATTGTTCACAGCATGCCGTTTGGCGGTAATTTTGCCCTATGGCAAGACTATTTGGAACCGACGGGGTGCGCGGCAAAGCTAATGCGGACCTGACTGCGGAGTTAGCTCTCGATCTTTCTGTAGCCGCCGCACACGTGCTCGGTGAAGCCGGCGCTTTCGGCGATAAGCGTCCTCGGGCGTTAGTTGGACGTGATACCCGAATATCTGGCGAGTTCCTAGGCGCGGCGGTGTGCGCTGGTCTGGCAAGCGCCGGCGTTGATGTGATAGACGTTGGTGTCGTCCCAACACCTGGGTTAGCCTATTTGGTGGCCACCGAGGGCACCGAACTTGGGGTTATGCTCTCGGCTTCCCACAACCCGATGCCAGATAACGGAATTAAGTTCTTTCAACGCGGTGGAGTAAAACTAGACGACAGCGTTGAGGATGCTATCGAACAACACCTTGAGGAGCCCTGGCAGCGTCCTATTGGCGGGGCGGTTGGCCGTATCACCCGCGACGAATCCATGCTTGACAAGTACATTCAACATCTGATTTCAACTTTGGGCACTACCCGCTTGGATGGTTTGAAAGTTGTTGTGGATGGCGCGAATGGATCGTCCGCGTTAACAGCGGTGCCAGCCTTTGAGAGGGTGGGCGCTCAAGTGATTGGCATTAACACTCAACCAAACGGGTTAAATATTAATGACAATGCTGGCTCAACCCATATTGAGGGACTGAAGAAAGCTGTTGTGGAAAATGGCGCCGACGTTGGTTTCGCCATGGACGGTGACGCTGACCGCTGTCTAGCGGTAGCTAGCGACGGCTCGCTCGTAGATGGCGATCAGATCATGGCCATTTTGGCGCTGGAATTAAAGCGTCAGGGCAAGCTTTATCGCGACACTTTAGTGGCCACTGTAATGAGTAACCTTGGTTTGACTTTGGCAATGAAAGCCAACGGTATTTCTGTTGCGCAAACCAAAGTGGGGGATCGTTATGTGCTGGAATCTATGCAAACCAACGGGTTTAGTCTTGGTGGGG
Organism: Vaginimicrobium propionicum; assembly: GCF_900155645.1. Taxonomy (GTDB): domain Bacteria; phylum Actinomycetota; class Actinomycetes; order Propionibacteriales; family Propionibacteriaceae; genus Vaginimicrobium; species Vaginimicrobium propionicum. Next base: position 1,796,368 of record NZ_LT706985.1, read on the forward strand.
AACAATCTGGCCACGTCATTATCAAACAATTCGCCAACACTGGCGACGGCGTATTAACGGCCTTGCACGTGGCGGAAACTATCGTAAAAACTGGCAAGTCCATTGGTGAATTGGCGCAGTGCATGGAAAGACTGCCGCAGGTGCTAATCAACGTGCCTAATGTTGACAAGCTACGTGCCGTGGTAGATCCGGACGTCTCGGCAGCCGTCAAAGCGGCTAATCAAGAGTTGGGTGAGCGTGGGCGAGTAGTTTTGCGTCCCTCAGGCACGGAACCGCTAGTGCGCGTGATGGTTGAAGCTGATACTCAAGACAAGGCTCAGCAGGTAGCTGAAAGCTTGGCGACTATTGTTGCGGACAAATTGGCTTTGTAGGTGGTTAAATTTTTCTGATTCGCACGTGACGAATGGTGTGATCTTCAGATTTACGTAATACGACGGTGGCTCGATCTTTAGTTGGCTCGATATTTGCCCTAAGGTTCGGGCCATTTGTCGTCTCCCAAATAGCTAGCGCAGTTTCCCGAGCCTCGGAATCGCTTAATAGTGAATACTTGTGGAAATAACTTTTGGGGTCTGCAAAAGCGCCGTTGCGCAACGCTAAGAATCTGGATAAATACCAATTTCTGATATTGGATTCTTCAGCATTTACGTAAACCGAAAAATCGAAGAAATCGCTGATGGTTATGCTTTGACCATTGTGTTTTATTGTTGCTGGCTGTAAAACATTCAAACCTTCGACGATGAGAATGTCTGGCTGCTCAATGATGATTTCTTCGTCTGGAATTATGTCGTAAATCAAGTGAGAATATTTTGGGGCACTAACCCTAGGTTTCCCAGATTTTACGGCGATAACGAATTCCAACATAGAACGGCGATCATAGCTTTCTGGGAATCCTTTTCGATCTAAAATTCCGCGATGAATCAACTCGTCGTTAGGTAGTAAAAAACCGTCTGTAGTGATTAAATCCACTTTCGGTTTAGAAGGTTGGCGCCGCAGTAACTCAGCTAGCAGTCGCGCAGTAGTTGATTTGCCGACTGCCACCGACCCGGCTACGCCAATTACGAACGGGGTGGAGGTGGCTGAGATGTCTAAGAAGTTGTTAGATTCGGCAAACATTCGGGTGGTATTAGCCCGATACAGCTCAATCAACTGCGTAAGCGGCAGATAAACCTCTTTCACGTCGTCAAGATTGGTTGGATCTTGTAGGCCGCGCAGTTTATTTAGGGTCGCGTCGTCAAGGCTGATGTTGGACGCTTGAGCTAGTTGCGCCCAACTTGCCCGAGGCAATATAAGCCACGGCTGGTTCGGGGATTGTCGAACTGCTGTCATGACCCCAGTTTCTGCTGTGAAATCTTGTCCATCCCAGCTTACCGACACAATGTCGATGATTTCCATTTACACTTCTTGCATTAAACTCGGTGAGTCAAAACTTAGCTACGTTACTCGGTCAAGAAAGATAGAACTATGTGCGGAATCATCGGTTATGTTGGCCCTCGCTCGGCTCAAGACGTCGTCCTTGGCGGGCTTAGAAGAATGGAATACCGTGGCTACGATTCGGCTGGCATAGCTATCGCAGATCATGGAGAAGTTCGGGTTGTTAAAAAGGCTGGAAAGCTGGTTAATCTAGTCGAGGAGTTGGCTGATAATCCGTTGCCTGAGGTTCATCAGGCGATCGGACACACTCGTTGGGCAACCCATGGTGGCCCAACGGACGCTAATGCTCACCCACATACTTCTTTTGATGGACGTGTGGCTCTCGTCCATAACGGAATCATCGAAAATTTTGCGTCACTACGTGCGGGGCTAATTGCTGACGGGGTTAAGTTCACCTCCGAAACCGATACTGAGGTGGTTGCTCATCTGTTAGGTGAAGCTTTATCGGAATCTACAGATTTGCTAGCCGCGATGAGTCAGGTGGTTAACAAGCTCCACGGGGCTTTCACTCTAGTGGCGATAGACGCCAAAGATCCTGATCATGTGGTTGCTGCTAGGCGCAGTTCACCGCTGGTTATTGGGGTTGGCCAAGGTGAAAACTTCTTAGCCTCTGACGTAGCCGCTTTTATCGACTATACGAAGGAAGCTATTGAGCTTGGTGAAGATCAGATAGTGCGCATCGGAGCCGACGAAATTACCGTAGTCAACTTCGACACTACCCCTAGTAGTTACCAGACCTATCACGTTGATTGGGACGCATCGGCTGCCGAGAAGGCCGGTTACGACTGGTTTATGCGTAAAGAAATCTTTGAGCAGCCCAAAGCGGTAGCTGACACGCTATTAGGTAGGCGCGCTGACAACGGTGAATTAGTGCTTGACGAGATGCGTGGCATTAATCCCGAGGATTTGAGACGGGTAAATAAGATCGTCATTGTCGCTTGCGGTACTGCATATTACGCGGGCATGGTCGCCAAATACGCTATTGAACACTGGACGAGGGTGCCGTGTGAAGTGGAGTTAGCTAGCGAGTTCCGCTATCGCGACCCGATAGTTGATCCGATGACTTTATGTGTGACCATTAGCCAGTCAGGTGAGACTGCTGATACGTTGATGGCCATTCGGCACGCTCGTGAGCAGCACTGCAAGGTGATTGCTATCTGCAATACCAATGGTGCAACTATTCCTCGCGAATCAGACGCGGTTATCTACACCCACGCTGGCCCAGAGATCGCGGTGGCTTCGACTAAAGGTTTCTTAACTCAGCTAGCGGCTTGCTATTTGCTTGGGCTTTATCTCGCCCAGGTGCGCGGTATGAAATATATCGATGAAGTCAATGCCATCATGACGGAATTAGAGAAAACTCCGAAATTGATTTCTAAGGTCTTAGCAGAGGCCAACGAAATTTATGAGCTAGCCAGAGAAGTCGTTGGCATGAACGACTTTATTTTCATTGGTCGTCACGTTGGTTATCCGGTGGCTTTGGAGGGTGCGTTAAAGCTTAAAGAAATCGCTTATCAGCATGCTGAAGGGTTTGCTGCCGGAGAACTAAAGCACGGCCCGATAGCGATCATCGAGCCCGGTATGCCAGTGTTCATCATCGTCCCGCCTGCCGGTCGGGACCAGCTACATGACAAGGTAGTTTCAAATATTCAGGAGGTTCGAGCCAGGGGTGGGCGAGCTATCGTCCTGACTGAGGAGGGGGATTCTTCTGTGGTGGCCTATGCCGATAAAGTCATTTGGTTGCCGAAGGTGTCTACCCTCTTGCAGCCGCTAGTGGCAGCCATTCCATTGCAGTTATTCGCTTGTGAATTGGCTACGCTACTGGGTAACGATGTTGACCAACCGAGAAATTTAGCGAAGTCGGTAACAGTCGAATAGAGGGGCAAGCAAATGGGTCAGATAGTTGGAATCGGCGTCGATATCTGCCAAGTTGGTCGGATGTCAGCCGCTCTAGAACGTCGTCCTGGCCTAGCTAAGAAGTTATTTACCGCCAAAGAAATCGTTGACGCTGACAACCAACTACTATCCGCCGAATCTTTGGCCGCCAGATTCGCTGCCAAAGAGGCGTTGGTTAAAGCGATGGGCGCCCCGAGTGGATTGCGGTGGCATGACTGCCAAGTCCTCAAGGATGCTAGCGGGAAAATCTTCTTGGAGTTAAGTGGCACTGTTGCGCAGGCGGCCGAAAGACTAGGTGTCCTAAAAACCCACGTTTCGATTTCTCATGATGGCGGCCTAGCGGTTGCCCAAGTGGTTTGCGAGGGAGAATGAAGAAAGTAGCGAGCGTAGCCGAAATTAGGCGCGCTGAAGAATTATTCTTCGACGCCCATCCGGGAGTGGATTTGATGGCTAGGGCAGCCCATCAAGTTGCCAAAGCAGCCATCACTATGACTGAGACAGGCGAGACAATTTTGGTAGCTGTCGGGCCAGGTAATAATGGCGGTGACGGGTTATTTGCCGCTCAAGAATTAGCTCAGCAAGGCTATCTGGTTAACCTGTGGTGTGCTTTCGATAAAGCCCATGAGAAAGGGTTGGAGGCAGCCCTCGCGGCCGGCGCGCGCCGAGTCGAAGCCCCTAGATTAGATGATGTTTCCCTGGTTATAGATGCAGTATTTGGTATCGGTTCCAGACCAGGCTTGCCTGATAATGTTGCCGAATTTGCTGGTGCATGTGACGACTGGCAAATCCCAGTGCTATCCGTTGATATTCCCTCTGGTATGGACGCGGACTCTCACTTAGTCGGCAAAGATACTTTTGAAGCCGAGAAAACCGTCACCTTCGGGGCGATGAAAATGTGCCATGCGGCAGCGCCGGCAGCAGCTTTCTGCGGGACAGTGCAAGTTGCAGATATTGGTTTCGAGGTTGAAACTAGCGGGCCGAAAGTCATTGAAACTATAGATTTAGTAGATTTGTGGCCATTCCCGGACTACAACTCAGACAAATATGCTCGTGGGGTTGTGGGTATTGATACTGGTTCGCCGCGATTCCCCGGTGCGTCTTTATTAAATGTCACTGGGGCTTTACATTCGGGGGCCGGAATGATCCGCTATGTCGGCCCGTTAAACCGCGAACTTATATTGAGTCGTCACCCCTCCGTCATCTTCGGTATTGGCCGCGTAAATTCTTGGGTGGTCGGCTCCGGTTGGGGAGCTCCCGATATTGAACGACTGAAAAGACGTGTCACCCCCGGCACTCCGCTAGTAGTTGATGCTGAAGCCCTAGATTTGTTGGATCGGGTCAAATTACCGTCCGGCAGTTTATTGACTCCACATGCTGGCGAGTTGGCGCGCATTCTTGGTGTCAGCCGCGAAGAGGTGGAAGCCGAGCCAATCAAATTCGCTAAACAGGCTGCCGAGCGCTTTCATTCTGCAGTGTTATTGAAAGGCGCCACCCAATACGTGTGTGATGCTAAGGATTGCATTATCGCCCTGGCCGGGCCGGCTTGGACGGCACAAGCTGGCTCCGGTGACGTGTTAGCCGGTGTTGCTGGCACTCTTTTAGCGGCCAAAGTTCCACCATTGTTGGCTGGCGCGATGGCTGCTTCTGTTCAAGCACAAGCAGCAAACCTAATGCCTGGCCCGCACCCGCCCGACGAAATTGCTCACGCTATCGCAGACACGCTTGGGCGTCTTGGTTAAATACGCAGTGTGAGCCGGGAGCTTAGGCTGATGGCCTGTTGATAATAGCCAAGTAATTGGTCACAAACCGCTGACCAAGTGCGAGCCTCGACACGTTCGCGTCCTAAGCGGCCGAAAGCTGCCCGTTTATAGTCATCGCCAACGAGGTCAGCCACTTGGTTGCGCAGCGCCATCAAATCGCCAGGCGGATAAAGCCAACCATTGCGTGAAGAATCCACGATATCTATTGGCCCGCCCTTTCTAGGGGCGATTACTGGCAGCGCGCAAGCCTGGGCTTCTTGTAAAGTTTGGCCAAAAGTTTCTAACTCTCCAGGGTGGACGAAAATATCTAGGCTGGCAAGGTATACAGGTAAATCATCGCCAGTCTTCATACCCACAAATATGGCTTGTGGCAAGGCTTTTTCTAATTCGTGACGCTGTGGGCCGTCCCCGATAATAACCAGTTTCGTGTTGGGGATCTCGCATAGCGCCGCTAAATCTTCAACCTGTTTTTCGGGGCCAAGGCGACCCATATAGCCGATAACAACTTCGCCGTCTGGTGCCCAAGAATGGTGCAGTTGCCAGTTTCGTTTGGTCGGATTGAAACGTCTGGAATCAACTCCGCGCCCCCAAACATGAACGCGGGCGAAACCGTGATCAACAAGTTGTTGACGGGTGTAGGTGGATGGCGCCAGATTGATCGTCGCCATATTGTGCAATTTACGCATGTGGCGCCAGACCAGCGGTTCCGCGAGATGGTAACCGTATTTGGCAGCATATGTCGGTACTTCAGTTTGATAAAGCGCAACGACTGGCACCCCCAATTTGGTTGCTGCTTTTAGCCCCGTATGACCCAAAACAAACGGTGCCGCTAGGTGTACGACATCGGGGGAGAAATCGTTCAGTAACTTTTCTACGCTGTGATTAGTGGCTACCGACAGCCGCAGAGCTGGATACCAGGGCAAAGTAACTGAAGATGTTGTCTGCACCGGAAAACCAACATAATCATCTGGAACGCCACCAGGGTGGCTAGGGGCGATAACCATCGCTTCGTGGCCGGTTTGGCGTAAATGCTCAAGCATGCGCAACACAGAATTCGTTACCCCATTGATGCTGGGTAAAAAACTTTCGGTAATAAATGCAATGCGCACGAGACCAGTTTACGAGCAGTGATTGGCAAACCCGAATTAGCCCTACGCTAGGTTGCCCTTCGCGAGCAGTCGTAACCATTTGGTAGGTTGGCGCTATTCTAGCCGCTGTGACTTAGATGGTGTCTCTTAATAGGGGCTAAGGTATGAGCCAAGCCAATAGGCACAAGTTGATGAAGTGAGGAATTAGGGTGACAAGAATGCGACGCCTGGTGATCGTGGAATCACCAACCAAGGCGAATAAAATCGCTAGTTTCTTAGGCGAGGATTACATCGTTGAATCCAGCCGAGGCCACGTCCGCGATTTACCCAATAACGCCTCCGAAGTGCCAGCTAAATATAAGACTCAGGCCTGGTCTCGACTAGGCGTAGATATTGACCATGATTTCGCGCCACTTTATATCGTCAACCCCGAAAAGCGCGCCACGATAAAACGACTAAAAGAACAGTTGAAGAGCGCTGACGAGTTATATCTGGCAACAGATGAAGACCGCGAAGGGGAAGCTATCGCCTGGCACCTCTTAGCGGAATTGAAGCCGAAGGTGCCGGTTAAGAGAATGGTGTTCCACGAGATCACGCCGCAGGCGATTTTCCAGGCAGTAGAAAACCCGCGCGAGATCGATCTTGATTTAGTGGATGCCCAAGAGACTCGCCGGATCTTAGATCGCCTATACGGTTATCAGGTTTCGCCAGTGCTATGGAAGAAAGTCATGCCGAAACTCTCCGCTGGACGAGTCCAGTCGGTTGCAACCAGGCTGGTTGTCGATCGTGAACGAGAGAGAATCGCGTTCGTGGCCGCTAAATATTGGGATCTAAGCCTGAAACTAGCCACACAAACCCAAGACACTTTCACGGCTCGACTAGCCGATGTGGCCGGGGTGCGGGTAGCGCGCGGCACAGATTTCGACGCTAAAGCTAAACTTCGAGCAAATACCTTAGCGTTAAGCGAGCCGGCTGCTGAAAATCTTTCTAAAGCCCTAGTTAAAGCACAAATTAGGGTCAGTGATGTGGACGCTAAGCCCTATCGCCGTCGTCCGGCAGCCCCATTTAGAACTACCACTTTGCAGCAAGAGGCCGGACGTAAATTGGGCTTCGCCACCGAACGTACTATGCGGATTGCTCAGTCTCTCTACGAGTCTGGATTCATCACTTATATGCGTACCGATTCGGTTTCGTTGTCTGGTGAGGCTATCCAGGCGGCGCGTGCCCAGGCGGTTCAGCTTTACGGCTCTGACCAAGTGCCCGATAAGCCGCGCATCTATGCGTCCAAGGTGAAGAATGCCCAAGAGGCTCACGAGGCGATTCGTCCGGCGGGAGATAAGTTCCGTACCCCAGCTCAAACTGGCTTGTCTGGCGATGAACTTCGGCTTTACGAATTGATTTGGCAGCGCACTGTAGCGTCCCAAATGGCTGATGCTGTGGGGGAGCAAGTTTCAGTAAAAATGTCGGCAGATTTTGCTGCTGGCGTAGATGTTGGGACGGGTGAGCCAGCCCCTAATGCCGGTTTAGTGGCGTCTGGGCGCACCATAACCTTTGCTGGTTTTATGCGCGCCTATGTGGAATCAACGGCTCAGGGCGAAGAAACGCCAAGACTGCCAAAGCTGAGCGCCGGGCAGGAAATCAACTTGGTTGAGGCTGCCCCGCTTGGGCATGAGACGAAACCGCCGGCTCGCTACACCGAGCCGAGCTTGATAGCTAAATTAGAAGAGCTGGAGATTGGCCGACCCTCAACCTATGCCTCGATTATTCGTACCATCACAGCCAGGGACTACGTTTATCGTCGCGGTACTGCCTTAGTGCCCACCTGGCTAGCATTCGCGGTTACCAGATTATTGGAAGATCATTTCCCCCAGCTAGTTGACTACGCTTTTACTGCTGGTCTAGAGGAACATCTTGATGAGATCGCCAGTGGTCAACGTGCCCGCTTGGAGGTATTAGAGCGGTTCTATCATGGTGGCGGTGGAGCCAAGGGATTAGCCGAGTTGACTAGCGACTTAGGCGATATTGACGCTAAAGCAACATCCACTTTCCCGCTGGCGGATTCCGGGATTGTGGTGCGCGTGGGACGTTACGGCCCCTACCTTGAACATGATGGTAAACGCGCTAATTTGCCCCCCGATTTAGCTCCTGATGAGTTGAATGTTGATAAAGCTGAAGAGTTGCTTACCAGCGGTAGTGATCAGCGTGAGCTTGGGATAAACCCGAATACTTCACGGATGATAGTGGCTAAGAATGGTCGGTATGGCCCCTATGTCACCGAGATTCTTGAAGATGACGCCCCGAAATCTGCCAAAGCCAAGACTGCCTCACTATTTAAGACGATGGCCTTGGATACGCTCACTTTGGAACAAGCGGTGAAACTGCTGAGTTTGCCTCGTGTTGTTGGGACAAGCGATGGAGTGGAGATTACGGCACAAAATGGCCCTTATGGTCCGTATCTGAAGAAGGGTAGCGATACCCGCCAGCTTGCCAATGAGGAGGAGCTGTTTACCGTCACTTTGGAGGCGGCAGAGAAATTATTTGCAGAGCCAAAGAAACGGGGGCGTGCCGCAGCGCCAATGCGTGAGTTGGGTAAAGATCCGCAAACCGGTAAAGAAATGGTGATAAAGACGGGTCGGTTTGGACCTTATATCACTGACGGTGAAACGAACCAGTCCTTGCCGAAATCTCTAGCCATAGACGACATTACGGCTGAGCAGGCGTCAGAAATGTTGGCGGCTAAACGTGCTAAAGGCCCGGCTAAAAGGCGCACTACTAGAGGCAAAAAAGGCTCGACTAAGAAATAATTGTCACACCAACCTGCGATGATGAGGCCAAAGGAGGTGCGGTGAAAATTGGTGTCGATTGAAGCCGCTGGGGGCAGGCTGTGCAAAAGTTGGCCAAAACAACGTGAAAGGCTAACACCAGATCTGTCTGCCAAGAAAGAAGCATTTGATGGCTAGCCTTTTTGTGGTTTTTGAGGGTGGGGATTCCGCCGGAAAATCTACCCAAGCGGCGCTGCTTGCTGAGACTTTGAGAAAAGCTGGGGTTGAACATATTGTCACTCGGCAGCCTGGCGGTACTGCCTCAGGCGAGCGGATTCGTGACCTTTTGCTCGACCCGAAAGCTGTGTTAGACGATCGTTGTGAAGCCCTGCTTTATGCGGCTGACAAGGCGCAACACGTTAGCGAAGTGATTAGGCCGGCACTAGCTAGCGGCAAGGTGGTCATATGTGATCGATATTGCGATTCGTTGATCGCCTATCAAGGTGGCGGACGTGGGCTAGATGCTGGTGAGCTAAACCAATTGCTGCTTTGGGCTACTGGCGGTTTGTTCGCAGATCTGACTATTTTGTTGGATGTTGCCCCTAACCAGGCAGTTAATAATATCTGCGAAAAAGACCGCGTTGAAGCTGCTGGGGAGGCGTTTCACGCTAGAGTGCGCCAGGGTTTCTTGGACTTGGCAGCTAAAAACCCCAAGCGGTATCTCGTCCTTAATGCGCGCCAAAGTGTGGCCGATATTGCCACTCAGGTGCGTCAAGCGGTTGGTGAGCGGCTAGGTAGGTCGTTATAGATGAGCGTTTGGGACGAATTAGTTAGTCAATCTGGCGCGGTGGCTGTGCTGCAGGGTGCCGTACAGGCTACCCATGGCGGGGCGAACCGTCACTCGATGAGCCATGCTTGGCTAATTACCGGCCCACCAGGTTCTGGTCGCTCAAATACTGCTCGCGCCTTTGCTGCTGCGCTCTTGTGCGATGATGACGGTTGCGGTCAGTGTCGCTCATGTAAGACGGTACTTGGTGGCATGCACCCAGACGTGACAGTATTGGCAACCCAAAAATTATCTATCGGCGTTGATCAGATCCGTGAAATCGCGTTCAAGTCATCTATGAGTCCGACTATTGGTCGTTATCAAATAATTATCGTCGAGGATGCAGATCGAGTCACCGGGCGCGGGGCGGATGCGCTACTAAAGTCGCTAGAGGAGCCGCCGGAGAAAACGGTTTGGCTATTGTGTGCCCCGACTGCTGATGATGTCGAGATCACTATTCGTTCAAGGTGTCGCAGAGTAGCTTTGCGTACCCCAGCCATCGATGATGTCGTTAACCTGTTGGTGACTCGCGACGGTATTGACCCGATTATGGCTGACCACGCTGCTCGGGCAGCTGGTGGTCATATTGGCCGCGCCAGGCGGTTAGCCACAGATGAAGTCGCCCGCAATCTGCGTCGTAATTGGCTGAAAATCCCTAGTCAGCTCACGAGTGTTTCGGCTTGCCTAAATAGTGCTGAGCAGGTTGTTAAAGAAGCTAATGCCCAGGCGAGTGCCGCCACCGAAAAGTTGGACGCTAAAGAGTTAGCTGAGTTGCGTCAAGCGCTAGGTTTAGAAACTCGAGGCGTTCGACCGCGCAATATCAAAGCCGCCTTGGATTCACTGGCAGACGAGCAGAAAATGCGCTCGAAGAGGTTCGTGCGTGACGAACTAGACCGCGTCCTAACCGAGCTATCTACCTGGTATCGAGATGTGCTGGCTATCCAACTAGAAGCCGTTGACGACGGTGATGAGGCGGCAGCTGGAGGGCAAACGGGTCTGGTCAACGCGGAATTACGAGCCGAGATTCGCAGTGCAGCTAACCGTAGTTCTGCCGCCGAGACACTGCGCCGATTGCAGGCGATTCTGGAAGCTAGAAAGATGCTGGATCACAATGTCGCGCCGTTGTTGGCTTTCGAAGCATTATTCCTTCAATTGGCTTAGATGGTAGTCAGCCAGTAGCCTCGGCGTGTCAGCGCCGCCTTAGTGCTAAGTCGGTGCAGAATTGATTCGTGGTAGTAGGTCTACCGGCAGTTTTATTGGGCTAGGAGTGAACGTGACTAATAATCCGAGTTTTGGGCTTTCCGGAGCTAGCCCTGCCCGGCCGCGCGACCCTGAAGAGTTGCAGGCACAATCAGAACTAGATTTTTCAACTGCCAGTTCTGAAGAAACTGTGATTGGCGAGGATATGAACATGGTGGCAAATAACGAATCAGAGCCGACCAGGGTTTACAGCGACGAATTGAGTCAGAGGGATCGCATGCTGGGAACCGTCCAGCCAGATAACACTGAGGTGCCTGTCGAGCCGAAACTGACTAAACGAGTTACCGATAAATTCTTTGGTGCGTTAGGGCTATTTTTGCTACGCATTGGGCTTGCCGTCGTCATCGCTGTCATTGGTTGGCAGGTGCTAACCGATCAGACCGGCTACACCACTGGTTTGATAGACGGTGGGCTGCCAGAGGATTACGCGGGCATCATCGCGTTGGTTTGTGGAATCGGTTTGTTGGTGACCACTATCCTGTTAATTCTTGGTTGGTGTACCCGTGTAGTGTCAGCCTTCGCTACTGTCGGTTCAATCGCGGTTCTGGTGCTCTTCCGTTTTGGCCCATTCAATCCCGTCATGGCCGGTAGCAGCGGTTTCTACGGCGACCGTGACCTATTAATCACCTTGATTTTCTTCCTGTTGGTGATGCTAGGGCCTGGTGGCTGGTCAGTGGATTACGCTTATCGACGTGGCCGCCAGAAGAGCAAACTAGAACAGCTCTAAGCTCTGTCACCTCGATTACCGGCGGCAAGATAAGCTAACGGTATGGACATCATCGGGGTTGAATTTGATCGCTACGGTCAGCTCCACTATTTGCGTGTCCCAGAAGGTGAATCTTTCAACGTCGGTGACGACGTCTTGTATCCGACTTCCAGTGGCACTGAGGTTGCAAAGGTTGTTTGGTGTGGGAGCTCAGCATTAACTGATATTCCCCTGTGTCCGGGTCGGGCAGATCAGGCTGCGATAAGCCGAGATAGTGAAAATAAAGCAGCTAGGGCGAAAGCCCAGTCAGTCGCAACGGAGCTGATTAATCAGCATGGGCTACCAATGCGGGTTGTTGGCGTAGATTTGCTAGATCGTTCTGATGAATTCGACCGGATGGTGGCCATCTACTATACGGCTCCACACCGAGTAGATTTTCGGGCTTTAGTTCCAGATTTAGCGCGTGCCCTGGCAGCCAGAATAGATTTGCGTCAAGTAGGTGCTCGTGACGCCGCCAGGTTAATCGGCGGCGTAGGACGGTGCGGACGCCAGTTGTGCTGCGCTAATAATCTGGGTTTGTTGGAGCCAATAAGTTTGCGTGAAATCAATTATTCGACTGCAATGCCAGCCACTGGAGCGTGCGGCAGATTGTTGTGCTGTTTACGCTATGAGGATGATCTACCCTGCGGGCAAGATCCCAACAGCTGCCCGGCCAGCCCATACGCCAACGATTAAGGAGTCGCGTGCGTCTGCGTAGAACCTTGAGCGCGCTTTGCGTTGGGCTGTTGTTGACAGCTTGCGCCCCGGCACCCAGCCAACTAGCCCCCACGCCTTCATCACCGTCTCCGACGCCAATTCAGCTACCCATACCTGCTAATACCTGGCCTGAGCTAGCCAACCCAGATCGGCGCCAAGTCGATTCCAATGCGAAACCGAGAGTTTTCGTAAACCCGCCACAAGGAAGCGGATTAGGGCGTTACTTCAACCAGAAACTGCACTGGCAGGAATGTGGCGGTTTTTAGTGCGCCGAATTCGCTGCCCCCCTGGATTGGAATAATCCTGACGCTCAAGCCATCACGATAAGCATGAAACGTGCTACAGCCGAGCACAATACCTTGGGCAGCCTATTCATAAATCCTGGTGGGCCAGGCATGCCAGCCAAAGGTTATGTAGATGATTTCCATCGTTCTCAACTGGCTGGCTATGACATCATCGGCATGGATTCTAGAGGTTCAGGGGATTCCACTCCGGTCGTTTGTGGCACTACCGAGGAGTTAGATTCCTATTTCGCTGCTGATATCTCACCCGACGATGCTAGTGAAGAGGCTGCGTTAGTGGATGAGGCCAAGAAATTCGCTGATGGGTGCCGACGAAACTCTGGTGTGCTGTTGGATCACATTTCGACTATCGAGACCATGTATGACTATGACTTGGCTAGGCAGTTAGTTGGGGATGAGAAATTGAATTTTTATGGGATTAGCTACGGTACTTTCCTTGGCGCGGTCTACGCAGAGCTTTTCCCAGATAAGGTCGGACGCATGGTTTTAGATGCGCCCGTGCAGCTTGACCCGAATCAAGAAGTGCCTCAAGCAGTTGGCTTTGAGCGGGCATTGCATGCTTGGGCTGCTTGGTGCGGCGAACAAACCAATGAAATTTGTCCCCTCGGAAATAATGAAGACGAAGTAGTGCAGACTTTTGTAGATTTCCTTGAGGCGGTAGACGCTAAACCGTTGCAAACAGGCACACCACGACAACTTACTCAATCGTTGGCTGTTTCTGGACTAGCAATATTTTTTTACGGCGGTCAAGAGTATTACCAGCAATTAGCTCAGATTCTGTCTGCCGCTATCCAAACGTCTGATGGGTCGGTGTTGCTAATGGCTGCTGACCAGATGAATGATCGCAGCCAGTCCGGTTATTCGTCGCTGGCAACTGCTTTCCCAGCAATATCTTGTGCCGATACTCAAGATGATGGGCTAGCAGCAAGTTATGCTTACTGGCGCAATGAAGTGATACCTCAGGCTCCAGTATTCGGTAAATTCTTTGGCCCAGATGCTTTATGCCCAATCTGGACGGCTAAGCCGATGCCGCGAATCAAGTTTTCCGCTGCTGGGGCTGCCCCGATAGTAGTCGTAGGCTCAACCTTAGATTCTGCTACCCCCTACGAGCAGGCTGTTACCATGGCAGATTCGTTGGAATCGGCGGTGTTAGTGACTAGAGAAGGCCCTGGACATGGCTCTTTGGGGGATAGCGAATGTGTAGATAAAGCAGTATTTAACTACCTCAACCATGGCCGAGTGCCTGCCGAGGGTACTCGCTGCCACTAGGCCTTACGCACCCAACCGTGATATTTTTTGCACCTATAGCCACCCAGTCGCCCGCATCCAGTGCTGGTGAAGTAGATTGTTTATGTGTTGGATTGCATCATTTTGGGTGCCGGGATTGCCGGTCTATACGCTGCTCGTGAGCTAAAAGCTCAGGGCTTGGAAGTGCTCGTGCTGGAGGCACGCGACGAGGTCGGTGGCAGAATCAGAACCGAAATCGTGCGCGACCACGTCATCGAACATGGTGGACAATGGGTTGCTGGCGGGCATCATAAACTGTTGGATCTAATTGAGAAATTTGGTCTGGAGTTAGTTCCAGCACATACTGAACGTGCTGTTGTAAAAGTTCAAAATAAACGTTTCATCTCCACCGAGGACAAGGATCGTGCCAAGGCGTTATCGCCTTTCGAAATTGCTGATTTAGGCCAAGGGTTGATGCGCTTCAGCAGGTTAGCTGCGAGGCTAAATGACGACCCGATCTGGGCTCAGGCCAATACTAAATGGTTAGAGCAATCCTTAAAGCGCTGGGTAGAAACTAATCTACGCACGCCGGGAGCCAAGCGAGATTTTCTTGACCTGATAAAGGTTGTGATGGCCAAAGATGACCAGGACGCTACCTTGCGTAGCGCATTGGAGAAGGGGCCTTCGGCTTTCGATTTAGAGGATATGTTCGCCGTAAATGGTGGATTGAAACAATTCAGGATTCGCGGTGGCATGACCCAAGTCACTAATCGGCTAGCTGCAGATTTAGGTGAGGACGCCATTGTTACCGGCGCTGTCGTTACTCACGTTGATTGGCGGGTAGACGAGGTTGTTGTCCACACTCAGGACGCTAAGAAGTACACCGCTAAGCAAGCTTTAGTTACGTTGCCACCTTGGTTGGCGCAGCGGTTGGATTACAACCCTCCGCTGCCTGGTTGGCGTGATGAAGTGGTGGCGCGCACATCGCCAGGCAATGTCATCAAGGCGCACCTAATTTACGACCACCCGTGGTGGTATGACGAGGGTCTTTCCGGTCAATCAAGTTGCGATACTGGCGCGGTGCGCGTGACTTTCGACGTCACAGATGACAAAAACGGTCCTGGCGTGTTGATGGGTTTCTTTACTGGGGCTGAGGCATCTACTTTGGTCAAGCGTTCCGTTTCTCTTAGAGATCGAGTCTTTACGGACGCGGTTGCCGATATCTTGTCTGAAACAGCCCATTGTCCGCATCAATATGTCGATCTGGCTTGGGCGAATGAGCCATTCAGTGAGGGGTGCCACGGCGCTCACTTCTCGCCCGGCATTTGGACGACCGATGGCCAACTACTTAGCGAGCCGGTCGGCCCGCTCTACTTCGCTGGATGTGAGTATGCGGATAAGTTTAACGGCTATATTGAGGGTGCCCTGAAATCGGCTGATGAAGCCGTATCGAGAATGAAAGAGCAGCTTTAGCCGCGTGCACAACTCGGGGCTGCAAAACCATGTCCCTGAGTCGCTATCACCTTAGCAAGATTGGTGAGTGTAGTGCGTGCCGTTTCCACGTTCGGGGCGTCTGTGACCATCGCTACACCAACCTCGGTAGTGTCTGGCAAGGCTATTAGACCGCCCTGGCGTAATTCCACATCTCCAGTGGGGGTACTGCCTTGGCCAGCCTTAGAAAATGCCCTAGGTAGCGTGGCTAGCCCGAATTCTATTTCGCGACTTTCGTCCAGTCGAGTCATGACGTCAACGACCCTTAGCCAATCACACCTAATGGAAGCGAAAAACTCAGCTTGCGAATCTAGACGCCAAACCGTTTGGGTATATGGCGGATTATCTACGTTAGTGCTGGCCGGCACGGTTGTTGCCCAATCGCCGTAGCGTCGTAACATGGCCATGGTCTTTTCGCTAGCTTGGTCGCCAGAACCTAGAAATGCCCACAGTGCGTCGTCGCCGGCTTGGGAGTCTTCTACCAGAGAGCGGCGGAATAGGTAGTTAGCGTCTTCTGGCTGCTTTGGCTCATTCAAGACTGCGATCGCCGTGGCCACATCTATGGTTGACCAGGCCAAGCCAGATCTTAGACTGCCCCCTGACCAGGTGGATTGGGTGCGAGTGTCCCGATCGGCGATAGACGTTATCGCAACCCCAACAAGGACGCCCTGCCTGGATTCGATTTCTGCTATCGTGTTCTCGATTGCCGCCTGTTGGGGTGGAGTGCTTAATTGTGGTTTAGATGTGGGCAGCTGTTCAATGTTTAGCGAGGGAGTGAATGTTGGGGCGGGGATAGGTCCGCTGCCAGCTCTAGATACTCCGATCATCGTTAGCAATAGCAATGTGAAGACCATTACTGTGATGACTAAGCCAATCGGGGCATGCCAAAACCAACGAAAACGCTTACGTAATCGTTTCGTTGCGTCGCTAATGGGCATTGGATCAATCTCCAGGTAAATTTTGTCAGTGGTAGCAACTACGCTAACTGAGATATTCTCATTCTCTCAGGTAGCTGGCCAATCTGAAAGTGGGTAGTAACGGATGTATTGCGCGCGATGCGGCAATGAAGTCGGCGTCCGTGACCTCAGATGCGCTATGTGTGATGCTGATTTGAATTCATCGGGCGCGCTGAGATTGACTGACCCACGTCTTGACCCGAATTTTGTGCCTGTCGGTGTATCGGACGAAACTCAAGGCGCAGTTGACGTTGACAGCCAAGAAAACGTTGAAGATGCTCAGCTAGATGCTGTGGAAAAAAGTTCGCTAGCTGAGTCCGGGCAGGTGATCGACGAGGCGGAAGCCAGCGGCGAGGAGGAAACTGGGTCTGAAAACGGTGGCGATATTGACCAGCCCAGCGATGAAAATGAGAGCGGCGATTCTGGCGAGGCGGGGGAAGCCCCGACAGCGAGCGATGAAGGCTCTGCCAGTGACGAAACCGTTAGCGATGAGGCTGGCAACAAGAAAGATAAGTGGTCAACAAAGTTTGCTGAACAAGTATCAGACAAAGTTGGTGATCTCAAAGATGAGGTTGCCAAGCTAAATACTGCGTTGAGTGAGCCGGAAAATCTTCGACAACTAGCCAAAACGCTTGGCTACGACACCCAGCGGGTGGCTCCAGCAAAAGTCATGGGGGTGCTGGCGATTTTAGCGTTCGCAATTGTCATCATGGTTGTTTTAATGGGGCAGCTGATGAATATCGACAAAGTGCTGCTGCCAGAGATAATTCACACCCCCACGCCTTCGGCTTCGGCCAGCAAAACCCCAGCAACGCAGTCCCAAAGCCCATCGCCGTCTGGCTCGGCTCAGCCTGAAGAGGCTGTCAGCGAAACCCCGAAGATGATTGAGGGGGCAAAGGAATGCGACCCAGGCGTTTGGGCGGGTCCGCAAACTTCTTGCCCGCTGGCTAATGCAGTCGGCGAAAAAGTTGACCGTAAATTGGACGGGGCAATCGACATCAGTGCGGTTAGTTCCGTAACACAGCGTGAATACACTTTGCATTGCACATCAGGTCACGGCATAACCTGCGAAGGTACCGGGGACGTTGAGGGAGTTCTTGTCTGGTTGGTTGCCTAGGCTCTGGCAACTATCAAATCGCGGTTAATGGACGAATCCACGCGGTGAGCAAAATCACCCCAAGACGGGTCTTGGGGCAGCTTCAGCCCTGCGTCTTTTAGCGCGTTTTCTAAATCTGGCCTAGACATCGAATAAGTATTCCAGCTAATTCCTAGTGCTCCTCCGCTGCGCAATTGGCTCGCCCAAATCGGGATAGCCTCAGTTAAGAGCTGCTTAGCTGATCGGTGGCGTTCGCCTCCGTCATTACTAGAGTGCCTAACCCCATAGGGGGCGTCGGTGATGATGGCGTCGAAAGTTTTTTTGCCATAAAGCATCTTTGAATCGCGGGTATCACCGCTCATGACAACCATGGAAACTTGTTTTTCACCCACACTGGCTTGAACGTCAAGCTTCATGCCGAGTTTTCGTCCATCTCGTCTTATTGGCACTAAAGATGCTTTGTGTTTGTAGTGGCCTCGTCGCAAATAAGTTTTAATGAAAGTTTCTATGCTGGCTATTGCCTTTTGGTCTTGTTCAACCCCGTAACTGTTAAAGCCGTTTAACCATGCAGTTGTTAAGGTGGTGCCGCGTCCAGCCATCGGATCTAGAATATCTAGCTTTTCCCCACGATTGGCTAGGGTGGTTTTCACCTGGGAGAGGGTCAAATGGACGAGCATTTGGGTGAATAATTCATTGGTTTTCCCCCGATATTTCGGGATGGTTACCAGATCATCGGGGAAAACTCGCCAATTTGGTAATGCCACAGGCTTCAACCACTCGTCATGGCGCTCAAAGGCCACTAATGCACATGATTGGCGCGCTAGCGCCACTAAATCTAGGTTATCGGCGTTAAAAGTTAACGCACCCACCTGATCTAGCCAGGTGATTTCAGCTTGAATGCCAGTAGTCACGGCCAATTCAGCTTTCGCTAAGGCCGGAGTAGCCTCGGCGAAAACTCGATTAGCGGACGGGGCAAGCAGCAGTAAATATTGGGCTGCCATCAGTTAGTTCAAATCGACCTAATGTTGTTCGTACGGGGTGCCCTTAGCGCGTTCGAGGGAGGCGCGCACTTCTTTTTCGGCTTCGATGCGTCCTACCCAAGTGGCGCCTTCAACCGATTTGCCTGGTTCCAAATCTTTATAGACGGTAAAGAAGTGCTCAATCTCTAAGAGCATGAATTCTGGAATGTCGTCCAGATCATCCATGTAGTCGCGCCGCGAATCAGCGGTTGGGATGCAGAGTACTTTGTCGTCGCCGCCCATCTCGTCTTGCATTTTGAACATGGCGATTGCGCGACATTCCACCAGGCAACCGGGGAAAGTGGATTCCGGCAAGATGACCATCGCATCTAGCGGGTCACCGTCTTCACCTAGAGTTCCGTCAATAAACCCGTAGTCATACGGATATTGGGTGGAGGTGAATAGTGTCCGGTCGAGACGGATACGGCCAGTGTTGTGGTCCATCTCGTACTTGTTCTTAGTGCCACGCGGAATTTCAACGGTCATGTCGAAAGTGAAACGGGCTCTAGAATCGACCTTACTTAAATCTTCGCTCATTACTGTCATCCTTATGCTGAAGGGCGAAAGTCCATACCTAACTATGAAATTATCTTGTTTTTAAGGAGATGGAGCCAATGGCGCGTAAATCAACCGATCCTGGTCGTCATATTGCCGGTTGGGTGGCCTGGGCGAGCGTTGTTGGGCTGCTGGCCATAATGGCTCTGGGCAGTTATCCATTAGCTCAAGCGAAAGGCTGGCTGATTGACGGCGGTCAACCGACTATTTCTGCTGAGCAATTAGAAAGCTTGCAACCAGAAGGAAACACCCAGGCGCTCATCGGGTCTGCTGGATGCCTTGAGCCGAAGGCTAGCGCTGATCAGGCGAAAGTTGCTCAAGCCATAAAGTCTGTGGGGGGAATAGAAAAAGGCAGCCTTGGAATAGCCGTGGCAGATTTAGGGGCAGATGATTTGTTATATGGCGACAATGCTGATGTCGCGATGACGCCGGCATCCACTAATAAGATCATGACAGGCCTAAGTGCGCTAAAGGTATTGGGTTATGACTCAACTTTCGCTACCCGCGTCATGTGGGATTCAGAAACTAAGACGTTAACCCTGGTTGGGGGTGGAGACCCATTGTTGGCGTCCACCCCGGAAACTCACCCTTATAGAACTAGGGTAAAACCTGCAACCTTGAGTGACTTAGCTGACCAGGTGGCAACAAAACTAGCGGAGCAGGGAATCAGTGAAGTCACCCTAAATTACGATGACTCTTTGTTTTCTGGTCCTAGCTGGCACCCGGATTGGGCACCGGATTTTCGTCAATGGGTGGCGCCGATAACTGCGTTGGCGGTGGATTTAGGTAACGCGCCTGCCCATCCCGAAACTGCCGACCCCTCGCTGGCTGCTGCCCAAACATTCGCTGACCAATTGCATCAACTAGGAATCACCGCTTCGGCTCCGAGCGCCAGCGTGGCGAGTTCTGAACTTAGCGAATTAGCCAGCGTCACAAGCCCATCCGTATATGCCATGGTCGAGCAGCTAATCATCCACTCTGATAACTACGTTACTGAGGTGCTTTTTCGGCAGACAGCGGTAGCTAGTGGCAAACCAGCAACATTTCAAGACGCTGCCGCTTTGCAAACTGAACTATTGAAAGATTTCGGATTATGGTCGGATAATCAGGTCATTACTGATGGGTCAGGGCTATCCGACAAGAATAAACTGACGCCGCGCAACCTGGTTAAGGCCTTGCAGCTAGCCAATAGCTTAGAACAGGTTGGCTATCTGCTTGCTGGGTTGCCGACTGCTAGGGTTTCAGGCAGCCTAGCGGCCAGATTTTGGGATGCGGCTAGCAGTGCTGGTGCTGGTCGAGTTAGAGCCAAAACTGGCTATTTAGACCACGTTTCATCATTAGCAGGGATAACCCCGACCAAGGACGGTGCAATAGTGGTTTTCGCCTTCATCGGCAATGATTTGCCGCTCGATACTGACCCCCGCCCATGGTTCGATCATGCCGCGGCGGCACTAGCTGGATGTCAGTGCGCGGTAGGGTAGCGACATGATTGATTGGCAAGTTGCCACCAAAGTTGGACGCGGATTAGTCCCCATCGTTAAGCCGCCCTCCGTTAACGAGACTAGAGCTATTGTCTGTGGTTTGCGCCACGCGGCAGCCAAATGCGTCAGCATCATCCAAGACGTCACTGAATTGCCAGAAACCGGTGTAGTGCCGGAGCTTGTGGTTGGTAGACGAGATTTAGTTGAAGCTAACGTGGCAACCGCCAAGGTGCTATTTGAGAGTCTTGAAACCGAGGCAACCAATCCGTTCACGAAAGCGAGTCAAGCAGCCCGAGGAGCCAGCCTAGGGGCGGCGTTAGCGCTAATCGTGCCACGGATTCTTGGCCAGTACGATCCTTTCGGGCCGCGTCCGGCGTTAATGCTGTGCGCTCCGACTATCTACGAGGTTGAGCAGGAATTGCGCGTAGACCCTGGCGATTTTCGGCTTTGGGTAGCGCTGCACGAGCAGACTCACCGCGTCCAATTCGCTAACGCGCCCTGGATTAGAGACCATTTGATGTCATTGCTGGCAGTGCTGTTAAAGGACGAGAAAAACTTCGATCTTAATCGGCTGATTCAGTCTCGTAAATCTGACCCTGACGAGCCAAAACGACCTACTTCGATGGCCTTGGCGGCCAAAATGGTTTCTCCGGAAAGCGCTAAAGCCCTAGACCAAGTAAATGCTGTTATGGGGTTGCTAGAAGGCCATGCTGACTTCATGATGGACGCTGTCGGGGCGACGGTGGTGCCCAGCGTCAAGGTGATTAGGCGGCGATTCCAGAATCGTCGACAAAAGAAGGGCTGGCAACAAATTTTCTTCAAACTCATGGGCATGGACGCCAAGATGGTTCAATATCGCGATGGTGCCAGATTCTGTCGGGCGGTAATCGACGAAGTAGGCGTGGCTGGGCTAAACAAAGTTTGGGAAAGTAAAGAAAACTTGCCCACTCTAGTCGAACTGCAAGCGCCACTAAGGTGGCTAAACCGCGTAGGTTACGGCTCCTGATGGCGCGCAAAGCGTTAAGCCCGGCCTGTTTGGAAGTAGTGCAAGCGGTTCGGCCAGTGCTGGAGCGGGCATGCGAATATCCGATCACCCCTATTCGTATTGGTGTGTCTGGCGGAGCCGATTCGATGAGTTTGGCTGCTGCTTTTGCGCATCTGGTTAGCCGAGAGTTCCCTGAGGCCGACGTCAATGCGCTAGTGGTAGACCATGGTCTACAGGCAGGTTCTGATGAGGTTGCTGCTCGCACAGCTGCAGCCGTAACAGCCATGGGAATACGCACCAGTGTGGTGGCTGTCGATGTGGTAGATGACGGTGTTGGTATGGAAGCTGCCGCCAGGGATGCCAGACTGGCAGCGTTAACCAGTGACTTCAGTGGAATGGTGGTTTTAGGTCACAATCTAAACGATCAATCTGAGACTGTTTTGTTGGGGCTGGCTAGGGGTTCTGGCACTAGATCATTGGCGGGGATAGCCCAACAAATGTCCTGGGGTAAAGCTACGTTAGTGCGTCCGTTGCTCGCTCTAACTAGGGCGACTTTGCGTCAAGCTGCCCAAGATTGGGGGCTAGCCATCTGGGATGATCCGCAAAATCAATGGCAGGAATTCGCCAGGGTGCGAGTCCGAAATGTTGTTATGCCAACTTTGGTTGAGGCCCTAGGGGTCGGTGTGGTTGCCGGCTTAGCGCGTTCCGCCGAGTTGTGTCGTCATGATGCTGATTTTTTAGATGAATTGGCTGAAAGACAATGGCAACCGGACGAAACCTTAGATACTAAGTGGCTCTCGAACCTTCCCCCAGCTCTAGCAACCCGAGTAATTCGCCTATGGCTAGGGTCTTTAGGAGTGGAAGAGCCAACCTTTACTCACACCATGCAAGTTTGGGAGCTGGTTACTAACTGGCGAGGGCAACAAGGAGTTGATCTTCCTGGCAAAGTCCGTATCGTGCGTCGCGCGGGCAAGTTAAAAAGCGGCTAGTCTTATCGCGTGGATGCAGCAGATATCAGCCAAGATCTAGATCACCTTCTCTATTCCAGCCAAGAATTAGCCACTCGGGTTGACGAAATGGCGGCCGAAATAGATCGCGACTATGCCGGTCGCGAGCTACTCATTGTCGGCGTGCTAAATGGCGCCATGATGGTCGTCTCTGATTTGACTCGGGCGATGAAAAGCCATTGTGCGGTCGATTGGATGGCGATCTCGTCCTATGGCTCTGGGACGAAAACCTCCGGCGTGGTGCGGATTTTGAAAGATTTATCAACCGATATTCATGGTCGTGACGTGTTAATCGTCGAAGACATCGTAGATACTGGCCTGACGCTCAGCTACCTCGTTCAAAACCTGAAGTCTAGGGAGCCTGCCAGCCTGGAAATCATGACGATGTTCCGTAAGCCGGAGGCATTGAACTGCGAGGTGGATGTCAAATATGTCGGCTATGACGTTCCCAACGAATTTGTTGTCGGCTATGGGTTAGATTTCGCTGGCCGCTACCGTAATTTGCGTGACCTAGCTACTTTGGCGCCACATATCTACTCCTAGGTGCCCAGTGGCTCGCAGTGGCGGATTAGGTGGCCTAGGGTCGATTTTCCTGGCAGCAATCGGGGTGGCCGTAGTGCTAGGCATGGGCGCCCTAGTGGCCAATCAGTCAGGATTGGCGAAAATACCTTCCGGTTCCCAAGCAGCCAAAACGGATATTGCACACCTTCAGGTAGGCGATTGTCTGCGTTTTGTTGCCGAGGCTGGGCAAGTTCCTGCTGCCACTGGAGATAGCGAAATATCCCATTTGGCCATCGATTGCGACGATGCCGGGTTCAAATTTCAGGTTGCTGCTGTCGGCCAGGAATGCCCGAATGAATGGTATTGGCGCTACTACCAGCCCGATTTGTTTTCCGATAATTTGAAATACGACTTCTGTTTGGCTCCGGTATTTGCTGAAGATACGTGTTACGTCAAAGATGATATTGAAGTTTGGCGAGAAAGCGATTGCCCTCAGGCCAGCTTCTACGTTCAGCAAATAGTTGCTAATAAAGATGAATGTTCTCGTTCAGGTTCGGCCATCGAATTAGAGCTGCCCAATCCAGGTAAAGTGGTGTGTGCTGTCAAACCTTGATCAGGGTCTTCTTTTTGACCAGGTAAAACAAAATTTGGGTAACGAGGAATTAGATGGGATCATCGCAGGTCGATATATCTGGGGACGGATTCGATAGTCAGCGCATTGAGCGTGGGGTTAAAGAAATACTTAAAGGTATTGGTGAAGATCCCAACCGGCCAGGTCTAATAGAAACACCCGCTAGGGTAGCCAGGGCTTGTCGAGAATTATTTGCGGGAATGCGTCAAGATCCTGCCGAATTATTTGAAACTATTTTCGATGCTAGCCATGATGAAATGGTTTTAGTCAGGGATATTGAATTGCATTCCATGTGTGAACATCATTTATTGCCATTCCATGGCGTTGCACACATCGCCTATATTCCCCCGACTAGTGGACAAGTGGCGGGGCTTTCGAAACTAGCTAGGTTAGTCGAGGTTTATGCTCGTAGGCTACAACTTCAAGAACGGTTAACAACTCAGCTCGCCAATGAATTAGAACGCGATTTGGACGCAAAAGGTGTGATGGTCGTCCTTGAATGTGAACATTCTTGTATGACCATGCGCGGAATTAAGAAACCTGGTTCGCGCACCATCACCTCTGCTGTGCGTGGGCAAATGCGCAATCCAGCTACCAGAGCCGAAGCGATGAGTTTAATTTTGGGAGTCAATAAATGACCCGCACCTTGGTTCAAGGGATTCTAAATGTCACTCCAGATTCTTTTTCTGATGGCGGTCAGTGGATTAATCCGCGCGATGCTATCGCTCACGGCATGCAGCTGATAGCGGATGGGGCAGATTTAATCGACGTTGGTGGAGAATCCACCAGGCCTGGAGCGCAGCGCACCAGTCAGACAGAAGAATTGCAACGGGTACTGCCAGTGGTAACCGAATTGTCGAAACACGTCCAGGTTAGCGTTGATACCATGCGAGCTGAGGTTGCTAAAGCAGCTATCGACGCTGGGGCAACCATTATTAATGACGTTTCTGGTGGTTTATCTGACCCACAAATGCTTGGGGTTGTGGCATCGAATGGAGTGGACTTTATCTGCCAGCATTGGCGCGGTTACGGCGACGTGATGAACGCTGCCGCCAAATATCACGACGTTGTTGGAGAAACCGCACAGGAACTGAAAAATCGAGTGTCAGCTTGTTTAGCGGCAGGCATTGAGAGTGAAAAAATCATCATCGACCCCGGTCTCGGGTTTGCCAAAGTTGGTGATGATGATTGGCAAATACTCGCCAACTTGGAGACTTTCACCACTATGGGTTATCGGGTACTTATCGGAGCTTCCAGAAAACGCTTTCTGGCGGCGGTTACTGGCGCACGCCCAGCTCAAGATAGAGATGGAGCCACTGCGGCGGTTTCTACCATCTGTGCTTTAGCCCAGGTGTGGGCAGTGCGCACCCATGAAGTGCGATTGCAACGCGATTGTGTGGCTGTTGCAGAAAAATTACTCAAAATTCGAGGAGCTAATTATGAGTGAAACCGAAATTAAACTTAGTGGATTAAGAGTTTTTGCTCATCATGGAGTTTATGACTGGGAGCAAGAAGAAGAGCAGCTTTTTGTCATTGACATTGAGCTGGCTGTTCCCACCCCAGTAGAAGATGACCTGAGTAATACTGTCGATTACTCCGAAGTCTTAGAAGAAATTGCCGATTTAACGAAGTTCAATCGTTTCAAACTAATTGAAACGCTCGGCGCAAGAATTTTGGATCATGTCTTAGCCAAACCAATGGTCATTAGAGCGAAGGTCACCATTCATAAGCCGCAGGCTCAACTTAATGTTCAATGTGGTGATGTTGCAGTGGTGGTTGAGGCAAATAAATGACTGCCTCGACTCAGATCGTGCTAAGTTTAGGTTCGAATCAGGCAGATTCCCAAGCTATCCTTCAGACAGCAGTGGATAAATTAGCTAGCACACCAGGGGTATCAATAACTGCAATATCGGGCATATATTTAACCAAACCTGTCGGTAATACAAACCAACCAGATTTCTTAAATGCCGTAGTCTTGGGCAAATCCTCGATAAGCGCAAATACTTTATTGCGACGAATACAGACTATCGAGACGCAATTAGGTCGCGTGCGTGACCGGCTTAACCCTAAAGGTCCGCGAACAATTGATATTGATATCGTAAAATTCGGTGAACAAGTTAGTAATTCTAGCCATCTAACCCTGCCGCATCCAGCGGCCAAGAAGCGCGCATTTGTATTAGTTCCTTGGTTAGAAGTTGAACCATGTGCGAAACTGCGAGGACAATTAGTTTCTGACTTGGTAGCTAATCTAGATAAGTCAGATGTGCTAAGAGTTAACGATAAAAAAATTAAAAATATGGCTATTCATAATTAATAGCTTTTCACAGCTTCTGAATTATTGATTAAGACGATAATTGAGCTAATCTATCATTCAAGCAGCGGATAAAGACTGCCGATTTTACAGAAAAGGATTTCACTATGGCGAAGAAAGTAACCACTACTTACGTTGACGATCTTGATGGGGAAACTATTGCTCACGACACGATTCAATTCGCTCTTGACGGTGTGACCTATGAAATTGACCTTTCTGAAGAAAACGCGAATCGTTTTCGCGAGCAAATGGCAAAGTGGGTTGGCTTTGCTCGCCGTGTAGGGGGACGCAGGAGCGCTGGTCGCAAACGTTTCCAGGATGGCCCAGCTGCTTCTGAGATTCGCGAGTGGGCGGCAGCTAATGGTTGGCAGGTTTCTGACCGTGGCCGCGTACCGGCTGAGGTGCGCGAAGCATACGAGCAGGCTCACGCCCAAGAAAACTAAAACTTTATTGCCACGCGGCGGGAACAAATCAGCTTCCTTATGACCTTTATTGAATAGCTAATACACTTGGCTAAGGCGCTGCTGGTTACCTAGGGGCGTAGCGGATAACAACTCATAAGGAGTCACAATTGTTTGAGCGGTTCACTGATCGTGCCCGCCGCGTGGTGGTCTTGGCTCAAGACGAAGCCAAGATGCTTAACCATAACTACATTGGCACCGAGCATTTATTGCTTGGCCTAATCCACGAGGGTGAAGGTGTTGCAGCCAAGGCGCTCGAGCAGCTTGGCATCTCGCTAGAGGCCGTCCGTGAAAAGGTTGAAGAAATGATTGGCCACGGCCAGTCAGAGCCTAGAGGTCACATTCCTTTCACACCTCGTGCAAAGAAAGTGCTGGAGCTTTCGCTACGCGAAGCGTTGCAAATGAATCACAGCTATATCGGCACCGAACATATTCTGCTTGGGCTAATCCGCGAGGGCGAAGGGGTAGCTGCCACCGTCCTGATCAAATTAGGAGCCGACTTAAACCGAGTGCGCGCTACCGTATTGCAATTACTTAGCGGTTATCAGGGCGGCGTAGAAGGGCAAGCGGTAACTTCTGGCGCCCCAGAGGAAGCCCCGCGTACTGGTGCCTCCATCCTCGATCAATTTGGACGCAACCTTACCCAAGCCGCCAGAGAGAACCGGCTGGATCCGGTGATTGGCCGTCACAACGAGATTGAACGAGTAATGACGGTGCTTAGCCGCCGCACCAAAAACAATCCGGTACTTATTGGGGAGCCGGGGGTTGGCAAAACCGCCATCGTGGAGGGGCTCGCCCAGCAAATAGTGCGCGGTGATGTGCCAGAAACGCTGCGTAATAAGCAGATTTATACGCTTGACTTGGGTGCTTTGGTAGCTGGCTCGCGTTATCGCGGTGATTTCGAAGAGCGGCTGAAAAAGGTGCTTAAAGAAATCCGTGGGCGCGGCGATGTGATGCTGTTTATCGATGAGATTCATACTCTGGTTGGCGCTGGTGCTGCCGAGGGTGCCATTGACGCGGCCTCTATCTTGAAGCCGATGTTGGCTCGCGGCGAATTGCAGACTATCGGCGCTACTACTACCGATGAATACCGTAAATATATTGAGAAAGACGCGGCTTTAGAGCGTCGTTTCCAGCCAATTCAGGTTGCTGAGCCGTCTGTCGAAATGACGATAGATATTCTGAAAGGGTTACGCGACCGTTATGAGGCTCACCATCGCATAACAATTACAGACGAGGCTTTGGCAGCTGCGGCTAGCCTGGCGGATCGATATGTTCAAGATCGTTTCCTGCCTGACAAGGCTATTGACTTGATTGATGAGGCTGGTGCCAGAATGCGGATTAAACGCATGACAGCGCCGCCTGATTTGCGGGAATTTGACGAGAAAATCTCCAAGACACGCATTGAAAAAGAAGCCGCCATTGACCAACAAGACTTCGAGCGTGCTGCTGGGTTACGCGATGAGGAAAGGAAACTCATTGCTGCCCGTCAGGAGCGAGAGTCTGCTTGGCGAGAAGGCGATTCCGAGGTGCCTGCCGTCGTTGGCGGCGACCAAATCGCTGAGGTACTTTCGTCTACTACCGGAGTGCCGGTTTCCCAGCTAACTGAAGAAGAGTCCGCCAGGTTGCTGCGCATGGAAGAAGAAATCCATAAGCGTTATGTCGGCCAAGATGATGCGGTAAAGGCACTATCGAGGTCAATCAGGCGTACCCGCGCTGGCCTTAAAGACCCGAATCGCCCATCGGGTTCTTTCATCTTCGCTGGTCCGTCTGGTGTTGGTAAAACCGAGCTGACTAAGGCATTAGCGGAATTCTTGTTCGGTGATGAGTCGGCACTAATTACCTTGGACATGTCGGAATATTCTGAGAAGCACACCGCATCTCGAATGTTTGGTTCCCCGCCCGGATATGTCGGTTACGACGAGGGTGGGCAACTGACGGAGAAGGTGCGTCGCAAGCCATTCTCAGTGATTCTGTTCGACGAAATCGAGAAGGCGCACCCCGATATCTTCAACTCGCTGTTGCAGATTCTTGACGAGGGACGGCTAACTGACGCTCAAGGGCGCATTGTTGATTTCAAGAACACTGTCATCGTTATGACGACAAACCTTGGCACCCGAGATATCTCTCGCTCGGTGAGCTTGGGCTTTTCCCAAACCGGCGCTGGCGGCAATGATTACGAATCAATGAAAGCTAAAGTCAGCGAGGAATTGAAACAGCATTTCCGGCCAGAGTTCTTAAACCGTGTGGACGAGACTATCGTCTTCCACCAGCTGTCTCAGGATGATATTTTGCGTATCGTCGATTTGATGATTGCCCAGGTACGTTCCCGAATGCGGGAACGCGATATGGACATCGAGTTGACTGAGGCTGCTCGTAAGCTGATTGCTGAGCGTGGCTACGATCCGCTATTGGGTGCTAGGCCGCTACGTCGAGCTATCCAACGTGAAATCGAAGACCCGATCGCTGAGCAGATTCTCTTTGGAGACATAAAGGCCGGCAATACTGTGGTGGTAGGCGTCGTCGAGAATGCGGATAAGGATTCGGCTCGTCCGTTTACTTTCCACGCTAAGTAGGTTTAGATCGCTAGTTACCTAACTAGTTTCTTAGATAGTTCTAGCCAGCGCATCATTTGCGCTGGCTAGGCCAAAGTATTTTGCCGCCCCTTAGCCTCGGCGTAGACTTTGCCGCTGTGAGCGAGGAGAAAACCGGACAGTTAATAGTGCGGGCTGCCAGTGTCGATGAGGCTGCTTTGATGCAAAACATCATTGTTGACGCTTTCTCTGCTCGCCAGGCGCTTGATCCCCCGGCCGAGGCCTTGAGTGAGACTCTAACTTCAGTCCGCGAGCGGCTGGAACGGGAAATCGGAGTGCTGGCTTTCGTTGATGATCAACCGGCAGGCTGTTTATTCCTAGATTTATCCGGGCCGGCGATGCTACACCGCGTGGCAGTGCTACCAAAGTTTAGGAAAGCCTCAGTGGCCTCCGAGATGGTTCGTGCTGGCGCTGAAGTAGCTACTGACGAGGGGTTTAATGAGCTTCGAATCGTGGCTCGTGAGGAATTGCCCGAGGTTATTTCGTGGTGGAGACGCCACGGTTTTACCAAACGCGCACGTGTTGCTCATGGCTTCGTTTTAGGACGCCGGCTACCGGCTCGCTACGAGATTCCCGATGAAGACGCGATGAAATCTTTAGGACGTGGCCTAGCTAAGGTGGTTCGTGCTGGTGATTTAATCATTGCCAGTGGTGAACTTGGGGCTGGAAAGACCACTTTCACTCAAGGTCTGGGTGAGGGCATGAAGGTAAGTGGGCCGGTGATTTCGCCAACTTTCGTTCTCAGCAGAATCCACCCGGCAAATTCTGGCCCGGCGCTGGTGCACGTCGATGCCTACCGACTCTCCTCTATGGCAGAACTAGAAGATATTGACCTAGACGTGTCAATGGATGAGGCTGTCACCCTAGTCGAGTGGGGAGAAGGTATTGCCGAGGGGCTATCGGCCGATCGACTAGATATTGAAATTGTTCGTTTGCCCAGCAGTGATACACGAATCGTCTATTTAGATGGCACTGGGCCTCGCTGGCAAGATGTGGATTTGACCGGGTTAGATGAGGAAGTGAACTGATGAATACGTTAGCTATTGACACGGCCACTGGCATTAGTGTCGGGGTGGCTAAAGATGGAAAACCCGTAGTCAGTTTGCGAGAAGAGGACACCCGCTCGCACGCTGAGCTGACGCAATCTCTGGTAAACAAGGCTCTTGATATGGCAGGTGTCGGCCTGGACGAGTTGAGCCTTATTGTGGCCGGCATTGGTCCTGGCCCATTTACTGGGTTGCGGGTAGGTATTGTCACTGCCACGGTTAGCGCGAGCTTATTACAGATTCCGGTTAAAGGGGTTTGCAGCCTGGACGCTATCGCCTTGAGCGCCCAATGCGCTGAAAACTTCGTGGTAGCTACCGATGCCAGACGCAAAGAAGTTTATTGGGCAACCTATCGTCCAGACCGGACGAGGATTGGTGAGCCTCAAGTCAGTGCGCCCGAGCAAGTGCCGGATCTGCCGGTTTGCGGGCCGGCACTTGAAAAATACCCTGATCTTGGAGTGGGCGCCTTCAAGGCCGAATTGGACGCCGGGATTTTGGCTGCCGAAGCCAGCCAGCTAGCCGATTTGGGTACCAGCCCGATTTATTTACGTAAACCCGATGCGTCCTTGCCGTCGAAACGTAAATCGACGCTGACCCATCGTCGGTTAACCATCCCTAAAGCGAAGTGAAACCGCTAATTCGGGCAGCTCAAGATAGCGATTTGGACGCTATCTTGGCTCTGGAGGCCGCGTTCGCGCCTACCGAGCGTTGGTCGCGACAATCGTGGGGTGAGGAATTGAACCACTGTCATGTGCTAGTTGCTCACCAGCCTGCTGTTGTTGCGGTAGCAAGTTTTCGTCTGATAGTAGACGAGGTGGAGTTGGATTCGGTTGTGGTGGCTGGCCATTGCAGGCGCACGGGTTTAGCTACGCGGCTAATCAGTGAAGGTATGAAGTGGGCGAAAAGCCAAGGAGCTGGCCGAATGTTACTAGAAGTAGCACTCGATAATGAGGCGGCCAGCAATCTTTATTCGAAACTAGGGTTTGTGAAGTTATCGCGTCGAAAGAATTACTATGGGTCAGGCCGCGACGCGTTAGTAATGACGAAGGATTTGTAGATGAGCGAACCATTGGTGCTTGGTATCGAATCAAGCTGCGACGAGACAGGTGTGGGTATCGTGCGCGGCAGTCAGTTGCTGGCAAATGAGGTGGCCAGCTCTATGGAATTGCATAAGCGATTTGGTGGGGTGGTGCCTGAGGTGGCCTCCAGGGCGCATTTGGAGGCGATAGTGCCCACCCTAAATCGTGCGTTACAGGCAGCCGATGTTGATGTGAGCCAGCTAGACGCTATCGCGGTGACTGCCGGGCCGGGGCTGATGGGTTCCCTAGTGGTTGGATTGGCTGCAGCGAAAGCCCTAGCCGCAACGGCAAATAAACCACTTTATGGGGTTAACCATTTAATCGGTCACGTTGGGGTGGACATGATCGAGCATGGCCCGCTGCCGTCCCCAACGCTCGCGCTGCTAGTTTCCGGTGGCCATACCCAGTTACTGTTAGTGCGCGACATCGCTTCAGATATCACCGAGATTGGCACCACTATCGACGACGCCGCCGGCGAAGCCTACGACAAGGTTGCTCGACTCTTAGGTATGGGTTACCCCGGTGGGCCAGTCATCGACAAAGCTGCCAGCAAAGGTGACCCGAAAGCCATTCACTTCCCTAGAGGGCTAACTAGTCAGCGTGATATCGCTAAACACCGCTTTGACTACTCGTTCTCCGGGTTAAAGACGGCAGTCGCCAGGTGGGTAGAAACCCGCGAAATCGCCGGTGAAGAGATTCCTACCTTTGACGTTTGCGCTTCTTTCCAAGAGGCAGTGGCTGATGTATTAACCGCCAAAGCCATTGATGCTTGCCGCCACTTTCAGGTGGACACCATCGTCCTTGGCGGCGGGGTAGCAGCTAACTCTAGATTGCGTGGGTTACTGGCTGAACGTGCTGAGGCGGCTGGGATCACTATGCGCAGGCCGCGACCTGGGCTGTGCACCGACAACGGGGCGATGATCGCAGTGCTGGGGGCAAATCTGGTGAAAGCGGGCATACGTCCTAGCCAGATAACTATTTCTGCTGATTCGTCTATGCCGGTAACCCAGGTGGTGTGCTGATATGGCCTATAACCCTGACCTAACAACGCTCGGTTTTTTGGTGCGCGATAACACAGTGTTGATGGTGCACCGAATTGCCAGGGATACGGATGAGCAACTAGGCAAATGGAATGGTCTAGGCGGCAAGGTTGAGCCAGGTGAGGACGCTTGGCAGGCTATGACGCGTGAAATCCGCGAAGAAGCTGGCGTTGAAGTTACCTCGATGCGGCTGCGAGGTTCCATAAACTGGCCGGGTTTCCATGCCGACGGTACCGGAGTTTTTGCCCTAGTTTTCTTAATCGACGCCTGGGAAGGCGAAATTCTTAAAGAGAACGAGGAAGGGCCGCTAGCTTTCCAACCCATAGACAACTTGGCAAATCTCGAAATGTGGGGTGGCGACCGATTCTTTATTCCGCTCGTCTTTGACCCTGACGTGGAATCATTTCACCTAGTCATCCCATATGAGGACGGCGAAGAAAAAGGTTGGGATGGCACCATTCGACGATATTCTTAGCCCCCAGGGGCAAGCGGCAATAACACTTGCTAGTCAACTAGGTGATTCTATTAGTGCCGCCAAACGGCTTAGACAACAGTTCTCGCCCGCCTTAGCCGCCGAGGCAGCCACTCAAGTTGCATTGCGCGCCAAGGCAGTCGCCAAATTCGGTCAAGACGCAGCCAACATGTTCTTCACCTCAGACGGTCTAGAGCAGGCCACCCGCGCCTCGGTAGCCGCTTGGCGAGCTGAGCAATTCCGTAGTGCCGGGGTTAAACATGTGCTTGATTTATGTTGCGGTATCGGTGCGGACGCGAGAGCTTTCGTCGAGGCTGGGATGAGGGTTACCGGGGTTGAGATAGACCCGAAAACAGCGGCTTTCGCTAAAGCGAATGTTAGCCAGGCAGAAATTATTTGCGCTGATGCCAAGCAAGTCGCGGCGCAGCTCATCACCCCAGATACGGCTGTTTTTATCGATCCAGCTAGGAGGAATGAGAAAGGACGTAGTTGGCGGCCAGCAGATTTTCGTCCCGGATGGGATTTCATTACTCAGTTATTGAATCAATGCTCAGCTTTACTGGTTTGCGTAAAACTTGGGCCAGGTTTGCTCAGAGAGTTTATTGACGATTCGCTAGTTACCACTTGGGTTAGCGATCATGGCCAAATGGTTGAAGCCTCGCTGTGGAAAGGAATGGGGGAGCCAGGAGATCAAATTGCTGTTCTGTTACCTCAAGGCATTAGCGTGCGCGCTAGTGGAGCCAAACTGCCATCAGGCTCGTTGGGACGCTACCTTTGGGAGCCGGATCCAGCTATTTTGCGCGCCCAGGCGACAGCCGATGTGGCCGGTAATGGACGGCTAGTCAGCGACGGTGTGGGATATGTCACCTCAGACGAAAAGCTACCCCAAGATTTCGGCACGCTATTCGAGATTGACGAGGTATTAAACTACGACCTGAAAACCTTGAAGGCGTGGGTGCGTGAAAAAGACGTCGGGGTGGTTGAGATTAAGAAACGCGCAATAGATATTGACCCTGCAATATTGCGTAGAAAATTGAAATTGCGCGGGTCGCAGAGCGCAACTTTAGTGTTGACTCCCACCCTTTCTGGTGCCCGTGCGCTCGTCGTTCATCGGGTATAACCACTTGTAAAAACAAATTTTTGGGCTGGGTCGGGCTCTTTCTTAATCGGTGGGCGAATTTCGTCGCCCGGAATCGTTTTGACCAGCATATTGACTGGATCAGGTGAGGATTGCCTAACCAGGGTTTGCCCCTATTGGGAATGAATCGTAGCTTAGCTAGCGTTTAGTTAAATAACAGATTGAGAGGAAATATGCGTAGCACTAATCCCGTCCTGACTAGGACAGATTTTGGTCTTAACCAATATGCGCCGCCGGCAGATCAATTCAATGGCTCCTGGTATGCGCCCCCAATGACACAGCGCATGACCCTAGCGGATGTGGTGTCTAAAACCTCTGGCTTATTTTTGGTGCTGGTAGCAACAGCCATCGCCTCAGCGATGATTATCCCGATTCAGTTTTTGATGGGGGCGACCATCGTCTGCTCACTGGCCGCTTTCGTTACCTCTATCGTTGTTGCCGGACGCCGCAAAGTCTCCCTACCAGGCGTCTTGGCTTTCACAATTTTTGAAGGGGTCTTCGTTGGGGGTTTTTCGAAACTCTTCGAGCTGCTATATCCCGGTATTGTCGTTCAAGCAGTGCTGGGCACGTTCATGGCGGCGGCAGCGACGTTCATCGCCTATCGCTTCGGCAATGTTAGAGTGCGCGGTCGGCTAGCTCGAATAGTAACCATCGCAGTCTTTGCCTATGCCGGTGTTGCCCTAGTCAACTTGGTAATGCTGCTGTTCGGGACGAACTTAGGAATTTTTAACATTGGCCCATCGGCTGGAATGTTGTCATGGTTGGCTGCCGGTATTGGTGTGGTGCTGGCAGTGGCGTCCCTGGTCATGGATTTTGATGAGGTTGATCGCGGCATCAGGATGGGTGCACCGGCTCAAGAATCTTGGCGGGCAGCTTTCGGTTTAATGGTGACGATGGTTTGGCTCTACACGCAAATTCTAAGGATTGCCAGCTTCTTCTATCGCGATTAACGCGACGGCGGGTTACGGGACGTGTGCCAGGTGAGATTCCAGCAGCGAACGGGCGCCACCCGTCCACCGGAAAGTTCGCCAGCGATATAGCGGAATCCACCGTGCTGCTGAAGTGGTGCCGCCCACGTCTAAGACTACGGGTTTTGTTGGGTTGGGGCAGGTTGCGGTGTAGATAATTCGGATAGCTTGGAAGTCTTCTAGCTGCCCGCTAGGGCCTTTGCCCAGCCGGTGCTCGGATTGGATATCTATCAATCTGCCAAGGCTTACTTCTTGCGATGTTTCTTCGTTGATTTCACGCATCAGGCATGCTGCTGGCGTTTCTCCAGGCTCTAATCCCCCACCAGGTAGCTGCCACAAACCCGGAATTGCCGTAAGATTTGAGCATTTTGATCCAAGCACTCCGGCATGGGACTTCACGATCGCATAAGATGCGATTCGTTGGCGTTTAATTGGGGGTTCTGTTAATTTCCGCGCCTTATGCCAACCCTTAGTGCGTATTTTCGGGGG
The DNA here is from genome assembly GCF_900155645.1 of Vaginimicrobium propionicum. Taxonomy (GTDB): domain Bacteria; phylum Actinomycetota; class Actinomycetes; order Propionibacteriales; family Propionibacteriaceae; genus Vaginimicrobium; species Vaginimicrobium propionicum. Next base: position 1,831,702 of record NZ_LT706985.1, read on the forward strand.
GCGGCTACTTGGTGTGCGCTCCACGACTAAAGCGGTAATGACTATCTCTGAGTCGATTAGCAGTGCGGACAGCAATCTAGAAACTACGAAGCCTTCACGCCAAAGCAACATCTTCGGGTCAGCACCGTGATTGATATTTTTGATTACCGAAGCCGGCCCACCAGGCGCCAGGACTCCGATAATCTTCATATGACCATCATGGCATCTTCCACGTCAGATTTCGTTGCCCTCAAGATCAGTGATCAACACTTTGCCATCCACCTCGTAGCGCAGTTCGACCTTGCTATCAAGGGGTTTCTTTATTGACACTGTCCAATCTGGCATTTCGTGTGCAGGCGAAACTGTGGCCATGTGTTGAACCTTGGTCAAGATTGCCTGAGGGTCAATCAGGCTCGGATCAAATTCTTCATTATCAGTTTGTTGTGAGCGTTGGGTGTGGTAGGCGGGCACGCCGTTCTTGCGTATTCTACGTTCGATATGGGCAGGGCCGGCTTTTAAGTCCACCCACAATTCAGCAGCAGATATTTTTGCGCCTAAAATCAGCGGTGCTTTGTCAATAGCTTCGGCTAGTCCAGCGTGGATACCTTCGGGCACTAGATAATTTAGTGGAGCAATGACGCTGGCGTCAGGGCGGAAAAATACCGTCATTGACTCTGGATTGGTGGATACTGTCATCAAGATTTTCGCATCGGAATATTCGGTGATCTGTAATTCTTGGTGTTCGTAGGAGCCAGCGATGCGTCCGGCTTGACGAAACATTTGGCCAACATCGCCGATGTTGAAATCTTTCGGGTCGAAACTGGACGAGACTACTGTATCGGTGCCCTCGTCTACCTCGGTTATTATCCCGTTTTCCCACTTCAGCGATACCGGACGTACCCAATCGTCAACATAGGTCAGCCTGGCGGCTTTATCAGTTATTTTGACCCTGACTATATCTACATCTCCAGCCTTGGTGCACAGCTCATCAACTGCTCGTTTAGCTGCTCCAGGCCTGGTCAAGTCGATCATGGGGCTGGGCGTAGGGGAGGGAACCTGGGCTTGAGTAGAACAGGCGGTGAATGCTGAGATGATCAGAGCGCCCAAGATGGTGACCAGGGTCTTTTTCATGAGCGTTAGTGTATGTCCTCAAATAATGAGCAGCCAAGCTTTAGTGGCTTAGCTGAAAAACAATTACACTCGAGCCTATGATGAATTTTTCTAAAACGCTTTTGAAAATTTTCGGGTTGATCGGGTTATTGGCCACCGTGGGTTTAGCGGTATTTAACTGGGTAAGAATTTATGGGCTGATTCAGGCTTCTCAAAGGTTTGGAGTCGAACAACAAAACCCGAACCCGATGGTGTTGGTTGGTACCGTCGTCGCTTTAATAGCTGGTTTGCTACTGGGTATTGGCTTGGCTATGCCGTCACAAACATTCAAGAAGCGTTATGAGCGCACACGCGAAGCCGAGTTGGAATCTGAAGCTAAGGAGGCTGGCTTTAATGGGGCTGCGCCTGCGCCGCGTCCGAGCTTGGATAATACTGAAGAGGCTTAAGGAGGCCTAGCTACCCTCTAAACATTCTTTGTCGTCAGGGTCGCACCAGATAATTTCGACGCATTCGCCGTTAGGGTCGCACGACATTTCAGTTTCGGGAGCGGCGAATGTGCGTGTTGGTTGTTGGTGGCTCTCGGACGGTTCAGGAGAGCCAGTATTAGGCGGTGGGGTCAGTGAAACGATTGGTTCTGGCGTATAACGTTTCCCAGTTGGCGTAGGAGAAATGAGATCTACTGGCGTAGGTGAATGCGATACCGAAAGCACGCTGCCACCTTGGCCATTGTCAGATGGTGATGGGCTAGCAGAAAAAAATAGTGCTCCAGCGCCTAGGGCGCAGGCGACCAGAACTGCCAGGGCAGTGATTAGAACGACCAGCCAGCTGCGGTTCGGTTTCGGCCTGGCAGAGGTTCGCAGTCCGAAAAGTGGACGATCAGTGCGTGCCATGCAAACCTTTCAATTCTGTGGCGCCAATGCCAATATTTCGATTGGTTGTTCCAGGATAACCTATGTGTTTAACTAGGCCTTTCACCTCGTCTTGCCGCGTGTTGTCGTATCAGATAACCAAGGAGAATCGCCTAGTGGCACAAATCATTGTCGTCAGGTGGCAGAAGGTGCTAAAGTTCGCCGTTCAAATCGTAAGGCGTGAATCTGGTAAGATAGATCAAGTCCACCTGTGAGCCTATAGGGGTCTCACATCGCAAAGGCGATTGAATCTATCTGGGTGGTTAACCGTTAGAGGTAGCATGCAATTAGAAGTTGGTCAGGTCGTTATCCATCCCCATCATGGGCCGGCGACAGTCACCGACATCTGCACTCGTACGGTTAGGGGCAAAGACGTCAATTACGCGGAGCTTGAGGTGCAGGGGAATAAACTGCACGTCAGCTTTCCGGTGTCCAAAGCGGAAGAGATTGGTATCCGCGATATCGCGGGGCGTCATCAGTTAGACAAACTTACCGAGGTTCTGTGCGCTCCTACCGTTAATGAAGAGTCGCAGTGGTCGAGGCGTTATAAGGCTAATCGTGCGTCTATGGCTACCGGAGACCCATTGCAATTAGCCGCTGTCGTGCGTGATCTGGTGCGCCGTCGTGAACGCGGTTCATTATCGCTGGGTGAGCGCGACTTACTTAAGGAAGCTGCCGCTCCGTTATTAGCAGAGATTGCGTTGGCTGTTGAGTTGAACGAGGACGAAGCTCGCGAAATCATGTTCACCATGATCATGGATGAGTCACCTCGTGCCCTAGATGAGCTAGAAGAATCTCGCAAAGTAGCAGTCTAAAATTCGTTGTTGAACTGAATTTTTGTGTTGAGGTCGGGTATTGCCCGGCCTCAACCAATTTTGTGGGGTAAATCCTATTCTCGTTACTGTCTAGCCAGTATTGATCTGACTCTTATAGCGTCGGCCAGTGGTAACTGGCCGGGGGCAGATGCCTCATCTAGGGCGGCGAATGTTGCCCGAACCCCAAACTGCCCACCCACTACGCGGGTGGCAACGCCGAAGGTTCCCATCGCGATGGCGATAATCGGTTTAGCAATCTGGCGGCTAGCTTCAGCGCTGGCGGTTAGCAGCCGTGCTGCGTCACTAGGACAATGTGGCGTTACGGCAAGTTTCGCAATATCTGCTACCTGAGCCAATTGGCTCAGCAGGTCAATCATCGTCTCGGTATCGGGGGTGGCCTGACAATCATGGTATGAAGCCACCACCGGTAATCCGGCCTGATGGACGGATTCGATAGCTGCCAGATGGCAACCAAGCCGATACTCGACGTCGAGTGCGTCGGCACCAGAGCGTGCGCTCTTAGAAACCAACTCTAAATAGTCTTCTTCGCTGATGGCACTGCCACCCTCAGCAGCGCTACGGAAGGTTGCTAATAACGGCTTTTTCCCCAGGGCATGTCGGATAGTGCGAGTCGCTTCGCCAATCTCGGGTCGCGTTATAAGCCGGTCGATGCGCCACTCAGCTAAATCAGCGCCACTTTCGCTAATACGGCGAGCTTGAGCCAGAGCATGATCCATCGTGGTTGCAGTTATCGGCACGATGATCTTTGTTGACCCTAATCTGAGGCTTACATCACCAATAGATACAGTTTTCATAGCGTTATTCCAGGTTTCTGCTAACCCAAATACTAGCTAGCTTCTTGGGTTGGTTGATGCGCCAGTGTCGCTCTTCTTGGGCTGCCCATACATCCCACCAGTCACGATAAGTTTCACCGTCGCGCGCCAATGCCAGTCGCTTTCTGATTTGACTTGCCATCTCATACCAAATCGTGTGGTTTGCTAGAGCAGCGCTGGCTGGGGTAATCGCTCCACAACCAACAATAAACATTGACTGGTTTGGGTTTACCTCGACCCATTGACTAGCTTTATCAAGTCTCCAATCCCAGCGTCGGTAGCCAACAGCACGTCCAGAAATCAGCTCTGGAACTAACTTGCTGGCTTGAGCTAGGCCATGCCATCCAGGGTAGAAATCATCTAAACAGATAAGCTGCAAATCGCAGATTCGTGGTTTCAAATCGGCATAAAGTCGATTAGCTAATTGAGTTTTTCCTGACCCCGAGCCGCCGTCCAATAACAATATGGGGCGCTTAGGTAAGTCTGTGGTCAAATGTGTGACTAATGCTAAGTATTGCTGGTCTAACGTGAAACTAGCATGCATTCTTGTCCTAACTGTTGTTGACCACTAGACCATACTTGAGGTGTGAGTGAAGTTATGGATTCGGCGACGCATGCACTAGGTAAAAAACAGAACCGTGCGCCTAGGTCGCAGAAATTTGTGGCCTCTTTTTTGCGTGGCAGCCTGACGGTTATAGCCATTGCTGCTCAGATAGCTCTCTTTATCATGTTGGTGACCGTCGGGGTGCGGGCGGTGCGCTGGGTTGCGGTGTTGTCGGTAGCTGCTTCTGTGGTGGCGCTCATCTTTATTCTTAACTCTAAAATGCAGCTTGAGTATAAGTTGGCTTGGTCGATTGTTATTTTGCTCTTGCCCTTTGCTGGCGGGGTTTTTTATCTGCTCTTCGGATCCAGGACAGGTACCCGCCGTCAGGTAGCTAAATATAATGAGATTCAGGCTGCTGCTCGCCAAAACCAACTTTCGGCGCCTAAAGCGATCACTGACGGAAAATGTCATGTCGAACCAAGAGCTGAAGCTCAGCTAACTTATCTTGAAAAAGCCGGCCCGTTTTTTGCCTATTCGGATACCGAAACCACCTATTATCCGTTGGGCGATGAGGCTTTCCCGGCGATGATGGAAGCTATCGAGAATGCAAAAAACTGGATTGGGTTAGAGTATTTCATTGTTGCTAAAGGCAAAATGTTGACCCAATTAGTTCAGGCGCTTAAGCGGAAAGTGGATGAAGGGGTCAAAGTTTATTTTCTCTACGACGATCTAGGCTCAATCTTCAAAGTGCCGTTCGGTTTCCTAGCAGATTTGCGTGAAGCTGGAATCCAGGCTCAGCCGGTTAACCGATTTGGCCCAGGCTTGACATTGCGTTATAACAACCGCGATCACCGGAAATTTTTGATTGTTGACGGTGATATTGCCTTCACCGGCGGGATTAATATCGGTGATGAATATATCAATGAGATTGAACGCTTCGGTCACTGGCGCGACACAGTCATCCGGCTCAAAGGTCCAGGGGCTTGGGGCGCGGTGACATTGTTCTTTACTATCTGGGATTTGGTTACCGGTCAGGCCACAGATTTAGCTACGTTAAGACCCGAATTAGAACATGAGTCGCATCCGGGAATCGTCCTTAATTTCGATGACACCCCGTTTGATGATGTCTCGATCGGATGGGCAGCGTATCGAAATGTTATTTCCAAGGCGGAACGTTACGTCTATATCACCACCCCTTATTTGGTGCCCAGTGCCGAACAATTGGACGTCTTAACCAGTGCTGCGCTTTCAGGGGTGCGGGTGTGCATCATGACCCCTGGAATCCCAGATAAGCGAGCCGTGTGGGAGGTTACTCGCTCAAATTACCTGCGCCTGTTAGAGGCTGGCGTAGAAATATATGAATACAGCCCAGGTTTTCTGCACGCCAAACAGATAGTTTCTGATGATCGTTATGCGATTATTGGCACTATTAATTTTGATTTCCGCAGTTTCTATCTTCACCAAGAAAACGGTGTCTGGATGTGCGATACCCCGGTTGTTGGTGAAATGGTTGAAGATTTCGAGAACTTGTTGTCGAAGTGCCACAAAATCGAGCTGGCTCAGGTGCGTAATATCCATCCATTGCGTAGATTGCTACGAGTTATGTTGCGTACGTTCTCGCCAATGTTGTGAGGAAAGATGGATTGGAATAAATTCGCGGTAGCCTTATTCGATTTGGATGGGGTACTAACTCCCACCACAGATCTGCATATGCAAGCCTGGGCAACCATGTTCAACCGATATTTAGGAGATCTGGCCGACCAAGCGCCTTATACTCAGGCAGATTATTTTGCTTATGTAGACGGCAAACCCCGTTATGAGGGGGTGCGCACCATGCTGGCTTCGCGCGGTATTCAGGTAGAAGAAGACGAAATCATCAAATTGGGCGACCAAAAAAATATGGATTTCAACCAGCTGCTAGCGACCCAGGGTATCGCCCCTTATCCGGGCACTATGAAGTTATTGAACAAATTGCGTGCGGCGTCCATGAGGATGTGTGTAGTCAGTTCATCGCGCAACGCTATGCAAGTGTTAGCGGCGGCTGAGCTAACTGATTATTTTGCGCACATTGTGGACGGTAACCTGGCTCGCGAGCAACACTTGCAGGGCAAGCCGGCTGCTGACACTTACGCGTATGCGGCGAAACTTTGTGGGGTTACTAACGCTCAAGCAGTAGTTGTCGAGGATGCTATCTCTGGAGTGCAAGCTGGACGAGCTGGCCAATTCGGTTTTGTACTGGGCGTCAACCGAGGAGTGGGTGCTGAAGCGCTATACCAGGCTGGAGCTGACCTGGTTGTTGAGGACTTAGAAGAGGTGGCCAAATGATTGTGCCTGAAAGCATCGAAGACCCGATGGATGCTGTCCGGTTCCCGCCAGATGCCTGGAGATTGGTAGAAAAATTTCCTAGTGCTAACGATTTAGGGTTGACAGAAACCCTATTTGCCACCGCTAATGGCTATCTTGGGATGCGCGCGACCCCCACTGAAGGTAGACCGGCATATAAAACTGGCACCTTCATCAATGGATTCCATGAGACTTGGGAAATTAAGCACGCTGAAAATGCTTTCGGTTTCGCCAAGACCGGCCAAACTATTGTCAATGCGCCAAGCAGTCACATCATGAAACTGTACGTTGACGATGAGCCATTGCTGGTCTCTTCGGCAGATTTACAAGAATATGAGCGTTCGATTGATTTCAGGGACGGCATCTTGCGCCGCGATCTGACCTGGCGCACTCCGTCTGGAAAACGAGTGCGGGTGCGTACCACTCGAATGGTTAGTCTTGCCGACCGTCATCTAGCTTTATTTACCCTAGAAATCACCATGTTGGCGGGGAACGCGCCAATAGTTGTTAGCTCCCAAATAGTTAACCAAGAAGATTTTGATGCTTTCTCCCAAACCGACCACGACAAGGTTGGCATGAAAGATCCACGACGTAATCAAGGAATGGATCACCGGGTGCTGAACTGCAAAATGCATTGGTGCTCGCCGAAGAGGATGATTCTTGGATACCAGGTCGCCAATTCCAAAATGACGCTTGGTGTTGGCGCTGACCACCTCATCGATACCCGCAACGATTTCGAGGAATTGGACGATACTTCCGAAGATTTAGGGCGCAAAATTTATCGGATTAGCGCCAAACAGGGTGAGCCAATCAAAATCACCAAAGCAGTGGCCTATCACACTGCTGATCAAGTGCCGGCGCGTGAGCTATCGGATCGAGTGCGACGCACCCTAGACAGAGTGCAGGTGGATGGTTTTTCTGCATTAGTGGAATCCCACAAGCGGGTTTTGGAAGGGTTCTGGGAGCGCTCAGATGTTTCCATAGGAGCCGAAACCAGGGTGCAACAAGCGATGCGCTGGTGTCTGTTCCAGTTAGTGCAGGCCTCAGCCAGAGCAGACGGTATTGGCATTCCAGCCAAAGGGCTGACTGGCGACGGTTATGAAGGTCACTATTTTTGGGACTCAGAAGTTTATGTCATCCCATTCTTGGCCTATACCAACCCTGTGTGGGCTAGAAATGCTTTACGATTCAGATATTCCAGCCTTGAACAAGCCAGAGAACGAGCTAGAGAGCTTTCTACCTGTGGCGCACTATTCCCGTGGCGCACGATTAACGGTGAGGAAGCCTCCGCCTACTATGCTGCTGGCACCGCTCAATACCACATTGACGCCGATATTGCCTATGCTGTAGGTCAGTATTGGTTCATCACCGGTGATACAGAATTTATGTACGGTGAAGGCGCTGAAATGCTCGTTGAAACGGCGAGAATGTGGGCAGAGTTAGGTTTTTGGCGGGTCGCTGAATCCGGTCAGGTATTCGAGATTCATGGCGTGACTGGCCCGGACGAATACACCACTGTCGTCAACAACAATATGTATACAAACGTGATGGCTCGCCATAACTTGCGGTTAGCTTGCCGAATAGTTGAGGTGATGAAAGAGGAAGCCCCGCAAGCCTATGAGAAACTAGTTCACGACGTAGATTTGCGTGATGAAGAAGTAGCCGAGTGGCAGGCCTGCGCCAAAGGCATGAAAATTCCTTTTGATGAGCACTTAGGCATTCACCCGCAAGACGATGTGTTCATCGAAAAAGAACTGTGGGATATTGAAAATACCCCTAAAGAACGTTTCCCGCTGCTACTGCATTATCACCCCCTGGTTATCTACCGTTTTCAGGTCTTGAAACAAGCAGACGTGGTATTGGCGTTATTCTTACTAGCTGATGAGTTCACTGCCGATCAGAAACGCGCCGACTTTGAATACTATGACCCGATCACTACGGGTGATTCGTCCTTGTCAGTGGTGGTGCAGTCGATAGTTGCCGCCCAAGTAGGTCATCAAGACATGGCATACCAGTATTTCCATTCTGGGCTATATGTAGACCTTGGCGACTTGCATAACAACACTTGTGACGGCGTACACATTGCCTCAGCAGGTGGGGTTTGGCATTCCGTAATTCACGGTTTCGCTGGGATGAGCCAAAACGAGGAAATTTTAGAATTCGATCCAAGGCTGCCTAGACAGTGGACGCATATTGATTTTAGGGTGCGTAGTGGACAAACTCGCCTGCGTATTCACCTGACAAAAAATGAGTTGCAATTTTGTATCGAGGAGGGGCCGGCGATATCTGTTCGAGTGCGAGGTAAAGAATATAGCGTTACTGAAGATGCGCCGACTGTGGTTCGGTTATCTGGTCAAGGCTTGCGGCTACCTAATCTTGGCACCTCACACCCGATTATCGGTGGGCTGCGTCATGATGGGACGGTAATTACTGCCGAAGTGCCAGAGTTGACGGAATCTATCCCGTCTATTGAGTGATTTAGCCGCGCTGATGGTCAACCTGGGCAGCGAGCCTAGCTAGACCGTCGCGAATAGCTCTGGCCTGGGTTGGTGAAACTGATTCAACGGCTGCAAGCTCGGCTCGTGTCGCGGCAAACATGCCTTGTAAACCGCCAAAATGGGTCAATAAGGCTTTGGCTAGGTTGGTGGAGACTTGGGCTGCCTGGGTGACTTGACGTAACCCCCGGCTGGTTAGATGAGCGTCTAAGTCGCTGCCTAACCCGATGGTGACCCCCACTGTTGCTGGATCAAGCAAATCACCAGTGGCTAGGTGAGATAGCTTGTCCAGGGCGAATTTTTTCGGCTCAGTGAGATTGTCGGCATAATCTAATTCGAGCATGGACGCTAGCCTGTCAATACCGTTCGTCACTTCAAAAAGTTGTAACTGTAGGAGTCTGCCGTCAACGCCTAAAGCTTCGACATAGCCCTCTAATTCTTCGTTTAGCCGTCGAATCATCGCCAGTGGTTGAGCAGTGTGGACAAGGTCGGAGACTGTGACTCGATCATCCACTTCTAACATCGAAAGCAGAGCTGTCTGCTCGTGTAACCGTTCCCGGAAACGCCCCATAGTCGCTAGGGCCTGTTCGGCGCGCATCAGAATCTGTTCACTAGATTCGATGGGGTAGCGTAGCCCTTCCATGAATAACGCAATGGTGTTCATAGAGGCTGACACCGTAGCGACCGGCACATGCGCCTGCTGCGCTATGCGATCAGCGCTGCGGTGTCGGGTGCCAGTTTCGATGGTTGGTAGTAGCCCGGATGGCACAAAATGCACTCCGGCAGTGACGATGGTGTCTAGGTCATTAGACAGCACTATGCCGCCATCCATTTTTGCTAGCTCACGTAGTGCGGTCGGGGTAAAAGGGGCATTTACGGTGAAGCCGCCAGTACTGATTTCGTCTACTACGGCATTTCGCCCCAAAACTACCAAGGCGCCAGTATGGCCATGAGTTATGCGATCTAAACCTTCCCGAAGCGGTGTGCCAGGCGCTAATAGAGCGCGGTAGTGACGGTAGCGCTGCTCGTTATGGCCTAAAAGTTTGCCCACGTGATCCAGTCTAGGGCTAAGGCTAGACATGCTAGCCCGCCTTCCGTAAATCTAGGGTGGCTAAAGCTTGGGCTAGAGTGTTGACCTCAACCACTTTCAAGGTGCCTAAGTTCGGCAAATGCTGATTAGGGTCGCGGTTATTTGTTGGCACCAAAGCCAAGTCGAAACCTAGCCTGGCGGCTTCCCCGACTCTTCGCTCTAATCCCGGCACTCGGCGCAAGTCACCAGCTAAACCGACCTCCCCGAAAGCTACTACTCGACGTGGGTAATTGCGTTCTAGATTTGCCGAAGCTACCGCGATGGCTACCGCTAGATCAGCTGCCGGATCGAGAATGCGTGCTCCACCAACAGTCGAAACATAGACGTCTTGGCGCGCTAGCGAGAAATGTGCTTTGCGTTGGAGCACGGCCAAAATCATCGCCACTCTAGAGCTGTCGATGCCATGAGCTAGGCGACGGGCAGGGGTTTCGGCCGGGACAGGTGCCACTAAGGCTTGTACCTCGACCAGTAATGCGCGCCTGCCCTCTAGAGCCACAGATACGCAGGTGCCAGGCGTTGGCTCCCCATGCCTTGTAGTGAACATGCCAGACGGGTCAGGCACTTCGAAAATGCCGTGCTCACCCATCTCGAAACAGCCGATTTCGTCGGCAGGTCCAAAACGATTTTTCTGAGCGCGCACCATTCTAAAACCAGAGTTTTTGTCCCCCTCGAAACTGAGCACCACATCAACTAGGTGTTCAAGTGTGCGTGGGCCGGCGATGGCTCCGTCTTTAGTGACGTGACCGACGATTATCAAACAAAAACCGCAGCGTTTAGCCACCCTCACCAGCGCTGCCGTCACTTCGCGTACCTGGGTGATACCGCCAGGAGAGCCGTCGATTTCATCGGTGGAGATAGTTTGCACCGAATCGACTACAACCAGATCGGGGGTGACTTCTTCAATATGGCCAAGCACCGTTGCCAAGTCCGTTTCAGCAGCCAAATAAAGCTGGCTAGCTAAACAATTTGTGCGCGCGGCTCGCAGCCTTACTTGAGCAGCGGACTCCTCGCCGGTGATATAGAGAGTTTTGTGATCGGCCTTAGCCCATTTAGACGCTACCTCTAGCAACAAAGTGGATTTGCCGATTCCTGGCTCGCCAGCCAATAACAAGACTGCACCTGGCACTAGACCGCCACCAAGCACACGGTCAAGTTCACCGATTTGAGTAGGTTGGTGACCAGCAGCCTCGGCATCCACCTCCGTTATCGGCACCGCCGCAGTGCTGGGGGAAAGCGCGGCAATCTCACTGAGTTTTGGCGCCCCAACTTCAGCCACCGAACCCCAAGTTTGGCATTCGCCACAACGACCAACCCATTTGGCGGTAGTCCAACCGCATTCAGTGCAGCGGTACGCAGGTTTCGCAGTCTTTGCCATGACTCAAAGACTAGAGCCAGGCGGTGACAATTTTAAGATGCCTAGATGCGAACTAATCCAGTGCCAGGGATGTTGAAGGTGACCCCGAGAATGCCCGGCGAACCGTGTGGGTGCGAAAAATCAAAGGTGACCCCGTCAAAAACTGGGCCAATTTCGGCGCCAATCCATTCCTCAACCCGTGATTTCGAGCCCGCAATCTCGATTTTTTCGAGGCTAACATCCGCGTCCAGAGCAGAGGGCAAAACGTCGGCAGGTGATTCCCAACGCAAGAAATAAGGCAGCTGAGGATCAGTCATTAAGCCCTTAATGCCAATCTGTTCCCATTCTAGAACTCGCGAGTCTGGGAAAGTCCTGGTGCCTGGCACCGCTTTGCGTTCTAGGCGTTTTTCATAGGGCACTAAATCATCGACAGAGACTACCCAACCCAGCCAGCCGCCTCCGGCCTCTTGCCTAGCGCGTACAGCTTGACCGTAGACTGCCTTGTCGGCAGCCGGGTGGTCGAGCACTTCCACAACTTCCAGATACCGCGCGTCAGTGAGCGGCAAAATATTATTTCTGGTGCCGAAACGGGGGTGAATACCACCGTCCTTGAAACGGTCGCCGAAGATTTCGCTAAGCCTATCAACAGTTGCGCTCAGCCCATCGCGGCCGGCTACGAATACCAAATGATCGACATGCATACCTCCATTTTGTACCCTGGCGACGTGAAGAGCTAATTTGGTTGCCTACCTCTACCAACGTGTAACTTGTGGATAACGAAAAACAGTTGAGTTTGAAAATTAATCTTTTACCCTCTACAGGCCTAGTCCGATTGGTGTTAGGAAGTTAACGCTTTCGCAACGAGTCAGTGCCTTAGCTAGAGTGATTTTGACACTAAGCATGATATTTCCAGGGCGAGGGAGCGAGAATGATCGACGAATTGGCTGACCGGCTAGCAAGTAGTAGCCGATTGCGTCAGGCAGTTGAAAAAGCCCCTGCCGCCAAAGAGCTAGTGCGCCGCTATGTGGTCGATGGCTCGCTAGATACGTTAGTGGAAACCGTAAAATCGCAGTGCGATAAGGGTTTGAAAGTAACGATTGATTATTTGCCGAAAGAAATCGCAGACAGCCACCAAATTGGCCAGATTGCTGATTCTTATAATCGGATAATCGCTCGTTTGGCTGACGAAGGTTTAGCCGCCGACAGCGAATTAAGTTTGCGATTATCAACCTTAGGACTAGGACGTATCGCCCCGCAGCTAACCATGGTTTTAGCCAGAGACATAACCCGCAGTGCCTATAACGCCGGGATAAGGGTGTGCTTGGGGATGGAAGACTACGATCAGGTTGACGATGTGCTGGCTGTCCACCAGGATTTACGTCAAGATTTCCCGGACACTGCCGTCACGATTCAAGCTAATTTGCGTCGCAGTCTGGACGATTTGCCTAAATTAGTTGCGCAACGGGCTAAAGTGCGCATTTGCAAAGGTTCCTACCGGGCGGGTCGCGATGATGTTTGGCAGACGAATCTGGCGATAGACCAAGCATTTATTTACTGTTTGCGGATAATTATGGACGCCGGCCAGGCGCCGCTAATCGCCACGCATGACCCAAGAATTATCGAAATTTCGGAATATCTGATTAACCACAAATCTCTTGAGGGCTACGAGTTTCAGATGCTTTCCGGGATTCGACCCTTGGAGCAGCGTCGGCTGGTAGATATTGGTCACCAAGTGCGTTGCTATCTGCCTTTTGGGCCTAATTGGTTGCACTACTATATTCGTCGCACTCTAGATAGGCCGCAAAATGTTGCCTTATTTGCTCGCTCACTGCTGGGTAGGCGATGAATAAGCGCCTGCTCGGCGTCGAAACCATACTGGTTTTGGGGCTTTCACTAGGCAAATCAGCTGTTTATTCAGTGCTTGCAATCATCGAGCGGCTAACTAGATCAACACCGTTAGGTGCCCAAACATCTTCGCTGAATAATTCTGTGACGCCAGATAGAGGATGGTTGGATTTCTGTTATCAACTAGTTGGCAACCTATTCCCGTTCTTCGTGGTGGCGTTGTGTTTCTACCTGGTCTCGCGTGTTGATCCGCCGACCGGGTCAGCTCGCCAAACCTTTGGGCTATCTGCCAATCATTTTGGACGCGATATTGCTGTCGGTTTCGGTATTGCTGCAGCCATCGGTATTCCAGGTCTGGCCTTCTATCTATTCGCCAAACACATTGGTATCAACACCACGGTGGCGGCCGGTAATTTAACCCAAACTTGGTGGGCAATCCCGATGTACGTGTTAGCGGCTTTTATGAATGGTGCCTTAGAAGAGGTGGTAATGATCGGCTACCTGTTCACACGTTGGCGACAGATAGGGTTTAAGCCTGGCTCGATCATCGCAGTCAGTGCCGTTATTAGAGGTTGTTATCACCTCTATCAAGGTTTCGGTGGTGCGATCGGCAATTTAGTAATGGGGCTAGCTTTTGGTTATTTCTACAACAAAACGCATCGACTTTGGCCGCTAATTATTGCTCATACGCTGCTCGACATCGTCTCTTTTGTTGGTTATGCCCTTCTTAATGGACGTCTATCTTGGCTTTAGCTGGCCACGCTAGAATCCACTGCATGCGAGTAGGAGTTTTTGGAGCAACCGGTCAAGTTGGTGGCGTAATGCGTCGCCTGCTTGTCGAACGCAATTTTGATATTGACGACATCCGTTTTTTCGCGTCCGAGCGATCAGCGGGTAAACAGCTCGACTGGAAAGGCAGTCCGGTTGTTGTCGAAGATATGGCGAAAGCTGATTTTGCTGGCCTAGATATCGCTATTTTTTCGGCGGGTGCCACCGCCTCTAAACAATGGGCGCCTAAGGTTGCTGCTGCTGGAGCCACAGTTGTAGATAACTCGTCTGGGTGGCGCAATAATCCAGATGTTCCTCTGGTGGTTAGTGAAGTAAACCCGCAAGATGTTAAGAACCCGCCGCTAGGTATCATCGCTAACCCGAACTGCACCACGATGGCTGCCATGCCCGTGCTGAAACCATTGCACGATAAGGCTGGGCTGCGTCGCTTAAGTGTTGCCACTTATCAGGCCACATCTGGTTCTGGATTGGCTGGAGTACAAACTCTGAAAAATCAGGTTGGCGAAGTGATGAGCCAAGATCCAACTCGGCTTGTTTATGACGGGTCGGCTATCAATCATGACGAGCTTGGTCCCTATGTTGCGCCGATAGCGTTTAACGCTGTGCCGGTGGCCGGTAAATTCGTTGATGACGGGTTGGGGGAAACTGACGAGGAGCAGAAATTGCGCAATGAGTCGCGAAAGATTCTGCACATTCCTGATTTATTAGTTTCTGGCACTTGTGTGCGTATTCCGGTATTCACTAGTCATGCGCTAGTGATTAATGCAGAGTTCAACAACGACATTTCAGCTGCCGAAGCTAGCGAGCTATTGGTTGACGCTCCGGGAGTCAGGCTAGCTGACGTGCCTACCCCTCGCGACGCTGCTGGAGGCGATTTGAGCTTGGTCGGACGTATTCGTCAAGACCATTCCTTGCCGGGCAAGAATGGGTTAACCATGTTCATTGCTTGCGATAATTTGCGTAAGGGCGCGGCACTGAATGCTATTCAGATTGCCGAGCTAGTGGCCAAGGTTTAAGTCTCAAGTTTTGTCTAGTGTTGGCCAGTCGCTAGAATCTAGTGGGTTACCCAGCTGCTGGTAGAAAGGTGAACTGTGGGTTCGGTTGTTAAAAAGCGCCGCAAGCGCATGTCCAAGAAGAAGCACCGCAAGCTATTGAAGCGTACCCGGATTCAACGTCGCCGAGCGGGCAAATAAGACCGATTGCTGTTGCCATGTCCACACGCCAGGAGGATGCACGGGTCGCCGGGCGAGTCTTCTTCGTGGGGTTGGCTGCTGGCAGTCCTGATTATTTGACGCTATCCGGTCAACGAGTGCTTGCCGAGGCGCAGCTAGTGGTGGTTGACGCTGATGTAAAAGAAACGTTGGCGCAGCCAGAGCTTAGTTTTCGCCCAGAGGTCAAGGTTATCGAAATTCTCGGTGACCCAGATGTGGCGCATGCTTTGACGCAGGTTAAAGAGGCTAGTCGAGCAGGTGAATTAGTTGCTTGGCTAAGCCCCTCGCAGTCGATAGCGCAGGAAACGATCTGTGGTCATTCGGTAGCAGAATTGGCGCTTAGTCTGGTTCAGGACGGTGTTCCGGTAGGTGTTGTCCCGTACTCAATTAATGACGGTGAGAATCCTGAAAATATCCTGTCTCAAGGGTGTCCGCTAGCTGACTGGCGGGTGTTAGTGCCTTTCACTAGAAGAGTTAGTTCCCCGTTATTGCGTCGGCTGACGATTTACGGTGCTGAAATAGTGACGGTGCCCACACTGGCGATTGAGCCGCCGCGTAATACTAACCAATTCGAGAGAGCTGTCCACGGCCTTGTTGAGGGTTGTTATCAATGGGTGATTTTTACCAGCGTGCATGCGGTGCGCGCCATCATCGAATATGTCGTTGGCTACGGTTTGGATGCCCGCTGTTTCGCCGGTATCAGGGTTGGCGTTACCGATGAGCAAGCTGAAGAAGAGCTACGTTCTTGGGGGATAGTCCCAGATTTTATTCCAGTAGAACGCACTGGCCTCGGGTTAGCAGCAGATTTCCCGATCTATGATTCCATGCTTGACCCGCTAGATGGCGTTCTAGTGCCGAAAGCTGATACAGCGACCGAGCCGATGACTGAGGGCTTGACAAAGCTGGGGTGGAAAGTTGACGAAGTCACTGTTTTTCGGGCAGTTCGGGCGCCATCACCGTCGGCGGAAATCCGGGAAGCCATAAAGCAAGGTGATTTTGATGCCGTACTATTTTCGAGTTCTACGGCGGTGGCGAACCTAATTGGAATCGCCGGTAAGCCTCATGCGTCCACGCTAATAGGGGCAATCGGTCAAGCAACCGCCCAAGCCTGCCAAGAGCATGGTTTGGAGGTTGCTTTCATCCCCGAACATGCTGATCCTAGATGCCTGGCAGATTCCTTGGCGGCATGTGTTGAAGTCAGACGCAATCGGTTAATCGCACTTGGTAAAGAGCCGCTGCGTCCTTCTCAGTGCCGTCGACGCAGAAGGGTCAAGAAATGAGCGATATCACATATGTACACTTAGTGCGCCACGGTGAGGTGTATAACCCTAGCGGTATCCTCTATGGTCGTGCCCCTGGTTTTCACTTATCTGAAAGTGGCTTAGCTATGGCTAACCGTTTGGGGCAGCATTTCGCTGACGAGCCTATCGACGCCTTAGTGTCTAGCCCGTTAGAGCGCGCCCAAGAAACTATCGCCCCCATTGCTGATAGGCACCCAGATTTGGTAGTGCAGTTAGACAAGCGGGTTATCGAAGCTGATAACAAGCTTGCTGGCCAAGTTTTCGGCGCGAGAAACAAAGCTATCTTTAACCCCAAAAATTTACGGTATTACTTTAACCCGTTCCGCCCGAGTTGGGGAGAGCCTTACCGTCAGATCGCTGAACGCATGTGTCAGGCTGTGCGCGAGCACGCGGCACGAGTGAAACCTTCAGGCCATGTTGTTATCGTCAGCCACCAGCAGCCTATTTGGGTGTGCCGGCTAGCTTTCGAGGGTAAGAAGCTGTGGCACGACCCGCGTAATAGGGTTTGCCGCGTCGGTTCCATAACGACGATTGCTCTCCAAGACGGCGATTGCGTTGGCGTGGGGTATTTGGAGCCAGCCAAGGCTCTCCTTGGCTCAGACGCGAATAGGCCGTTCTCGTCCGGCAAGTAGTTGGCGGATTTATGCTGGCGGGCAGGTAAGCCGAGAGATTGTCTTAGCCTCATGTAATGATGGTTATATGAGTGAGCATTTTGACCTGTGTGTGATCGGTTCTGGTTCCGGCTTGGCGGTTATGCCGCCTGAGATCACTAAGCATTGGCGATGCGCACTTGTTGACGCCGGTATCGGTGAGCAGCGGTTATTTGGCGGTACCTGTCTAAACGCTGGCTGTATCCCATCAAAAATGCTGTCACTGCCCGCCTCGGTGTCTTTGACGCCTGCCGACGCGGCACGGATGAATGTCAGGTTGACTAGTCGAGGGATAGATTTCAGTGGTTTGCGAGCGAGAACTTTACAGCGCACTGATTCGATTTCTACAAACGGCCTGGACTGGCAATTAGGTAGAGAAAATGTCAAGGTTTATCGCCACAGTGCGCGTTTTATTGACGCCCACACTTTGCGGGTTGGTGATGAAACCATCAGCGCAGACAGATTCGTGTTGGCTGCCGGATCACATCCTAGGATGCTAGATGCGCCGGGTTTCGACGAGCCAGATTTAGCAGCTTTCGTACACTCGTCAGATTCCATAATGCGTATTCCTCAGCCGCCAGCTCGCCTAATTATCTTGGGCGGTGGCACGGAAGCAGTAGAATTTGCGCACATCTTTTCCGCGCTAGGCACCGAGGTTACGGTGGTTAATCGCTCTTCGCGGATTCTGAAAAAGATTGAGCCGGCACTGGCAGATTTCGTTACTGAACGTATCGCTCGTCGGGTGGCATTGCGCACTAATCAATCTGTGATTGGTCTAGATGCCGCTGATGATGGTGGGGTAGTGGTCTTGACCAAAGATCCATCAGGTATTGAATACTCCTACCAGGCAGACCTAGTTCTAACTGTCATGGGGCGCATCCCCAATGGGCGTGCGCTAGACGTTGAAAAAGCTGGGGTCGCCCTTGATGATGAAGGTTTTGTCAAAGTTGATGATTTGCAACGCACTAGTGCCAACCACATTTGGGCTATTGGGGATATTTGCAATCATCAAATGTTGAAACATCTGGCGAATGTGCAAGCCAGGACGGTATTAGCGGCTGAAAAAGCCGAAATTTCTGGCAGCGAATTAACCTTGGATTCTCGTCCTGGCCCGCGTGACCAAAGCATTGTTCCACTAGGGATTTTCATCAGTCCTGAGGTGGCTTCCATCGGGTTGACTACCCCGCAAGCCGCCAAGATAGGTGAGCCTTTTGCCGTCTATCAACAGGGATATGCTGCTACTGCTTGGGGTTGGGCGATGAACGATGATGGCCACTTCATCAGGCTATTGGGGCGCCCGGACGGCACCATTTTGGGTGCCCACATTGTTGGCCCGCAAGCTACCACCTTGTTGCAGCCGATAATCATGGGTATCACTAATGGGCTGAGCGCCAAAGAAATCGCTGATAGGCAATTCTGGGTTCACCCCGCGCCCCCGGAGGTCGTCGAAAATGCTCTTCTAGGCCTGGCCGATAAGTGTGCCGAGCTAGCTTAACCAAACAAAGTTTTGCCCGACCCCCACTAAGGGAGCCGGGCAAATTAATAAAAAGTTATTAATCCCTGGGTTCGGGATCCTTCTCATAGGATTGCAGCACGCCAGAACGCAGCCGATCATATTCTTCAGCTAACTGTGACGGCAGATTATCGCCAAGAAACGCCAGCCATTCAGAAATTCTAGGCAGCTCATCTGCCCACTCCTTGGGGACGAAAGAAGTGACCCGCTCGAGGTCTTTCTCATCTAGATCCAGGCCTTGGGTGTCGATATCTTTCGGGTCAGCCAACCAGCCGATCGGCGACTTGATGGCATCCACCCGTCCTTCAATTCGGTCAATCATCCACTTCAGCACTCGGGAGTTATCGCCGAAACCTGGCCAGCGGAAGTGGCCGTCAGCGTCTTTCTGGAACCAGTTGACGTAGAAAATCTTCGGCAACTTTGAGGCGTCGTGAATCTTTCCAAGTTTTAGCCAGTGATTGAAGTAGTCGCAGACGTTGTAGCCGATGAATGGCCGCATCGCCATCGGGTCGCGACGCACCACGCCGACCGCACCAACTGCGGCTGCAGTCGTTTCGGAAGAGCAAGTGCTGCCCAGGAATACGCCATGCTGCCAGTTAAAAGATTGGTTCACCAGCGGGACGGTATTCGCGCGGCGGCCACCGAAAATCATGATGTCTACCGGTACACCAAAAGGTGAGAAGAATTCGTCTGCCAAAATTGGGCATTGGTCAATAGGGGTAGTGAAACGGCTATTAGGATGGGCAGCCTTATCAGTTTGACAACCACCTTCTGGGCCAGCGTCTCGCGTCCAGGAACGCCCGCGCCAATCAGTCAGGTGCTCGGGGGCTTCCTTAGTCATGCCTTCCCACCAAACGTCGCCGTCATCAGTCAACGCCACATTGGTGAATACCGAGTTGCCTTTGTTGATTGCTCGCATAGCGTTAGGATTCGACTTCATCGAGGTGCCCGGAGCTACCCCGAAGAAACCAAACTCTGGGTTGACTGCATAGAGTCTGCCGTCCTGGCCGAATCTCATCCAAGCAATATCGTCGCCCAAAGTTTCTACCGTCCAGCCGGGAATAGTCGGCTCCAACATTGCTAAATTCGTCTTGCCGCAAGCTGAGGGGAATGCGGCGCAAATGTTGTAAGACTTGCCTTCAGGGCTGGTTAACTTGAGGATCAGCATGTGCTCGGCCAGCCAGCCTTCATCGCGAGCCATCACTGAGGCGATCCGTAGGGCGTAGCATTTCTTGCCAAGTAGCGAGTTACCGCCGTAGCCAGAGCCATAAGACCACACCATGCGTTCTTCAGGGAAGTGTGAGATATAAACGTTGCCGGTATCGCACGGCCACATAACATCTTTTTCCCCTTCGCTCAGTGGTGAACCCACTGAATGTAAACAGGGCACGAATGAGGCATCGCGCTTAATCATCTCGTCAGTAACGGCTTGACCCATGCGCGTCATGATGCCCATTGAAAGAGCAACATAGCTCGAGTCAGTGATTTCGACACCAAATTTCGGATCTTCAGCATCGAGATGCCCCATGCAGAACGGAATAATTAACATCGTGCGCCCGCGCATACAGCCTTTGTAAAGGGAACGCATTATTTTCTTCATTTCCTTGGGCGCAAGCCAATTGTTTAGCGGGCCAGCGTCGTCTTCGTTCTCAGAGCAAATGAACGTTTTATTCTCTACACGGGCGACATCGTCAGGATCGGTGCGCACATAAATGGAGTTAGGTTTTTTATTCGGGTCGAGCGGAATTGCTCGCCCCAACTGTACTAGCTGGGCAGTTAGCTCCTGGCGTTCTTGCTCAGATCCATTGCAGTAACGGATGCGGCTTGGTTGGGTTAACTCTGCGACTTTGTTAACCCACTCAACGAGTCGGGGAAAATTCGGCTCTTCGCCGATAATTTCGAATTTTGTTGAAGACTGCGATGACACCTCTATCACTCCTGTGTGCTCGAGGGTTAAAATTGCCTCCATTATCGCATTAGCCGATCAGAATATTGAGACTCTTTTCAACTCTTAATAATTTGTTATTTTAAACAAAATGGTATTGTGCTCGCCGCAAAAGCGGACGAGCACAATTTATTTAGTTGAATTGATTAGCCAAATTGGCCAGTGATATAGCGTTCTGTTTCTGGCTGAGCGGGATTTGTGAAAATCTTTTCGGTTAAATCGAATTCCACCAAATGTCCAGGTTTGCCAGCTGCTTCGATAGAGAAAAATCCAGTCTTATCGGACACACGTGATGCCTGCTGCATATTGTGAGTCACGATGACCACAGTGTAGTTCTGCTTCAACTCGTGAATTAGATCTTCAATAGCCAAAGTAGAAATCGGGTCGAGAGCTGAACATGGTTCGTCCATTAGCAATACATCAGGAGAAATCGCTATTGCTCTAGCGATACATAGCCGTTGCTGTTGCCCACCGGATAGGCCATTGCCGGGCAGATCGAGGCGGTCTTTAACCTCGTTCCAAAGGTTAGCTCCGCGCAGTGAAGATTCTACTAGCTCGTCCTGTTGCGACTTCGGCATTCGGCGGTTATTCAGTTTTATGCCAGCCAATACGTTGTCGCGTATGCTCATCGTCGGGAACGGGTTCGGCTGTTGAAAAACCATGCCGATTTGCTGACGTACCCGTACCGGGTCAACGCCTGGCGCGTAAATGTCCTGGTCGTCGAGTAATACCTGGCCGGTAGTGCGAGCGCCGGGGGTTAGCTCCAACATTCGGTCTAGACAACGCAGTACAGTCGATTTGCCGCAACCAGAAGGGCCAATAAACGCGGTGACGGCATTAGGCTCAATCACCATGTTGACCCCTTCAACGGCCTTGAAATCGCCGTAGTAGACGTTCAAGTCCTTCAATTCCATGCGCTTAGCCATTTATCTTGATCCTTTTCTTTTCTTGGGGTCAGCGGTTGATTTTAGGGGCGAATTTGTGTGAAACCCAACGTCCGATGAGGTTTAACACCATGACGATGAGCACTAATACCAGTGCGCCAGCCCAAGCACGCGCGTGTGCAGGCTCCGGGAAACGTCCGGGGGCTTGCATGTATTGGTTATAAACCATAACCGGCAAGGCGGTCATTTCGTTGATTGGACGGTCTGGGGTTGGTATCGGATTGAAATTCAGTGAATCCGTGTAGCCCATGGTCACCAGTAGTGGCGCGGTTTCACCGATGATTCGGGCGATGGCGATGATGATGCCCGAAACGATGCCCGAGATTGAGGTGGGCAGAACTATTTTGACGATGGTACGCCATTTCGTTACGCCGAGCGCATAGGAGGCCTCGCGCAGCTTATCGGGCACCAGGCGGATGATTTCTTCACAGTTACGCACTACATAGGGAATCATTAGGACGCACAAGGCTACCGCTCCAGCCAAGCCGGATTTCGAGGGGCCTAAGATCAGCGTGAAAACTGAATACGCGAACAGGCCAGCAACGATAGATGGGATACCTGTCATAACATCCACTAAGAAAGTGATGCCGCGCTGTAGCCAGCCGCCATTGCCATATTCGACTAGATAAATCGAGGTGAACAACCCGATCGGTACCGAGATTAAGGTAGCAATACCAGTGACAATTAGGGTTCCAGTGATGGCATGTATTGCCCCGCCCCCTTCAAGGACAACGTTGCGCATGGTGGAGCTAAAGAAAGTTCCATCAAATCGGGCAACCCCTTTAACTATGGTGTCGAAAAGCAATGAAACTAGCGGCAAACAAGCTAACAAGAAAGCCCCAGCAATGATGTAAGCCATCACTCGGTTAACTGCCCGTCTGCTGCCCTCCACCGAAAAACTGAGAGCAAAAACTACGATCAGCGCAACGATAGCGCCAAGGACGGTGCCGGCAACCAGTAAGCGCCCTACCTTGGTTTCGCCGTCAGCCAACATCGCCATCAAAGCAGTGACCACACAAATGCAGACAACTAAGGTAGCTAGCGGCACCCATTTATTCAGCTGGCCGCCGGTCAGCGAAATCTGGTTTTCAATTACTGGTTTTGACTGAGTCTTAACATCGGCGCTCATTACTTATCCTCCTTACCAGCGCGCTTCGGCTTGACGACAGCACGCTGGTTCTTATCGCTGGTAATCATTCGCCCAACCATGTTGACGATGAAAGTTAAAACGAATAACACCAGGCCGGTAGCTAGCAGCTGAGAAACCTCTAGGCCGTGCGCTTCCGGGAAAGACTGGGCGATATTTGCGGCGATGGTATTCGAATTTTGGCTAGTCAGAAGCTTGAAACTGACGAGTGTCGCGGGGGAGAGCACCATCGCAACGGCCATCGTCTCGCCTAGAGCACGTCCCAGCCCCAACATGGCCGCCGAAACCACGCCCGAACGTCCGAAAGGAATAACGACCTGACAGATCATCTCCCACCGGGTAGCGCCGAGGGCTAGTGAGGCTTCCTCTTGTAGCTTCGGTGTTCGCAAGAACACTTCGCGTGAGAGCGAAGTGATGATCGGTAGCACCATGATGGCCAGTACCAGAGCAGCTGTCATCATGGAGCGACCAGTGCCGGCTACCGTGCCGCCAAATAGCGGAATGAAGCCTAAATGTTCGTTAAGCCACTGATAAATCGGCACCATTGCGGGCGCTAAAGTTTGGATACCCCAAAGGCCGAAAACAACCGAGGGAACTGCTGCCAAAAGGTCAATAACGAAACCTATCGGGGCAGCCATTTTCTTTGGCGCATAGTGCGAGATATATAACGCGATCCCCATGGCTATCGGTACGGCAATCAATAGTGCTAAAAAGGACGACCAGACCGTGCCGAAAAGAAACGGCACCACATAGCTGAAGGTATTTCCTAGTGGCAGATTCTCGTCTGAGGCTTGCAGAGCAGGCAGGGTTTCAGCGATTAAGAAAATCGCTACCGCAGCCAAAATTACTAGGATCATTATCCCTGAACCGACTGACAAGCCTTTGAAGATCTTGTCGCCAGCGTGACCTTTATGGTTAATTAAAGATCTGCTAGACAACTCTCCGGTTGTCGTTTCGCTTACCGATGCAGACATTTTTGCTCTTCCTGCCGATTATTCCAGCGAATTATCGGCGTTAGACCGTTATTTCTACGCGGTTCACGCCCGCCAACCGATAAAGGTTAGGCGGGCGTGAATCTAACCCGTTGTCAACCGAGACTTACTTGATGGTCTTGGCGGCAGCCTGGACGTTCTTGGATAGTTCGCCGGCAAGCGGTGCATTGAAAGCCGTCTTAGTGGCCTCTTCTTGCGCCTCGGGGCTGGTGATGTAGCTAAGGTAGGCGTTTACCAACTCGCCGATGCTGGCGTCTTTGTAGTTCTGGCATGCGATGGCATAAGAAACCAGGACAAATGGGTAACCAGCAGCGGTACGGTCGAGCTTCAGCGAGTAGTCGTTTTCGGCGCGACCTTCGACACGGCTAGAGGCATCTACAACTTTGGCAGCAGCTTCAGGAGTCAGCTCGATGTAGTCGCTGGAGCCGGTGGGGGCATACTTGGCTACGCCCATGCCAGCTTCAACACCGGAGTCATCAATGTATCCGATGTAGCCGTTCCCGTTCTTGATGGCCTCAGCAACACCGTTGGTCTTGTTGCCGGCCTCGCCAGCGGCGGCGTCTGCCGGCCATTCTTCGACTGAACCCCAGGTCCAAATGTCAGGAGCAATCTGGGAGAGAGTGTCGGTGAAGTTGCCGGTAGTGCCGGACTTGTCAGCGCGGTGCACTGGGACGATAGGCAGGTCGGGTAATTTGGCTTTCGGGTTAGCCTTAGCGATAGCCTCGTCATTCCAGTTGGTAATCTGGCCGGCGAAAATCTTAGCAATGACGTCGGCGTTCAGGTTTAGTTCGTCTACGCCCTCGAGGTTGTAGGCTAAAGCGATTGGCGAGATGTAGACCGGCAAGCTGATGGCTCCGCCGTCAGCGCAATTGGCCAGATCAGCGTTCAGCTCTTCGTCTTTCATAATGGAGTCAGAACCGGCGAAATGGGCTGCGCCAGCGATGAAGTTCTTACGGCCAGTGCCGGAACCATCCGGGGAATAGTTTACGGTGACGCTGGGGTTGGCCGTCTGGAATCCGGCGCGCCAAGCGTCCTGGGCGGCGCCCATTGAGGAAGCGCCAGAACCGGACAAGGTGCCAGATAGTTTACTTGCCTCAGAAGTCTTGGTGTCGTTGGAGCTATCGGACGAGCTGGAGCCGTTCGAGGAGCATCCGGTAAGAGTTAGAGCAAGGGCGGCAGCGATAGCCGCACCAACGCGCAAAGTCTTCTTCACTGTTAAATTCCTTCCAGGAATCTAAATTCTTTATGTCAGGTCGCTCGACCTAACGACTTTGACGCTAACTTGTGTGCATTACCAAACCATCTCGCCAAGGTAAACAGAAGGTTAACGAATAACCAAAAATTCAGATTTTTATGACAACTTGATCAGATTTCTGGGGGTAAATGAAGTGGCTCACTTATATCTCCACGTTCATCTAGGCCGACAACTAGTACCTCTGCAGGTTCCAGCGTGTGATCTAGCTCAATTCCCAGATAGTCAATCATTGTTGGCAACACTGGACGGTGGCCGCAAACAGCAGTAGGCAATTGTGAGTCAAGCGCTTTGCCCCTAATTTGGCTCATCGCCCATTCCACCCCTTGTGGATCATTCTCGCCAGCGCCTTCTGTAAGATCATTGAAAGCTGTTATCTCTACCCCGAATCGTTCGGCGTAAGGTCGCAGTGTCGCCATACAGCGTTCTGCCGAAGAGCTAGCTAGGGCGCCGATACCGAAAGCGTCAAGCACTTCAGCCAAAGCCTCAGCTTGTTTCGTGCCGCGATTATTTAACGGGCGGTCATCATCATTATTTCCAGACCAATTCTTTCGTCCGATCGCCTTAGCATGTCGAACTACCAGCAACGGCACCTGCCATTGGGTGCGCAAGCCCTCGACCAGGACGCTTATGTCATCGTCATAACTCAACTCGCGGATAGCTTTAGCTACCGGCCACCATTCCACGCGATCAGCTTCATCGTCATGGTCAGCTATTGGTTCTTCACTTACTAGCGTGGCAAGCCACCAAGTGACGACTTTCATCTTGTTTTTCACTTGATAGCGAATGGAGTCTAGCGGTGCGACAAGACGAACTTTGTAGCCGGTTTCTTCCAGCACTTCACGAACTGCCGCTACGGCATCCGGTTCAGCATCATTGAGGGTGCCTTTCGGCAGGCTCCAATCATCATATTTGGGACGATGGATAACCAAAACCTGACGATTATCGTCGTCTCCACGCAAGACGAGAGCGCCAGATGAGCGATACAGCTTGGCCATTATTACCTTTCAATGCTTGTGCTGGCTCAACCACCCATAGTCCAAGTTTGTGGGCATTTCATATTAGCGATATGCCCGACGTTGGACTAGTCTGCTTGGCCTTTGCGGCGTTGGTTATTGGTCTTATCAATCAGGTAGTCCTGAATGTGCAATCTGGCAGTGTGATCATCTCTATAAATATTGGGTGTCCACGTTTGGTCAATCAACCGCCAATGCACAGTGTCCTCATCAAAAGCCGTAGTCAGAAGGTCATCTATTTGGGCGATGTGACGCGGATTAGTGATCCCCACGATAGCTTCCACTCTGCGATCCAGATTGCGGTGCATAAGATCCGCGCTGCCGATACCGACCACCGGATCACCGCCATTCTCAAACCAATAAATGCGCGAATGTTCCAAGTAGCGGCCAAGAACAGAAATTAGCCGGATATTATCCGACATGCCTGGCACTCCTGGACGCACTGCACAAATTCCGCGTACCCACATCTCGACTTTGACGCCTGCCTGAGACGCGCGATAAAGAGCATCGATGATGGTTTCGTCAACGATAGAATTAACTTTTATTCTGATCCTGGCGTTCTGTCCGGCTAGTGCATTAGCAGTCTCACCGTTGATCCGCTCCAACAATCCCGTGCGGATACCCTCGGGAGCTACCAGTAGGCGCCGATAATGAGACACCTGAGTCATGCCAGATAGGTGGTTGAATAACCGCGCGACATCGTCGGTAACAATGGGGTTGCAGGTTAACAAACCCATATCCTCGTATTGGCGAGCTGTTTTGGGGTTGTAATTGCCGGTGCCAATGTGGGCGTAGCGGCGCAAGCCGTTCTTGCCTTCATCACGCACTACCAACATCAACTTGCAATGTGTCTTTAGCCCGACCATGCCATAAACAACGTGGACGCCATATTTTTCTAGTTTGCGCGCCCAAGCGATATTGGCTTGTTCGTCAAATCGAGCTTTGATTTCGACTACCGCCAGCACCTGTTTACCGGCTTTTGCTGCCTCAATTAGGGCATCAATGATCGGAGAATCGCCAGAGGTGCGGTAGAGCGTCTGTTTAATTGCTAAGACTTTCGGGTCGGCGGCAGCCTGTTCGATGAGACGCTCAACCGAGGTAGCGAAAGAATCATAAGGGTGCTGCAACAACACATCGTGTTTACGAATTTGGGTGAAAATATCAGCCGGATTTGAGGTCTCAATCTCTGCTAATTCTGGGTGGGTCTTTGGCAAGAAACCGGGGTAACGCAGATCCTCGCGGTCAATCTTGCCCAACCCGAATAGACCCGTGAAATCAAGCG
The DNA here is from genome assembly GCF_900155645.1 of Vaginimicrobium propionicum. Classification (GTDB taxonomy): domain Bacteria; phylum Actinomycetota; class Actinomycetes; order Propionibacteriales; family Propionibacteriaceae; genus Vaginimicrobium; species Vaginimicrobium propionicum. The sequence continues at coordinate 1,859,060 of NZ_LT706985.1, forward strand.
GGGCTGGAAGCTTGAAAACTTCTTTTTCGGTGACATCAAGTTGGCGTACCAACATGTCGAGCATCTTGTCATCGATGGTGTCCTCTACCTCGAGACGGACGGGAGGACGACCCACCTTACGGCGCAGCAGCTCTTTCTCTAGTGCCGTCAAAATGTTTTCGGCATCATCTTCTTCCATCTCGACGTCTTCATTGCGGGTTACTCGAAAAGTCGTGTGTTGTAGGACTTCCATGCCCCCGAAGATCTGGTTCAAGTGCTGGATGATTAGGTCTTCTAGTGGTAAGAAACGGCCGGGACTGACTTCAATGAATCTGTCTAAAACCGCTGGAACTTTTATGCGCGCGAATTGTTCAGTACCAGTTTCTTCAGAACGTAGTAACACGCCAAGGTTAAGTGATAGCCCCGAAATGTAGGGGAATGGGTGAGAAGGGTCAACCGCTAGCGGGGTAAGAATCGGGAAGATACGTTCAGTAAACAGCGCATGCATCTGAGACTGTTCTTCCAGGGTCATATCGTCCCAACCAATGATGTGAATACCTTCACTGGCTAGTTCGGGACGTAATTTTTCTTGGAAAAGCCGCGCCTGATCATCAACTAACTCGTGGGCGCGCGTCAAGATAGCATCGTAGAGGTCACGTGGGTTGATTCTGGCAGCTGAACGTACCGCAACCCCAGCATCAATGCGTCGTTTCAGACCGGCAACCCGCACCATAAAGAATTCGTCTAGGTTTGAGGAGAAGATAGCGCAGAATGTGGTTCGCTCCAGCAGCGGCGTGCGGGGGGCGTCTTTAGCTAAGTCGAGCACCCGGTTATTGAACTCTAACCAACTCAATTCACGGTCGGTGTAGCGATCTTGGGGAAGCTCGCCGGTGGTCGCATCGTCATTCACTTGTAGCTCTCCTGTGCTCTTGCCACGGTAAGAAGTATCAGTATATGTCTCGCTGAACCCAGCATTGCGGTACATCTGCACCACATTTTGATTTTCGGCTTCAACAAATAATTTCACGTATTTGATGCCTCGGGCGCGCATGTGATGCAAACCAGCCAGCAACAACGCGGTTCCCACCCCGTGCCGAGCATGTTCAGGGTCTACCCCAAGGACATAAACCTCGGCCTCATCGTGTCGGGTTGGTTCAATTTTTATCCAGTGAAAACCGACTAGGGTGCCATCGTTACCGCGAGCCACCAGCAAATCTTTGGGGTTAAACCAGTCTTCCGCGAACCGATCACGAAAGTCCTGTTCAATCAGTCGTCCTTGTTCAGGGTGGGTGCGGAAAGCTGCTGCATTGACTTCGATCAGCTTTGACAGATCCGAGTCTTTGAAGTGATCGAGGTGGTAACCAGCTGGAAATTGCGGTTCGCTTAAGTCCACTAACTCGCGACGCATCAACAGTAATTGCCTGCTTTGTTCTAGACCGAGGAGTTCAGCCAACCGTTTGGCCGCAGCTAGCGTCCCAAACGACCACCAAGTCTTTGGCTGCCAACGCCGCTGTAGCCCAGCTAAAATTTGGGTGCCAAAACCCTTGTGACGAGCTCGTGGAGCCACCACCACCTGAGCCGAAGCATCTCTTGGGTCATATTGACCGTATGCAGCCAGCCCTTCATTGTCATATCCGAGTAGATGACGAGCGGTTGACCATGGGGAGGTCAATCCTATTTGCGCCGCCTCATTTAGCGCTGTGACATGGTCTTCGTCGAAGGCTGCTTGAGAAAGCTCTAGCACTTGATCAACTAATGTTTTATCTAGGCGTCCACGATGCTGAATCACAATCACAACCCCAACGCTAGAACATTTTTGGCTCGATAGTTTGGCCATCGACTAGCTTGACCAGTCTGCCGAGTCAAGAATTATCGTCATCGGACCGTCATTTACTAATTCGACCTGCATCATCGCGCCAAATTTTCCAGTTTCGACGCTGGCTCCCAGAGCACGCAGCGAGGCAACAAATTGGTCGACCAGTGGCTCAGAGACGGGTCCTGGAGCTGCTTGATTCCAGGATGGTCGGCGTCCTTTGCGGGTATTGGCGTAGAGGGTGAACTGGCTAATCACTAGCAAAGGAGCGTCAATATCGGAGGCAGAAAGTTCGTCGTCCAAAATTCTAAGCCGCCAAACTTTATCGGCCATTTTATTGACAATCGCTTCATTGTCGTCGTGAGTGATACCAACCAGTGCCACCAGGCCAGGACGAGTTAGTTCGCCAATGGTTTTTTCTTCAACACTGACATTGGCGTGTGCGGCGCGCTGCAAGACGACTCTCATTGGCCCATGGTATCGCTTACCGCTTGGCGTATAGGCTAGCCGAGTGAGTGTTACAGACTTGGTTATCTATTTAGTCGCCGTTGCGGCGTTAGCTGGCCTATGCGTCTGGACGTTAGTGAAGATTTTTTGTGCAACTGGAGTAAGCGATGGCGTTCACAATTCCGAGCGACCTTAACCCGAAACTAATGCCGTTGGCTTGGCTAATTGGCACTTGGGTAGGCAATGGGCATGGTTCTTGGCCGGGGCGAGGAGATTTTGAATACGGTATTCAGGTCGATTTTGCTGACAACGGCTCTGATTATCTGCACTATATTTGCCAAACTTATTTAGTGGATGAAAATTCCCGCCCGCTAGAGCCGCTGTGGATGGAGACCGGCTTTTGGCGCCCGAGCGAGGATAAAAAAATAGAAGTTGTCTTGGCTGATCCTCAAGGTCGTGCAGAGGTTTGGGTAGGCGATATTGATGGCGCAAAAATTGCTTTGACGACCGATCTAGTGGCGCGCACTGAAACTGCTGATCCAGCAGTTACCGGTGGTCAACGGCTCTACGGTCAGGTGGAATCAGATTTGTGGTGGGCATATGATCGCGCCAGCGAGGACGTCAAATTGCAGCCTTATATGTGGGCGAAGCTAAAAAGGGCATGATTCGGTTAGAGGCTGGGCCAGATGCTGGTTTGATTTGGCATTTCGGTGACCCACTTGCAGAGCAGCGGCGGCTAGCAGCAGGTGATGGAATAGTCGCATTGGAGAATCGGCAGGTACTTAAGCTTGCCGGACCAGAGCGGGTCATTTTCTTAAATGCCCTGACCACCAATGTTTTTGATAAAGCGGCTGACGCTTTCGTCCTGGACGCCAATGGGCGAATCATCCACGAGTTACATGGTGCCCACGATGGCGACAACCTTTTTGTCTGGACCTGTGACAGCGGTTTGGAAGCCTATCTGAAAGCCATGAAGTTTTGGACAAAAGTTACCATCACCCGCGAAGACCTTCGGGTGTATTTTGTTGGGAATCATGTCAAAGCCGACGGCATAGAGTTTGGCTACGGCATTGACGGGGGCAGGATAGTGCTCGCCAAGCCTGGATCCTTGCGTCCCGACGCCGGCATTTGGGCTTTCGAGGCGCTACGTGTTGCGGCTGGGATACCGAGATTTGGCGTCGATACTGATGACAAAACAATCCCTAACGAGTTGGGGTTATATGCCACGGCCTTAAATAAAGGCTGTTATCCAGGTCAAGAGACGGTAGCGAAAATCAATAATCTGGGGCACCCACCGCGCCGATTAGTCCGGCTGAACCTGGACGGCTCCGCCAATCGGCTACCCGATATTGGCGAAGCCATAATCTTGGACGGCGAAACGGTCGGCTTTGTTGGTGCCTCTGCCTACCACTATGAGGCCGGTCCGATAGCTCTAGGCCTAGTAAAACGCACAGTGCCGGTGAAAGCGCAGTTAAGCGTTGCCGGGATAGCTAGTCTGCAAGAACCCCTCGTTGACCCAGATATCGGCGAGCATTTCAAAGCGAAAATAGCTTATCGGTAATCCGATTTCCTGCTGATCCTGGCCTTGGCGCGCTCATGCATACCCAAAATAACTTTGCGCACCCTGACTGTGTCTGGTGTGACCTCTAAGCATTCGTCACCAGCGCAGTATTCCAGCGATTGTTCCAAGCTCATTTTGCGCGGCGGAATTAATCTCTCCAACTCGTCGCCAGTGGAAGAACGCACATTAGTCAAGTGTTTTTCTTTAGTCGGGTTGACGTCCATATCGTCTGGTCTGGAGTTTTCGCCAACCACCATGCCCTCATAGGTGTCGTCGCCAGGTCCAACAAACAAGGTGCCGCGTTCTTGCAGATTAAATAACGCATAGGAGTTGACCACACCCTGCCGATCAGCTACCAGTGAGCCAGTCTGTCGATTGCGCAGCTTGCCGACCCAAGGGGCATAACCCTCGAAAACGTGGTTCATGATGCCGGTGCCGCGAGTATTCGTCAAAAACTCAGTACGAAAACCAATCAGCCCACGGCTAGGGATGATGTACTCTAGCCGCACCCAGCCAGAGCCATTATTCGTCATGTCTTGAAGCTGAGCTTTGCGCTGGCCAACCATCTGCGTCACCGCCCCAACGTGTTCCTCCGGCACATCAACGGTTAAGCGTTCAGTTGGTTCTTCAAGTACCCCGTCAATCTCCCGGGTGACCACCTCAGGTTTGCCGACCGTTAGTTCGAAGCCTTCGCGGCGCATCATCTCAACTAGCACTGCCAGCTGAAGCTCACCTCTCCCTTGCACCTCCCAGGTGTCTGGACGTTCAGTAGGCAACACCCGGATAGACACATTGCCAATCAACTCTTGGTCGAGACGATTCTTGATTAGCCTGGCGGTCAGGCTTTTGCCGCTTCGTCCAGCCAGCGGGGAGGAGTTAACGCCAATAGTCATCGAGATTGATGGCTCATCAACCTGAATTAATGGCAGTGCCATCGGGTGCTCGGGGTCAGCTAGAGTCTCGCCGATATTTATATCCGGGATACCGGCGACAGCGATGATATCGCCAGGTGCCGCATGATCTACTGGGACGCGATCCAACCCATCGGTCATAAACAATTCACTTAGGCGCACATTATGTTGGGAGCCGTCTCGGCGAATCCAAGTAACTGTTTTGCCTCTATTAATCTCGCCAGCAACCACCCGGCACAAGGCCAGACGTCCAAGATAAGGGGAGGAATCCAGATTCGTGACGTGAGCCTGCAGTGGAGCATCTGCCTCAAATTGCGGGGCAGGGATGGTGTCCATGATGACGCGAAAGAGCGGTTCCAGCGTCTCACAATCCGGTAATTGGCCGTCCGGCGGCTGATTCAAACTAGCACGCCCGGCTTTGGCAGCAGCGTAGATAATCGGGAAATCCAAGGCGTGTTCATCTGACTCGTCAATTAAATCGAGGAAAAGGTCGTAGGTTTCTTCGACTACTTCGCTAATTCTTGCGTCTGAGCGGTCAACCTTATTTATCACCAAGATGATCGGTAATTTCTTCAGCAATGCTTTACGCAACACGAAACGAGTCTGCGGCATCGGTCCTTCGCATGCATCCACCAACAGCAGAACGCCATCTACCATCTCTAGGCCACGCTCAACCTCGCCACCAAAATCTGCGTGGCCAGGGGTGTCAATGATATTGATGGTTGCTTCATGGCCACCAACATTGTGTTTGACGGCGGTATTCTTAGCCAAAATAGTGATGCCTTTTTCGCGTTCTAGATCCATCGAATCCATGACGCGGGTAGCAACGTCTGCGCCTTCTCTAAATACCCCCGACTGCCACAACATTGCGTCTACCAGGGTGGTTTTCCCGTGGTCGACGTGGGCGACGATAGCGATATTTCGTAAATCTTGACGGCTTGGCATTCACAACTCCCATTTTTTGGCCGTCATGATTGTAGTACCTACTGAACCAATCGCCCCATTTATGAATTATCTGATTTGCCTTGCCTTAGCCATGCCCCCGTGCCATCATGGGCATGTGCCCGGGGTCGGTGAAAATCCGAGCCGGCGGTTAAAGTCCGCGAACCTCTAACCTTGTTAGAGGCCGATCCGGTGAAATTCCGGAACCGACGGTTAAAGTCCGGATGGGAGGCGCACAGGCGGCTTTAGAGCAGCTTCACTTCTTATCGCACCCGGCACGCTCGTTGACCAGGAAGGGTGCTGATGGCTAAGGGCTTTGACCAACAGTTGATGGCGCGCGCCATTGCCTTGGCTAAGCGTAGCCCGCAAGCGGATCCTAACCCTAGGGTTGGGTGTGTTATTGCTAAGGGTGCAACGATCATCGCCGAAGGTTGGCACGAGGGGGCAGGTAGTGCTCATGCTGAGGTTGCGGCCTTGGCCAAAGCTGGTGACGATGCGCGCGGGGCTAGCGCCTACGTCAGTCTTGAGCCTTGTAACCACACTGGCAAAACGGGGCCGTGCAGCCAGGCTTTAGTGGCTGCTGGAATAAAAAGGGTAGTTTTTGCCCAATCGGATCCGAATCCTGTTGCAGTCGGTGGCGCAACCTATCTCAGAGAGCACGGGGTAATAGTTGAGCCGGGTCTAGCAGTTGAAGAAGCTAAAGAGCTGAATCGCTATTGGAACGCTTCTTATCTTCTCGGGCGTCCTTTCGTCACGTGGAAAGTTGCTGCCAGCCTGGACGGACGCACCGCGGCTGCCAACGGCACTTCGCAGTGGATAACTGGTGAAGAAGCCAGACGCGACGTCCATGAGCTGCGTCGTTCTGCAGGCGCAATAATCGTGGGTACCGGCACTGTGTTGGCTGATAACCCCAGGCTTACTATCCGCGAACCAGATGGCAAACTAGCTGCTCGCCAACCCCTGCGCGTCATTGTTGGAAAGCGGAAAATCCCTAATAATTTCCGTGTTTTCAATGATGAGGCGCCAACGCTGCAAATCGGTGTCCAGCCCGTAGAAGTGTTAGCACAATTAAAAGCCCGCCAGATCCATCACGCTTGGCTAGAGGGTGGGTCTAGCCTGGCGGCAGCATTCTGGACGGCTGGGTTAATAGATGAGGTTGTCTGTTATTTGGCTCCTGCCTTGTTAGGAACCGGTCCCAATCTCATTGGCAATCTTGGGGTGGCCGACATTAAAGATTGCTACCGCTTGGATCTTAAAGATGTTCGCCAAATAGGTAATGATGTCAGGCTGATCGCTAAACCGAAGGAGCGTATGTGTTTACCGGAATCGTAGAAGAAATCGGAGAGGTTACCAAGGTGGTGGCAAGAGAGGATTTTGCCACTATATGGGTAAAAGGCGAGCAGGTGACTAAAGACGCTGAGTTGGGCTGCTCGATTGCGGTTAGCGGAGTATGTCTGACGGTAACTAGCCTAGAAAACAACATCTTTAGCGCCGACTTAATGGCTGAAACCCTAGCTCGTACGAAATTTAGTGAGCTACAACCAGGGGATAAAGTCAATTTGGAGCCGGCGCTAAGAGCTAGTGACCGGCTTGGTGGGCACATGGTTTCTGGTCACGTCGAAGCTGTAGGCGCACTGTCCGAGCGAGTTGCTGGCGCTAACTGTTTGGTGCTGAAAATTGCTTGTCCTAGCGATTTCACCCGCTACTTGGTGCCGAAAGGTTCAATCACCATTGACGGTGTATCGCTAACCGTTACCGAGGTTGAGTCAACAACCTTTTCTGTCTCACTGATTCCGGCAACCATCACCCAAACCACGCTTGGGGCATTAGAAGTTGGCGAAAGCGTCAATCTTGAGGCTGACCTAATCGGTAAATACCTAGTCACATATCTAGACCGGCTGAATTTGAAGGAATTCTAAGATGCCATTCTCAACTATTGATCAAGCCCTAGACCAACTCAGAAAAGGCCGTCCGGTGCTGGCATTAGACGACGGTAACCGTGAAAATGAAGGCGATGTAATTTTGCCGGCCGAGTTTGCCACAACTGAATGGTTAGCTTGGATGATTCGTCACACGTCTGGTTATCTCTGTGCTCCAATGACTAATGCGTGGGCTGACCGATTGGGGCTGCCGCTAATGGTCGAACACAATTCGGACAGGCTACGTACCGCCTACACGATCTCATGTGACGCCGCTCATTCGGTAACTACGGGTATTTCAGCTGCTGACCGCGCAACTACATTGCGTACCTTGGCAGACCCGAACAGTGTGCCCGATTCGGTGATTCGTCCAGGACACATATTGCCGCTACGCGCTCGCGACGGTGGTGTCTTTGAACGTGACGGCCACACCGAAGCTACCGTAGATCTTTGTCGACTGGCTGGGCTGAATCCAGTGGGGGCTATTGGTGAATTAGTCTGCGATGACGGTCAGATGATGCGTACTGAGCAGGTCTTGGAATGTGGCAAAACATTCGATCTGGCGGTAATCACCATTGAAGAGTTGCAGAAATATCGTCAACGCTACGACAGGGTGGAGCGCATAGCCAGCGCGGCTTTGCCGACGAAACACGGGCAATTCGAAATTATCGGCTACCGCGATTTGCGTAATTCAGCTGGCCACATTGCGTTGGTCGCTGGTGAAATTAATAGTCATGCCCTAGTCAGAGTGCATTCAGAATGTCTTACCGGTGATGCTTTCGCCTCGCTGCGCTGTGACTGTGGCCAGCAGCTAGATCAAGCTATGGCTGAGGTCGCCAAAAATGGTGGTGTTGTTATTTATTTACGCGGCCATGAAGGTCGCGGCGTTGGGCTGCTGTCGAAGCTAGAAGCATACAGTTTGCAAGACGAAGGAGCCGACACAGTAGATGCCCAGAAGCTGCTAGGTATGCCGGTCGATGCTCGCGAATATGGGGCCGCGGCAGCCATCCTGACCGAGTTGGGGATTTCTTCTGTTGAACTATTGACGAATAACCCTGAGAAAACCCGTGGCCTAACCGAGCTGGGGATTAAAGTGACCGGCACTCGTCGCTTAATTACTGCCCCGAACCCCTACAACCTAGATTATTTGCGTACGAAACGTGATCGTATGGGTCATCTTTTCCCTACGGAAGAAGCTAAAGAGGACTGAAAATGAGCAAAGAAGGATTGCCACACATAAACGCTAGTGGGCGCAACCGCAAAATCTGTGTAGTAGCCTCTCAATGGTATTCGAAGGTCACTGATGCCCTTGCCGACAACGCTGTTCAAGCTCTTCAGGAGGCTGGTGCTCAAGTGAAATTAGTGCGGGTGCCAGGCACTTTCGAGCTGCCAGTAGCTTGTGCCAGGCTAGCTGACCCAGTAGATGGGTGGGCTGGTGTAGATGGATTTGTTGCCTTGGGGGTGGTGGTGCGGGGCGGCACCCCACACTTCGACTACGTGTGCCAAGGCGCTACTCAGGGTTTGATGGATGTCATGGTAGCCACCAGAAAACCTATCGGTTTTGGGGTGCTGACTTGCAATGATGAAGCTGAGGCTATTGATAGGGCTGGTTTGCCAGGTTCGACCGAAAATAAAGGACGCGAGGCCGCCTTGGCTGTGTTGGCTGTGTTGGACGCTACTGAATAGTTGTGCTGAAGGTTTTTAGGAGATTAAAAGGTGGTTGCGACCAATGAGTCGCAACCACCTTTTAATGTTTAATTATTTGCCTTGGGAGGCGACAGCTTTAACGCCGGCAGCTGCCGCTTCAGGGTCAAGGTAGCGTCCGCCCTTAGTTACCGGCTTCAGATCCTCGTCCAACTCGTAATAGAGCGGGATACCGGTGGGGATATTCAGTTTCGAGATTTCCTCGTCACTTATCTGGTCGAGGTGTTTTACCAAAGCCCTAAGCGAGTTACCGTGGGCTGCCACTAGAACGGTTCTACCGGCACGCAAATCTGGGACAATTTCGTCATACCAATAGGGCAACATCCGCTTGACAACGTCTTTCAAGCATTCCGTTAAGGGGCGAGCCTCAGTCGGCAGATTTGCATAGCGGGCATCGTGGAATTGGCTCCACTCGTTCTCAGGGTCGATAGCTGGTGGCGGAGTATCGTAGCTGCGGCGCCAAGCCATGAACTGCTCCTCACCGAACTGGTCACGAATCTCGGTTTTGTTCAAACCCTGGAGACGACCGTAGTGGCGCTCATTTAGCCGCCAAGAACGGTGAACTGGAATCCAGTGCCTATCGCAAGTATCCAAAGCTAGGTAAGCGGTGTGGATAGCGCGCCTTAGCAAAGAGGTGTGGACGACATCCGGCAACAGATTCTGTTCCTTTAGCAACTCGCCTCCGCGAGTAGCTTCGCCAACGCCTTTCTCGTTCAAATCAACATCTACCCAGCCAGTGAATAGATTCTTCTTATTCCATTCGCTTTCGCCGTGGCGAAGAAGTATCAGGTTAAAAGTCATGAACTCAGCTTAGCTAGCCAAGGCCAGACAAGTGTAACGGGTCAAAAACTGCTATGTTTCTAAGCAACTTTGGCTATCCATTGCCAATCTTTATCCCGAATCCGCTAGCCACGATAACCGCTATCCCTAAAATCACGGCTAAGCCGACGATGGTGAAAATTAGATAGGCGATGATGCGTCCAACCCGATGTTTAGGACCAGGGTTAGCGGCGGTGTTGTTTTCTCCGGCTCCTGCTCCCCAAGCTAGACAGCGAATACCTAGAGCGTAGAGGGTGGGTAGCCCAGCCCCTAGCACCACCCCGACGACTAGCACTAAACCAAATTCGCGAGCCACGCTAATTAAGAAATCTGCCATGATTAGCTACTCATCTTATCTGGGGTAGTGGTCGCATTAGGTTTTGAATTATCTAGGTTGATGGCTGGAGTATCAGTCCGCGCGGTTGCGCCAGTTAGATCACGTTCGTTTTGCCAGTCGTCATTGACATTGGCCGAATTCACCTTGGTGCTTTGAGAATGCCTGTACATAAAGGCTGCTAGTGCTGCCATGATAAGGAAAATTGTGATACCGCCAAGCACTGGCCCTAAAGCGTTGCCGATGTACCAAGTAGCTGCACCAATGACAGCGGCGCACGGCAGGGTAGTCAACCAAGCCAAAAACATTTGGCCAGCCAGGCGCCAACGTACCTTGGCTCCTGGACGCCCTAATCCCGAACCTAGGATTGAGCCGGTGGCAACATGCGTTGTGGATAAGGCGAAACCCCAGTGGCTAGAGGCTAAGATGACGGCGGCGGATGCACATTCGGCGGCGAATCCTTGAGCCGGAGTAATTTCTACTAGTCCCTTGCCAAGTGTGCGGATGATGCGCCAGCCACCGATGTAGGTCCCGGTGGCGATAGCTGCGGCACACAAAATCTTTACCCAAACTGGGATTGCATCGGGGTGAGCCCAGTTGCCAGAAGCAATCAAAGCCAGGGTTACTACTCCCATGGTTTTTTGGGCGTCATTGGTGCCGTGAGATAACGAGACTAGGGAGGCTGAACCGATTTGTGCCCACCTGAAACCGGCATCCACATAACGTTTCGCAGCTCCCGAAACCACTCTGAAGACTAAGCGCACCCCGATTGAGGTAATAATGATGGCTACTAAAGGCGAAATCAGCCCAGGCACTATCACCTTGCCGACTACGCCGTCTATTTCGCCATTTTCGCCAATCCACTTGACGCCATTGAAACCTAGGCCCGCGATTGCTGAGCCGACCAGCCCGCCAAAAAGCGCGTGCGATGAGGAGGAGGGTAGGCCACGCAACCAGGTAAAAAGATTCCAGATTATGCCACCTACTAAGCCAGCTAGCAGTATCAGCAACAAGGCTGAGCCGTTATCACCGGTAAGATCAGCGCGGGGCGTGCCGTCCGGATTCTGGATATTGATGACGGCATTCGTTACAGTCAGCGCCACTTCCACAGACAAAAATGCGCCCACCAAATTCAGTAGGGCGCATAATGTCACCGCAGCCCTGGGACGCAGAGCTTTGGTTGCGATTGAGGTTGCCATAGCGTTCGCAGTGTCGTGAAATCCATTCGTGAAATCAAAGCCTAAAGCGGTGATTATCACCAAGGCCAACAACACGTGATCAGACAGCACAAACTCATGTTATCCAAATATGGACGAAACATTACACACAGGTTGATAAATGCCGTGTTTTGTTTCCGCCAATCTAGGTTGTTGGCCAGTTTTCGCCTTCTGGGGCTTCGCCGGTGACGATGTAAATAATTCTTCGTCCCATAGCAACAGCGTGGTCAGCGATTCTCTCGTAGTAGCGCCCTAACAACGAAACATCGACAGCTTCCTCGACGCTATAAGGCCAGTCATCAGAAAGCATGGATCTAAATTGCTCATTGCGCAGGTGATCAATCTCTTCGTCTTGATCAGCTAGTTTCTCGGCCTCGGCGACATTACGTTCAGCTAAGACGCGACCCGAAATGCCAACCATTTCTTGAGTGATATCGCTCATTTTAATGAAGTTGCCCATTAACCCTTCTGGTACCGCATGACGGGGATAGCGCAGCCGAGCAATCTTAGCCACATGGGCTGCTAGATCGCCCATTCTTGCTAGATCAGCAACCATTTGAATGGACGCGACTAGGGTGCGCAGTTCACCAGCTACCGGGCTTTGGGTGGCCATCAACAAAAAAGCCGATTGCTCAACTTGGTCGTGTACTTGGTCAATCCGAATATCTGATGAGATAACCCGTTCAGCAATTTGCAAATCCGCATTTAGTAGGGCTTTGGTGGCGTCCCGAACCGCAATTTGGACGGAATCGGACATCACTACGAGTTCGTTAACAATTTCTTGCAACTCGCTTCGATATAGTTCACGCATATTATCTCCAAGTTCTTCTTAGTCGTAGCCTATCTGGCTGGAGGGTTAATTAGACCGGTTGAGCTTATAGGATCTAGATGTGATTGCGCTCTTCTTCTGTCTGCTCGGCGTGCTGGTTGGTGGTTTAGCTGGGTGGCTGCTCGGTCATGGACGACCAAGTAGTGAAGCTGTTGAGCCAAAAGAATCTGCACTGAGTGATCAGCTATTGGCCGGAATGGATTTGCTGCGTTCCCCAGCTTTAATCGCGGATGCTGGGGATAGGGTTCTGCACTCCACACCTGCCGCTAGCACTTCTGGTTTAGTGCGCGGCAATCGAATTGGCGACCAGGAAATGTTGGATTTAGTACGTCGAGTACGCGATGAAGATAATCCTCTCGCCACTCAGGTAGTGATTAAGCGTGAGCGTGGCAGAATCATCCGCGAATTTTCAGTTCGTGCGGCTCCGATTCCTCCTGGATTAGTGATGGTAATCGCCGACGATCGTTCAGCCGAGACCAGGACAGATGAGATAAAACGCGATTTCACCGCCAATGTAAGTCACGAGCTGAAAACCCCAGTAGGTGCCCTGCGCGTTTTAGCTGAGGCCTTAGTGGCTGCTTGTGATGATCCAGTGGCTGTTAAGCATTTCGCGTCCAGAATGATTGAGACGACCGAACGGTTAAGCGAATTGATTTCGCAAATCATTGAATTATCTAGGTTACAGTCTGCAGATCCGATGCTGGCTGCCGAAGTTGTCAAGATCGATGATGTCACTAAAGTGTCTTTGAACCGCTGTCAGGCGTTGGCTGCCAGCCGTGAGGTTCACTTATCTCAAGCTGGCAGACGTGGTCTAGAAGTTCTTGGTGACAAAGAGCAATTAGTTAGTGCGTTAACTAATTTGATTCAAAATGCCATCAATTATTCCGATAATGGTTCCAGGGTGGCCGTCAGCACTCGACTGGTGCGTGATGAACAGGACGAATTCGTTGAGATTAGTGTCGCTGATAATGGCTGGGGAATCAGTCAAAGCAATCTAGAGCGCATTTTTGAGCGGTTCTATCGGGTTGATTACGCAAGATCGCGAGAGACGGGTGGCACAGGTTTAGGCTTGTCTATCGTCAAGCATGTGATGAATGCTCACCAGGGCACCGTCAATGTTTGGAGTAAAATCGGCCAAGGTTCTACTTTCACCATGCGAATGCCTAAGTTCATTGAGCCAGAAACGGACGCATCGGCGCCAGGTGATTTCAGCTTTGATGGAGAGCAGGAGGAGCAATGACTCGCATTCTCATTATCGAGGATGAGGAAGCCTATCGGGAACCAACCGCTTATATGCTTCAGCGGGAGGGCTTTCAGGTTGCCGAAGCCGCCAACGGAGCTGATGGTCTGGCAGAGTTTGAGCGTAATGGCGCAGATTTGGTGCTACTCGATTTGATGATGCCAGGGATGCCGGGCACTGAGGTTTGCCGTCAGATCAGACAATTAGGGAATGTGCCGGTAATTATGGTTACCGCCCGCGATTCTGAAATCGACAAGGTAGTTGGTTTAGAGATTGGGGCTGACGATTATGTCACTAAGCCGTTCAGCCATCGGGAGTTGGTTGCCCGAATCAGGGCAGTGCTCAGACGCGGTCAAGATAATGAGCTATTGCCTGAAGTTGTTGAGGTCGATGACGTAAGAATGGATATTGATCGCCACGAGGTGACGGTTAAGAATCAAGAGGTACGTCTAGCACTAAAAGAGTTTGAACTGCTTGAGCTGCTGATGCGTAATGCGGGGCGGGTGATGACTCGCGATCAGCTCATTGATCGCGTTTGGGGGATTGACTACGTTGGTGACACGAAAACTTTAGATGTGCACATCAAAAGGTTGCGTTCCAAGATCGAAGAAAACCCTTCACTACCACAAAAATTAATCACTGTACGTGGATTGGGATATAAGTACGCCGGATAAAAGGGTAGGTTTTGCTAAATGGATATCGCTGGCATCATCGTAGCTGCCGGGAAAGGCACCCGATTAGGGGATTCAATCGTTGGTGGGGCCGGACCGAAAGCGTTGCGGATGCTAGCCGGCAAAACATTAGTCAGGTGGAGTGCCGAAAGGTTAGTTGCAGGCGGCGTCAATAAGTTGATTGTGGTCTGTGCTCCAGAAAACCGCCAGCAATTTCAGCAGTCTTTAACTGGGCTAGAAGCAGATTTGACTCTGTGTGATGGTGGGCAGACGCGACAAGTTTCAGTTAGTAACGGGCTGGCACAGCTACCCCAAGGTTGCCAAGTCGTTTTGGTTCATGACGCGGCTCGTCCATTAGTCCCACCGATGCTCGTTAAACGAGTAATCGCGGCGGTAGTGTCGGGGGCGGAAGTGGTGGTGCCAGTAGTGCCAGTGGCTGACACGATCCGGCAACTAACTGTTTATGGGTCAAGGGTTGTTGACCGAAGCCGGCTACGTGGTGTGCAAACTCCGCAAGGTTTTTGCCCTAAGGTGCTGGTTGATAGCCATAACAAGGCAGATAGCAAAGACCTAACTGATGATGCCGGGGTTTGTGAAGCCGCTGGTTATCAGGTGACGATGGTTACTGGTGACCCAATGGCCATGAAAATAACTAACCCAAGTGATTTCATTGTGGCTCAGGCCTTGCTTGATGCTGATTTAGTTGGCGATGGAGAGGTCTAAGGGGATTAGATGGAGTTCCGGGTAGGTATTGGCAGTGACGTTCACCGGCTGGTTGCAGGCGTCGAGATGCATATCGCTGGATTATTCTTCCCCGATGAGCCAGCTGGCTTAGCTGGCCATTCTGATGGAGATGTGGCGGCTCATGCTCTCTGCGATGCCCTACTAAGTGCAGCCGGGCTAGGAGATTTAGGCTCAAATTTCGGCACTAGCCAGCAGCGCTGGGCAGGTGCTAGTGGGGTGGCACTGATTGAGGAAACCATGGCCAAGCTAACTGCTGAGGGCTGGCGCGTAACAAACGCTGCCGTCCAAGTCATCGGCCAGCACCCGCGGCTAGCCACCCGGCGTGGTGAGGCTGAAAAAGTGTTGAGTGCAGCTTGCCGGGCGCCAGTCTCCTTATCAGCAACCACTACTGATCATCTAGGTTTCACCGGAAGGTCTGAAGGGGTAGCAGCCATAGCGACGGCACTATTGAACCGTTAGCGAACCTTGTCCTGATTTGCGGTAAAGGTATTGCATGCACCCATATTGGTGAGTGACGCGCCGTCTAGATACCAAGATTGTCGGTTGCGACTCGAACCATGGTCGCCTGACTCACCGGTCAATTGGTCGTCGCCTAGAGAAAAGAAAAGTTCCGAGATAGTCCGCTGATCGGTATCGCTGATATTCAGCGATTGGGCGACGGAACCATTGAACTGGCCAGCCCAGCAATCCGCCTGTAGCTCAGTGCGTCGTGAATAATCATTGGCGGTCTGTTCATCATCGCGGTATTCATATTCCCAGGCTCGCTCCGAAATTAAGATTCCCGTGCGAGCCTGCACGGCATGGCCAAATTCGTGAGCCAGCACGCTTTCTACCAAGAACGGCTGATTAACTAAATAGTTAGGGATGATGTCAGGCAAATTGGAGGCATAGTAAATTTGCTGGTCAGCCATACAATATGCGGCGTTATAGCTAGGCATTTTGCCGCAAGCCGTCTCAATATCGTCAGACGCATACACGGTTACTGTTGGGCGCACGGCAACAAAACCAGCACTTTCTATAGCAGGCCCGAATACTCGCATCAGACAGGCAGTGTAGTCGTTCATGTGCTGGGCTAATTGAGCCTTAGAAGCGGTCTGCAAATCAATGGGAACCATTTCGCAGCGTACCGGACGAGCCAAATTCTCCTCGTAGATTGGGTTGTCAAGCAGCCAGGACTTAGCTTCTTCGAAAGTTTCAGGAATCGGGACGTCCGGAGGCAGCGGGTCAGCTTGAGGAACCTGATAATTCTCATTTTGGTATTGCTGAATACCGCGCACACCGCCGCCATCATCGCCAGAACCGAGAAGATTCGCAAGTGTGGTGCCTAAGAAAATAACCAATAAGACCACGCCGACTATTAATAGCGGGTGTCCCTTTTTCTGACGCGGACGCCGATAATAAGGGGGATACTGGCCAATCCGAAACTGTATCTGTGGTCTAGCCGATAACTGGCGAGGTGCAGGTGGAATTGCAGACCCAAAGTTAGGCTGACTCCTGGGAACGCGCACTTGCGCCCACGGTTGTGGGGGATTATTCCACCGGTTAGCAGGGGTGCCGGTAATCGGATACCAGTGCTGTTCAGGTGGATTCGCATTCCACTGACTCACGGGCACAGCCTACCCGCCATTGACTCTTTTTATGAATTACATGGGCTAACCAGCTAAATTTTCAGCGAATTTGAAGATCATCTAGGGTAGTTTCATAACAAAGATATTCATCGCCTCGTTCAGGGGTGGCAGCCAAAAAGGAGACAATTTGTTAGCGAAACACTCCAAGGGGTTGGCTCCAATGCGGGTGATCCTAGCTGCGGTGCTAGTAGTCGTCTCTGCGGTTTTCGCTTTCCCTGCCGATGCTCGAGCTGAAGTAAGCGCTAACAGCTTGGTCGTAAGTGGCTCCTTGGATCCAGACGGCACCTTACATGTGATAGAAACTTTTTCTTTCTCAGATAGTGCACCAAAAATTGTTCAACGCCTGGAAAACTCTACTCCAGCTCTGGACTACGCCAATTATGAATTTGAAATCTTCGATATTACTGCTTTAGCCTCTGGATCAGATTTGGGTGCAGCAGTAGAAAAAGACGGCAATTACACCGTAATTACTGTTGATGGAGCAAAGGCTGGACAGCGTCCAATAGAGATCAAATACTCAGTTAAGGGTGCAGCTTATGCTGGGGCCTCAACTACTGGCGGTGATACTTTAACTGAGCTGCGCTGGCGAGTTGTTCAGGGTCTTAATATTGCTATAGACGAAGTCAGCGGCGAGATCGCTACCGGCACTGCACCAGTGCGAGACTTCAAATGTCTAGCCGGCGCCCCGGCAGCCTTGGTTAGCTGCCAAACATTTTCAGCTTCCACTTATGAAAGCCCATTCCCGTCTTTCACTAACGGCGCTCTAGGTGCTGGTCAGGTGATTCAAGTTGGTGTGAAAGTGCCAGAAAAGGCAGTAGCCGCTAACGAGAAAATCAGTGAAGAATGGACGCTTGATCGAGCATTCTCTGCCAAACTGCCGTATCTACTTTCCGCCTTGATAGTGGCACTACTCGGCTCTGTTGGGTTATGGCTGCTATATCGGTTGCGTGGACGCGACATGGTGGCTGTTACTACGCCAAAGATTGTGGCAGCCTTCGAGCCTAAAGGGGAGGGCATCGTAGCCTTCGAGCTAAAGCGGGCGGTGCGCCCAGGTATGGTTGGCACTTTGACAGATGAGCGGGTAGATCCGGTTGACATCACAGCTACCGTTTTGGATCTTGCTCAGCGCGGTCACTTGGTGATTCGGGAATTACCCAGAGAATCTGAACACGCCAGCGTCGAATGGCGGCTAGAGCGCAGCGATGGTCATGATGAGCTGCTTGATTATGAACAGAAATTGCTGGATTTGATTGTCCCGGCAGGGGTAGCTCCCGTGAAGTTGTCCACTATGGTGAGGGTTCTTGCCAGTTCAATAACTGAGATCCAGGATTCACTTTATGACGAGGTGGTTAAGCGCGGCTGGTTTGTCTCGCGTCCAGATCAAACGCGTACTACCTATTATCGCCTAGGTGTCGGCGGGGTAATTATCGGTTTGATAGCGCTAGTCATGTTGGTGGCGTTTACCAAATTCGGTTTAGTTGGCTTGGTTTGGCTTGGGTTATCCATCGGCTTGCTATTCATTGCTCAAGGTATGCCCAAACGTAGTGCGCGTGGGTCAGCCGTCCTACAAGGGTTGCAGTTGTTGGCTTTACAGTTACACACTCAGCCAACTGACCAATTCGATAAATCTGATGCTTATGAGCAGATATCTAGCATTTTGCCTTATGCTACTGTGCTCGGCTCTCAGCAGCGCTGGCTACAAGCCTTAGCTGATGCTGATGATGATCCGGGTGTGCCTGATCCAGACGATTTGAGTTGGTATAAGGCGCCTGATACCTGGAATCTTTCTGATCTGCCGAGCTGTCTCGATCAATTCACTACCGCTTTAGAGGGCAAACTTTATTCACGCGGTTAGAGACTGGCTTTTAGGAGGTAGTCATGGCTTATGGACGGCGTGGCCTAATAATGGGTCCGGCTGAGCGTCCGATCAGAAAGCGTGAGGCTGCGCGCGTGGTAGTGCGTGCTCAAGGCAAAGTGCTGGTAGAGATCGATTCTGACCCTGGAGTGGCTGATTTTACTTGGCTCATCACCCCTGGCGGCGGTATAGACGCTGGGGAGAGCCCACGCGAGACGGCTGTGCGCGAACTCTTTGAAGAAACCGGCCTGAAAATAACTGTAGATGACCTGGCTGGCCCGATTGCTCGCCGAATAGTCTCGCATGGCTACTCAGATCAGATTCTTATTCAAGAAGAAGTTTTCTACTTACTGGATTTAGCGGAAACCTTCACCCCTGATGACACGTTTTTTACCGATGCGGAACGAACCACGATGCAAGGTTTCTTGTGGCTTGAACCAAAAGACCTAGCCGGGCGCAGGGTTTGGCCAGTCGAACTCGGCCACCTCGCTGGTTTCAGTGGTGAGGATTTCATTGACTTAGGCGAGGTTGAAGAATCTAGTGTCCCAATATAGGCCAGCCTGTTAATCGCCGGCTAGGGTTGACGACGCCTGTACCTAGTTTGGTATCTAGGTGTTGAGCGAGCATATCGGCCAATGGTGGCAGCCGTATGTTTAGGTGTAGTGACGGGCGTCGATCTGTCAACAGCTATTGGTGAGATTGGTTTGCCTGTCGGTGGCGGCAGCTCAGCAAGATCGGCTTTAGCTAAATAGCCAGTAAATGGTTTGCGTGGGTCACGGGCTAAGTCGTCTATCGGTTTCCCGTCAGTGTGGAAAGGCTGGCTAGGGTCACGTTTTGGGGTTGTTGCTGGCGCTATCGTGCTTAAATCCGGTACCTGGTGGTCTGGGGCAACAATGGCGGGGGCAGGACGCGAATCCACAGTTACATTTTCGGGGCAAGGTGGGGCGCTAAGCGGGGCAGCTTTTGGTGCGGCAAAGCCATAGGGGGCTTGGATAGGCGCACTCCTAGACAGCTCGGCTGCTTTAGCTGACATGCTTGGCCCAGCTGATGTTTTGGGCGAGTCAGCTTGAGCGTCATTAGCCATGAAGCAATTATAGTTGGACACTTTCGTTACCTTTGACTCGCCAGCTATCCTAGAAGAACGCTAAATTGGCGTGCAGTAACTATTGGCTTAGTCAGGAGTAACAGTGCCCAGCGGCAGAGTGCGTTTCTTCGATGCGGAGAAAGGCTTTGGTTTTATCTCTAAAGATGGAGGCGGTGACGTCTATGTGCGCGCCAGTGCCTTGCCTGCTGGCGTTACGGCGTTAAAGGCGGGTCAACGGGTAGAATTCGGCGTCATTGAGTCTAGGCGTGGCGAGAAAGCTCTTAGTGTGGAATTGGTAGATTCCAAACCGTCACTGTCTAAGGCTTCCCGCAAAAAGCCCGAAGAATTAGCTATCGTCTTCGAGGATTTAGTTAAGGTGCTAGACCAGCTAGGTAACGGTTATAAACACGGCCGCTATCCGAACCCTCAGACTGCTAAGAAAGTGGCGACCATGTTGCGTGGCGTCGCCGATGAACTGGAACTTTAATGGCAGAGCTAGATCAGGTAACCGCTGCCGCCGTTGATGAGGCAAGGCAAGCCGCCTGTTCCGCGGCTGCAGATTTTGGCGTAGGTGACTATTTAGGTGCCGAGGCTGAAGGGGTGCGGGTAGTTACCCACTATTTCGACTGCCCACATTCGGGATATCCGGGCTGGCGTTGGGCGGTCACTATGGTCAGGGCGTCGAGAGCTAGGCGTGCCACCATCAATGAGGTGACTTTATTGCCTGGCGAAGATGCGCTGCGCTCACCTGAATGGGTGCCCTGGGCTGATCGATTACTGCCCGGTGACGTTGCTCCCGGCACAATGTTGCCCACTGCCGATAACGACCCCAGACTAGAACCTGGCTATACCGGGGGCGAGTTATCCGCCGACGAAGACCCCGCGGAGTGGGCTTTGACTAGGGCGATAGCTGCTGATCTTGGTTTAGGACGCCAACGAGTACTCTCTAGCGATGGGCGGGCAGCAGCAGCTGAACGATGGTTAGGCGGTGAGGGTGGACCGGATAACGCGATGAGCCATCAAGCGCCATCTTCGTGTCTAACCTGTGGGTATTGGGTGCGGCTATCTGGTCAGCTGGGACGCATCTTTGGGGTATGTGCTAATGAGTATTCACCCTCAGACGCTAGGGTTACTGCTTGCAGCCACGGGTGCGGCGGGCATTCAGATGTGGTCGCCAGCCAACGCCCGAGCCGGTTGCCGGCTCCCGTCCTAGATACGATTCACGTAGACGAGAATCTATTTGTTTAGGCGAATAACATCCGGTCGCTAACAGCGTCACCACCGGCTAATTCTTCGAATTTCGCTAGTAAATCAGGAACTGTTGCTTTGGCTTTTTCTTCACCTGCCAATTCAAGAATGATTCTGCCTTCGTGCATCATGATGAGCTTATTGCCTAGCGCTAGTGCTTGTTCCATATTGTGTGTAACCATCATCGCGGTCAGCCCGTGTCTGGCAATCACTTCTTTAGTTAAGCGGGTGATTAGCGCTGCCCGTTGTGGGTCGAGAGCAGCCGTGTGCTCGTCCAACAGCAGAATGGCTGGTTGTGTGAAGGACGCCATGATTAGGCTTAATGCTTGGCGTTGACCGCCAGAAAGTAACCCAACGCGAGCCGTCAAACGATTTTCCAGCCCTAACTCCAAGATTTTTAATTCTTCCCGGAATTGTTCACGCCGAGCTTTAGTTACTCCACGCGCTAAGCCTCGTCTACGGCTACGCGCCCACGCGATTGCTAGGTTTTCCTCAATAGTTAAGTGCGGGGCAGTGCCAGACATTGGGTCTTGGAAAACTCGCCCTACTTGTTTAGCCACCGTGTAGTCGGGTTGTTTCGTCACGTCTACACCGTTAATCAGCACCGAGCCAATATCTGGACGGTAACGACCAGCAACAATATTGAGTAAAGTCGATTTGCCAGCGCCATTGGAACCAATTACGGTAACAAAATCCCCAGAATCCAATTCTAAACAGATATTGCGTAGCGCCACTTTTTCATTGATGGTACGCGGGAAGAATGCTTTAGAAACATCGCGAACACTAAGCATTAGTCTTGCCCCTCGCTCTCTTAGTGACACCTCTGCTTGGGGGTCTAGCATCGCCGGAATCAAGTTCTTCTGGGTCTGGAGTATCCCATGGCTCTACTGAGAATTGGCTGGTGCGGGTGCGGTTACGGATTCGGCTGAAAACGTCCCAGCGCGGCAATATCAGCGCCAAAATGACGATGACAGCGCTCAACAATTTCATGTCATTCGGGTTAAACCATGGGATAGCAAGAGCGGCTTGAATAATTCCACGGTAGATAATTGAGCCGATAACTACCGCAATAGCAGTTATCCAGATCCTGCCGTTGGTGATAATCGCGGTGCCGATAATTACGGACGCCAAACCAGCGACAATCAAGCCGATGCCCATCCCAATATCAGCGAAACCTTGATATTGCGCGAATAACGCGCCTGACAAGGCAACCAACCCATTAGATAGAGATAGCCCGATCAATTTCATGGCGTCGGTGTTGATGCCTTGAGCTCTGGCCATAGATTCGTTGTCACCGGTTGCACGCAACCCTAGCCCGATGTCGGTGGATAAAAACCAACATAAGACAACCACGAAAATACCTAGCACCCCAGCCAACAAGGCAACAGAGGCTGGTGAGCCTAGTAGACCACCTTGGCGTAATCCGGTGAAAACTGTATCTGAACGCAGTAGCGGCACATTGGCTTTACCCATAATTCTAAGGTTTATGGAGTACAAACCGATTTGGGTCAAAATTCCTGCTAGCAGTGGGTGAATTTTTCCCCAGGTGTTCAGCAGGCCAGTAATTAGCCCAGCTACCAGACCAACTGCCCCACCGATGGCGGTTGCGGCTAGCGGTTGCCAGCCAGCAACCAGTAACACAGCAGTAGTGCCGGCCCCAGTAGTGAAGCTGCCGTCAATGGTTAAATCAGCAAAATCGAGAACCCTAAAAGTCAGATAAACGCCTAGAGCCATCAACCCGTAAATTAGACCTAGATCAAGCCAGGCGAGCATCAGTCAACCTTCTTGTCGGCCTTGTCTAAGAGAGCCTGCGGAATCTCTATGCCCATCCGCTTAGCGGCACCCATATTTATTACCAGGCGCGGTTTCTCTTGTTCTTCGACCGGCATAGTGGCTGGGTCTGCGCCTTGGGTCAAAATCTTGACAGCCATCTGGCCGGTTTGCTGACCGAGTGTGAAATAGTCGAGCCCCACAGAAATCAGGGCGCCTTTTTCTACTGAGACGGTTTCCCCGGCGATTAGCGGAATCTTCGCGTCCTCAGCAACCTGAATAACAGAATCTAGGCCGGACACAACGTTGTTATCGGTAGGTACGTAGATAGCGTCCACACCACTTAATGCCTGGGCAGCTTGGACGACCTCAGCGCCCGTAGAAATGGTTTTCTCTACTACCTCCAGGCCTTCTTTAGCGGCAGCTTCGCGGGCAACCTTGACTTGAACCTCGGAGTTTACTTCCCCAGACGAGTAGATAATGCCAACAGTTTTAGCATCAGGTTTGACCTGCTTGACTAAAGCGATCTGGTCAGCAACCGGATTCATGTCGGTGGTGCCGGTGACATTGCCCCCTGGTGCTTCATTGGAGGCCACTAGGTCGGCGGCTACCGGGTCGGTTACAGCGGTGAAAAGAATTGGTTTGTCGGTAATAACTTGGGTGGTGGCTTGGGCTACTGGAGTAGATATCGCAAGAATCAAATCCAGGTTGGCGCCAGCGAATTTATTGGCGATAGCCGATGCTGTCGCCTGGTCAGATTGCGCATTCTGCTCGTCATATTCCACCTCTAGGCCAGCGTCAGCGAGTGCCTGCTTAAAGCCTTCCCGCGCATCATCGAGTGAGGGGTGGGAGACGATCTGTGTTATCCCAATGCGGTAAGCCTTGGAATTACCGTCTTTGGGTGCGTCAGCGGATTTGCTGCACCCAGTCAAAACTAATGTCAGTGCTGTCAATGCTGTTATCGCAGATAAGATTTTGCGCATTCCTGCTCCTCTTAAAGCCACCTAAGGTGTTTTAGGCAACGCTAGCGCCTGACAGCGAAGCTAAAATCCTGTCTCATTTCTTAGTCCAGAATCCAAAACCCGCCAGTGGTTCCGCTAGCTGAGGTGACGCTAGCCAGCCGAGGTGTTGTCCTTGGTCTTAGGTGCGATAGGCAGCGTACATATTGACTAGCTAAATTAGTGGTATGTCCAGCAATAATGAGGAAAACCTATGACTGAGTCCTCTGATATTCGGCTAGTGGCTGTAGATATGGACGGCACACTGCTAGACAGCAATAAGACTTTTGATACCCAGCGTTTTAGTGCAGTACTAAAAGAGCTACGCGACAAGGATATTCGCTTTGTTGCTGCTAGCGGACGCCAGCTTGGGGGAGTGCAGCGTCACTTTGAGGATGTCGGCCAGGTGGACTGTATCGCCGAGAATGGGGCGTTGATAATCGCAGACGGCAAGATTTTGGCTTTGACTGAAATCAACCAAGCAGCAGTGCGTGAAGCCGTGGCCGTTATCGAGCAGCTACCGCAGGTGGGTTTCTTCGCCTGTACAGTGTCAGCCGCCTACGTTTTGCCTACAGTTAATCCTGATTTGGTGGACGAGATGCGTCCCTACTATTCCGAGATTCGCAAGGTAGACTCCTTTGACCACTGCCCAGAACCAATCTTGAAATTGGCACTGGCTTTCCCTGCCGAGGTTACTCAAGAATATGTTGGCCAGTTAAGCGCCACTCTGCCGTCATCCGTGACGGCCACATCTAGCGGGTTTGGGTTTATCGACGTTGTGGCGGCTGGGGTCAATAAAGGTGTGGCGCTATCTTGGTTGACCAAGAAAATGGGTCTGGCCGCAAAGAACATTGCCGCCATAGGTGATGGCGGCAATGATATTGAAATGCTGCAATACGCCGGAAAATCCCTAGTAGTGGCCAATGGGTGTGCCGAAGCTAAGGCTGTCGCCGACGCGTTAATCGGATCCAATGATGAGTCTGGCGTTATTGCTTGGTTAGAAACTCTAGTCGCTGACTAACTCATCTGTTACCGAGCTAGTTAGACCTGAAAGTGTCGGTTGGCCCGCTATTGCCTTGTTCTGGGATGAGCACTATGGCAATCAGGTAAGCGATAGCTGCGGTACCGCCGGACACCAGCCCTAATAGCAGGGCTAGGAGGCGGATGATTGCGACGTCCACGTTGAAATAGCGAGCCAATGCTAAACAAACCCCAGAAATCATGCGGCCATTTTTAGGACGCACTAACGGGCCGCGTGGGGGATTGGTTGGGTAGTTGGTCATTATTTTTCCTTTCTAGTTGAGTTTGCACGCACCAGGATTAGCCCAAGTGCGCCTAAGCCGATAAAGATGACGGATAGGAAAATCGCGAATGTTTCTACAGACAAGCCCGCTCCGCTAGCTATCCATACCGATAGGCCGGCGATTACTAAAAACAGCATCGCCCAAATCACTGAATTGGGATCTATTTTCATAATCCGGCCTCCAAGAGGGACGACTCAGTAGTTATGGTCAATTTAAGTGGGTTGGACTCTTGAGCAGCTGGTGCTTGCCAATCCCAAGTGTTGTTGCCTTTATAGCTCAGCTGAGGGGGCATTCCAGTTAGAACCTTTGAATATTCGTCGCTGTCGACTGTTATAGTCACGTTGCGATCCTCGGGCATAACTAAGGTAACTTCCGAATAACGTATTTTTAGGGTAATTTCTTCCTGCTCAAGTGGTGGGTCAACAACGACCACAGCTCGCTGGGAATCGATGACAGTTTGGCTTATATTGTCGGCATAGATCAGATTTGGTTCTTCGACCCAGTAGCGTTGCACGAAAGCAGAAGTTAACGCTAGAACAGCTATCAAAGCGCCGACGATAATTAGCACCAGATTGTGACCTCGTCTAGCCAAGATCAACAAGCTAAAAGCGATGGCAGCCAATGCGATGGCGGCTCCATAGGCGGGCGAGTCTGTGGTTATGCCAACAATTGAGCCAGCAACGATTGCACCGCTCAGCAGCAGAATGCGGGCAAGTGAGCCGGTTGTTTTTGGTTTGGCGGCGGGTTGTTCGATGGCGGGCTGATAGTCGGTGGGCGTAAACAGCGGTGCTGGTTTTGGTGGGCGATAATCTAACTGCGAGCCAATCAAGACGGCTAGCCCAACCACGATTATTGGTGATATCCCTAGTGGGAAGTGGATAAGGCAGCCGACAAATAATGCCATTACAAAAATTACGGTTAGATATACTGGCCCAGAAATTCGCCGCCATTGCTTACCTATGCTATCGAGTGGTGCTTGGTCAGTGGCGCTGGATGGCGTCAAAGCCCAGATAGATAAATAGCTGACCACGCCGGCTCCACCGCAAAAGCTAGCTAGTACAAATAGCGCACGCACGACTAACGGGTCAATGCCTAACCGGTCAGCTATGGCGGCGGAGACGCCAGCAAATTTGCTCGCCTCTTTGTTGCGGGTCAATTTGACCGGCAAGGGAGGTACAGGCGAGCTCATAAGAACCATTGTCGGTGATGGATTCAAGGTCTCCAATAGGTAGTCACCCTGAAAAAGCACCGAAGTTGGGTTTTATACGGGTTAGCTCGGGGTAACCACCCGTTAAAATTATGGCTTCCAGATGGCAGACTTGATTAGGTCTTTAGGTGAGGAGGACGATGGAACACCCATTCTACCGTCAGCCTCCGAACTTTTATCGGCCTGGCTATTGGTCTCGGCCTGGCTATTGGTCGCCCAGCCCGCCTCGTATCAAACCCAAACAGCCACGCTCAAGCCTGGCTCGCGATAGCGCTAATGGCGTTATCGCTGGTGTAGCGTCTGGGCTAGCCCCTCATCTCGGATGGCCAACCTGGTTATTGAGGTTGAGCTTCATAGCTTTGACGTTTACTAGTCTGGCAGGGGTGGCCTTATATGGTCTGTTCTGGTTATTGATGCCAGTTCGTGTCAAAGAACAACCTGCAGCTCCTGGGATTGCGGCCGCTAGCCACCAAAATATGCGTGCTACAACGCAACCTCGCCGTCGTCCAGCATCGGTTATTTCTGCGTTGGTGATGATCGGCATTGGCTTGACGATCAGTGTTTACAAGCTTGGTTCCGGGCCTGAAACCCCAATTTTTTGGCCATTTATGGCTGGCGTAGTTGGTGTCGCTTTGATTTGGCGTCAAGCTGATAAAGCCAGTGTCTCAATCGGTTCCGCTAGTTGGCTAGCAGATCTTAAAGCGGGCAAAGGTTGGCGTGACTTCGTTCGGATAGGGGCTGGGGTGGCGCTGATTGGTGCGTCAATAAGCGCAATCTTGGCAATCAGGATGGGTTTGGAATCCTTGCCTAGAACGCTAGCGATCGTTGCGGGGGTAGCTGCGGGAATGCTGTTACTGGCACTGCCCTGGTTGCACAGCTATTACCGAACTTTAGAAGAAGCGCGCAACGCGAAAATTGTCGCGGATACTCGAGCCGACATGGCAGCTCACCTGCATGATTCCGTGCTACAAACTTTGGCATTGATACAGCTGCAAGCTGATGAGCCTAAGACGGTGGCTAGATTGGCTCGAAGACAAGAGCGTGAGTTGCGCACTTGGTTATATGGTGACCAAACGCGAGCCACGACTCTGAAATCAGCTCTTGAAGAAGCAGCCGGTGCTGTAGAAGATGAGTGGTCGGTTTCGGTGAGTGTGGTGTGCGTCTCAGATACCGAAATTTCTGACGATTTGGACGCGATGGTTCTTGCTGCTCGAGAGGCGATGACGAACGCTGCTAAACATTCCGGCGCCTCAAACATTGACGTATACGCCGAAGTGCAAGATATTGACGACGCCAAGTTGGTCCAGATTTTCATTCGCGACCGAGGCAGTGGTTTTGACCTAGACTCAATCGCCGATGATCGACAAGGAGTGCGTAACTCGATAATCGCCCGCATGGCTCGCCATGGCGGATCTGCTGCCATAAAATCGGCACCGGCAGAAGGTACGGAAATAAGACTGGAGATGAAGATATGAACGACGAATTACATGAGGGTCCTTGGCGCGTGGTGCTAGTAGATGACCACGGTATTTTCCGTTCCGGAGTGCGAGCCGAACTGGCTACTAAAGCGCCCGAGAAAATAGAAGTTGTGGGTGAGGGTGAAGACGTAGCTTCGGCGGTGGCCATTATTCGCAAAGTAAAACCAGATGTTGTCTTGCTTGATGTCCACCTGCCTGGCGGTGGTGGCGCTGAAGTGGTTAAACAGATTCACCACAGCGACGTGGACGTTAAATTCTTGGCTCTTTCCGTCTCTGATGCCCAAACTGATGTCATATCCGTTATTCGTGCTGGCGCTAGGGGATATGTTACGAAATCAATAAGCACTGCTGATCTGGTGGCCGCTATTGAACGGGTTGGCACTAATGATGCAGTGTTTTCGCCAAGACTTGCAGGTTTCGTCCTAGACGCATTCTCTGGCTCAATAGAAGTTGCCAGTATAGACGAGGATCTAGATCGGCTCTCCAATAGAGAACGCGAAGTGATGAAGCTGATAGCGCGCGGCTATTCCTATAAAGAGGTTGCTAAAGAGTTGTTTATCTCTATCAAGACGGTAGAGACCCACGTCTCAAGTGTGCTCAGAAAATTGCAGTTATCTAACCGCTATCAACTGACGAAATGGGCCACAGACCGCAAGTTAGTGTGATTTGTCGCCAGGCTCGCCTATGATTTAACCGCCATGAGCCAACAACAACCTAACTTATTTGCCGGGTTCTTCCCCGAAGCCAACGAGCCTAAGCCCCTCAGTCCTGCCCAAAAAACCGATATTTCGGCTGTGTTAGCCGACCTCAACGAGCCGCAGCGTCAAGCCGTCGTCCATGAAGGATCGCCGGTACTGGTGGTGGCGGGTGCCGGCTCGGGTAAAACACGCGTTTTGACTAGGCGGATTGCCTATCTTGTCAACAAACGTCAAGTCCATCCCGGCGCTATTTTGGCGATCACTTTCACCAACAAGGCTGCCAACGAAATGCGTGAACGAGTCAGCGAGCTAGTTGGCAACCGAGCAAAGCTGATGTGGATTTCAACCTTTCACTCAGCTTGTGTGCGAATACTGCGCGCCCAGATTGACGCTCTGGGGTACAAAAAGAATTTCTCCATCTATGACGACACTGACGCTAAACGGTTGATGTCTATTGTTGCGCGTGAAAACAATATTGACGCCAAAAATTTTCCACCCCGCCAAGTACTTAATCGCATCTCTAATTGGAAGAATGAATTGTCAGATGTGGCTAAAGCCAAAGAATTAGCCGCTGACAACGTCAAAGATCAGATAATGGCTGAGCTTTATGGCCAATACCAGCAGCGGTTGCGTGATGCTAACGCGCTAGATTTCGACGATTTAATCATGTTGAGTGTTGAGCTTTTTAGTTCACACCCGAATATTCGCGAAGCTTATCGGCGCAGGTTTAGACAAGTACTAGTAGACGAATATCAAGACACCAACTATGCCCAATACATGTTGGTTAAACAGCTATGTTCAGTGTTCGAGCCCGCTGTGGGTGAAAGCGCCATCGAGCCTGGCGAGTTGATGGTGGTGGGGGATTCGGATCAGTCTATTTACGCTTTCAGAGGTGCGACGATACGCAATATCCTCGACTTCGAAAAGGATTTTCCGGGTGCCGAAACTATCCTCTTGGAACAAAATTATCGATCTACTCAAACAGTGCTGTCAGCTGCTAACGCTGTAATTAAACATAACGCGGGTCGGCCAGGAAAGAATTTGTGGTCTGAAGCGGGTGATGGCGACAAGATAGTGGGCTATGTCGCTGATACCGAAACAGGCGAAGCCAGATATGTGGCTAAAGAGATAGATACTTTGGCTGACAGTGGTGAATCCTATTCAAATATCGCTGTTTTCTATCGTACGAATGCGCAATCGCGGGCTTTAGAGGAAGTGTTTATCCGCGTTGGGCTGCCCTACCGAGTAGTAGGTGGACTTCGGTTCTACGAGCGTAAAGAAATCCGCGACGCTATCGCCTATCTGCGTGCGGTGGCTAACCCGGCAGACGATGTGTCACTGCTTAGGGTAATTAACGTCCCTAAACGCGGTATTGGGGATAGAGCTCAGCAGGCGCTGCAGGCTTATGCCCGTAGTCGGCAAATCTCGATCAGCCAGGCGATAAAAAGTTTGGACGATATCTCTGGCCTGGCTACTAGGTCACGCAATCAGATCCAAACATTTGGGGAACAACTCGAAAAATGGCGCGCCGCAAGCGTTGACCAGACCGCTAGCGAAGTGTTGGAAGCCGTCCTAACTGAATCTGGGTTGCTGGCGGAATTGAAAGGCTCTAGCGACCCGCAAGACCAAACGCGTGTGGACAATCTTGTCGAATTAGCGGCGGTAGCCCAAGATTTCGTCGCCTCGGCTAGTGCAGTCGATTTAGCAGACATTACCGATGAGATGGCTGCTGAAGAGCTAGCTGAACCAGATACCTCACTTGGGGCATTTCTAGAGCAGGTGGCGTTGGTAGCTGATTCTGACCAAATCCCGGACGACGATCAAGGTGTGGTGACGCTAATGACTTTACATACTGCCAAGGGTCTAGAGTTCGACACCGTATTTCTTACTGGTATGGAGGACGGTATTTTCCCGCACTTCCGTTCCATAGATGACCGGGACGAATTAGCAGAGGAACGCCGGTTAGCTTATGTGGGTATAACCAGAGCTAGGAAGCGTCTCTATCTGACCAGAGCAAAAGTGCGTACTACTTGGGGATCCCCTAGCCAAAACCCGCCCAGTCGGTTCCTTGCCGAAATTCCAGCCGAATTAGTGGATTGGCGTGGGCAAACGGGTGCTGCCTGGACAGCCGACGATAGGCGTAACGATAAGAACGATAGCCCAGCCTTCGGTGCCGGACGCACATCGGGTGTGGTGTTCTCGCCAGGGGATAGAGTTTTGCACTCGACCTTTGGCATGGGCACTGTGTTAGCGGTTAGAGGCAGCGGTAAGAAAGCCCAAGCGGATGTTGATTTCGGGTCCTTGGGCACCAAACGCCTAGTCTTGGAGTACGCGCCGATGGAAAAGCTCTAGGAGTGGCATGCCAAAACATTTTCGGCTAAGCCTTAGGCGTCGCTGGTTAAACAGCCTTTCGGTAAGGGGGCGGTGATGGTATTTGGACGCAAAAAGTCGAATATGAGGATTTCTTCTAAGGCTGAACACAAAGCTCGCGCCAAACAGAATAGCGTTGTCGCTTTGGCGACCGACCCCCAAGAAGACGATGAGAAGGTTAGGTTGGCTTGGCCGATCTCGGCCGGAATGGCGGCCGTGGTTACCGCTGTCGCATCTTGGCTTGTCGTGGTGGCAACTTGCTTGGCTGCCTGGATTTCTTTCGCAGAGATTCCGGTGTCTGGTCCACTGAAAATGTCAGTGAAAGTTTGGCTACTGGCTGGCGGGGCAAAAGTGATGGTGACAGGGGTTAATATCCGCTTAGCTCCACTTGGGTTAACGCTGGTTATCGTCGGTGTCGGCTGGGTGATTTGCCATTCCCTAGCAGCTAGGACGAGGGGTGTAGACGAGCTGAGTGACGATATTCAGCGAAAAAATTTAGTCTTGAAAATGACCGGCGCCTTTACTGGGGTTTATGCGCTAGTGGTGTTGGTCGCGGCAGTAGTTGCCGGGGCATTTAATTCGACGATATTGCTGCCGATAGTTTTAGGTGGCGTCCTCGGGTTAGTTTTTTTCTCTCGAGCGCTACAGTGGCATCCCAAAATAGTGATCGAACAGTTGGCCGGAATGCGCTCTGCTATCAGTGCTGGTCTA
Source organism: Vaginimicrobium propionicum (assembly GCF_900155645.1). Lineage (GTDB taxonomy): Bacteria > Actinomycetota > Actinomycetes > Propionibacteriales > Propionibacteriaceae > Vaginimicrobium > Vaginimicrobium propionicum. Next base: position 1,890,541 of record NZ_LT706985.1, read on the forward strand.
GCCTTTATGTGTTTAGTTGGTTGTGCAGTTTTCGTGTTAGCGCTCATCGGCGGGCGCGAGCGTTACGCCATGATTCAACAAGCGCTTTCACCAGATCCTATCGGCGATGTTGTGTTAGTGCTGATGCAGCTTGCTTGGTTACCGAATCTAGTTATCTGGGCGGCTTGTTGGGCGAGCGGAGCCGGCATTCAGGCGGGGATAGATTCTGTGATAACACCAGCGCGCACCGACGTCGGAATGCTGCCAGGAGTGCCGATCTTTGGTTTAGTCCCCGAGAGTGGGCCGGCACCTATTTGGTGGTTGGCCTGGGTGCTGTCCGCTTTTGCAGCCGGAGCCATCTCAGCATTTTTGCTTATCAGAGCCCAAAAAAACTTGAGAGCTATAACGCCTATCTCGGGGGCAATCATTGGCGCCCTCGCCGGTATAGTGACTGGAATTGCGATGATTGCCCTAGCTTGGTTATCTGGTGGCAACCTAGGCTCGCTTAGGCTATCGAATGTTGGTCCGATGCTTGCTGAACTAGCCGTTATGGCGCCTACCGGGATGGGTATCGGTGGGATGATCACCGGCGCTGTTATCGGTTGGTGGGGTGCTCGGGCGACAATCACCGAGGCTAGCGAGTAGGCTGAGCGAGTGAGAATCGTCGTCTTAGCGTCCGGATCGGGCACCCTACTTCAATCACTCTTAGACGCCCAAGCTAGCGGTGAACTAGCCGGTGAGATAGTGGCGGTCGGCTCTGACGTGGTTGATGCACAGGCCTTGGAACGTGCTGAAGCAGCGGGTGTGCCAACCTTTTCCTTGCCGTTAAACAAAGGGTCAGACCGCAGAGTTTGGGACGAACAATTAACAAAGTTAGTGGCCGAATATGAGCCAGACCTAGTGGTAAGTGCTGGTTTCATGAAGATTCTCGGGTCGGCTTTTCTAGCTAAATTCGCTGGCCGATGCATTAACTCCCACCCAGCATTATTGCCTAGTTTCCCTGGTATCCACGGGGTTCGCGACGCGCTTAAAGCTGGCGTCAAAATTACTGGAACAACTGTATTTATGGTGGACGAGGGTGTGGATACCGGGCAAATCATCGCCCAAGAGGCCGTCAAAGTTAAACCTGATGACGATGAAGCAAGTCTTCATGAGCGGATCAAAGTTGAAGAACGAAAACTGTTGAAAGCCGTAGTCAATGAGTTCGGAGGACGAATGAACGATCAGATAGCTGTGCGTAGAGCATTAGTTTCAGTATATGACAAGACCGGATTAGTCGAGTTAGGGCAAGGGCTGACTGAGGCTGGGGTTGAGATCGTCTCCACCGGCTCAACTGCTGCCCGCTTAAAAGAAGCTGGTGTGCCTGTCACTGCGGTAGAAGAATTAACTGGCTTCCCAGAATGTTTAGGTGGGCGTGTCAAGACTTTGCATCCCAAAGTTCACGCCGGCATCCTTGCTGACCGTCGTTTGAAATCCCACCGTGATGAGCTAGCGAAATTGCATATCGACCCCTTTGATTTAGTGGTGGTAAACCTTTACCCATTCGCCGCTACTGTTGCCTCTGGGGCTAGCCAGGATGAATGCGTGGAACAAATAGACATTGGCGGGCCGTCAATGGTGCGTGCTGCGGCAAAGAACTTCCCCTCAGTGGCGGTGCTAACTGACCCAGCGCGTTATTCGGATGCCTTGTTAGCGGTGAAATCTGGCGGTTTCGCCTTGTCGCAGCGTCAAAAGCTGGCTGCTCAGGCGTTTGCACATACAGCGGCTTATGACGCGGCAGTGGCTTCTTGGATGGCTGAACAATTCGATTCAGCAGACGGATTCCCGCAATATCAGGGTGGGGCTTGGCATAAGCTGCACACCTTGCGCTATGGCGAAAACTCTCACCAACAGGCTGCAATCTACGCTGGAGATAGTGACTTTGGTGGCTTGACTAAGGCTGAGCAATTGCATGGCAAGCAGATGAGCTACAACAATTACACTGACGCTGACGCAGCCTACCGGGCGGCCTACGATTTCGTTGAACCTTGCGTAGCTATCATCAAACACGCTAACCCGTGTGGAATAGCTATTGGTGGTGACATTGCTGAGGCTCACCGGCTAGCTCACGCTTGCGATTCCACCTCAGCCTTTGGCGGAGTGATCGCTACTAACCGTGAGGTGAGCTTGGAAATGGCTAACCAAGTGGCGGATATTTTTACTGAAGTGATTGTCGCCCCTGGCTATGAGGCTGGGGCGCTAGAAGTGCTGAGCCGTAAGAAGAATGTGCGCATCTTAAAAGCTGAACCCTATCGTCACCCCAGAGTTCTAACCCGCGAAATCAGCGGCGGTTTGTTGGTGCAAACCCCCGATAAGTTAGACGCTGCCGGTGATGACCCAGCGAATTGGACGCTCGTTAGCGGCGAGCCAGCCGGCGAGCCCATGCTAAAAGACTTACTTTTTGCATGGAAGGCTTGTCGGGCGGTTAAATCTAACGCGATTTTGTTGGCGAAGTCTGGGGCGTCTGTAGGCGTTGGCATGGGTCAAGTCAATCGAGTCGATTCCTGCCGACTGGCTGTCCAGCGTGCTGGGGATCGGGTCAGCGGTTCAGTGGCCGCCTCTGACGCTTTCTTCCCGTTCTCGGACGGCCCGCAAATCCTGATTGATGCTGGAGTGAAGGCTATTGTCCAACCTGGTGGGTCAATTCGTGATGACGAAACTATCGCTGCTGCTAAAGAAGCTGGCGTAACCATGTATCTAACTGGCAACCGACATTTCTTCCACTAAGACTATGGACGCTAAGAAATTAGACGGCAAAGCCGTTGCAGCCCAAATTAAGTCTGAGCTTAGCCAGCGCCTAGCAGTTCTGGCTAAGCGTGGCATCGTGCCTGGTCTGGCCACTGTCCTAGTTGGGGATGATCCTGCTAGCCAAAATTATGTGCGGATGAAACACCGCGACTGCCAACAAGTCGGTATCAAATCTATTCGGGTCAGCCTGCCTGCTGATGCTAGTTTCGCTCAAGTTGAGGACACTATCTGCAGCCTCAACGAGAATGCGCAATGCTCTGGCTATATCGTGCAGTTGCCGCTGCCGAAGCATTTGGACGAAAACCGCGTGCTCGGATTGATCGACCCTGCTAAAGATGCCGATGGTTTACATCCGGTCAACCTTGGCAAACTGGTTTTGGGGGAACCTGCCCCGTTACCGTGTACCCCGCGTGGCATTGTCGAATTGCTGCGCCGCTACAACATTGAGTTAGCGGGTGCCGAGGTGTGCATTATTGGACGCGGCATCACTGTGGGTCGCCCGCTAGGGTTGTTACTTACTAGACGAAGCGAAAATTGTACGGTGACCCTGTGCCACACCGGAACAAAAGACCTAGCCAGCCACACTCGCCAAGCGGATATCGTCATTGCTGCCGTTGGGGTGCCGGGGATAGTTACACCAGAGATGATAAAAACCGGCAGTGTCTTGGTGGATGTTGGGGTTTCTAGAGTGGATGGTAAAACCGTCGGCGATCTTGACCCAAGAGTATGGGAAAAAGCGAGTTACGTTACCCCTAACCCTGGCGGTGTTGGGCCGATGACCAGAGCCATGCTGTTGAGCAATATCGTAGACGCAGCCGAACGATGAGTAACCCCAATTCGACAGGTGCTCATCAGGCGGTTCGCCCCTACCAGAACTACTTGAGCCCATGGGCACTATTGGCGTGCCTAACGGTATTCACCATCGGTATTGTGCTGGTGGTGGACTGGCATTGGCGCCGCGGCACTTTTGTTATGGGGTTAGCGATGCTCCTGGCAGCTATTTTACGGATTATCTTGCCACCAAAGATGGCCGGTTTATTGGTGGTTAGAACCAAGATTTTCGATGTCAGTGTGTTGCTTGCCGGTTGGTTAGCGATTACGTCCTTAGCAGTTTTTGTGCCTGGGCTAATCAACAATTAAGGAAGTAAAAGCCAAGCAACCTGGTGAAACTGAAACTGGCCAGACCCTAGGGTCTGGCCAGTTAGCTTTATGAATGTTTATTCGTCAGCTGCACTCGGATGGGTCATATCTGCCGGAACCACCCAGGCGTCATATTCAGCCTCGGTTAGGAAGCCAGACTCCAGGGCAGATTCCTTCAGCGTTAGCCCCTTCTTGTGGGCATTCTTGGCGATAGCTGCAGCCTTGTCGTAACCGATATGCCGGTTCAAAGCAGTCACCTGCATTAAGTTCGAATCAAGGTTGGCTTGAATCTTCTCGCGGTTCGGCTCGATACCGAAAGCGCAGTGTTCGTCAAAGGATACGCAAGTATCCCCAAGCAGCTTAATCGACTCAAGCACGCACCAGGCCATCACTGGCTTATACACGTTCAATTGGAAATTGCCTTGTGAACCAGCAAATCCAACGGTGGCGTCATTGCCGAAAACTTTGGTGGCGACCATCGTCATGGCTTCGCACTGAGTCGGGTTAACCTTGCCCGGCATAATGGACGAGCCTGGCTCATTTTCTGGAATGATCAACTCGCCGAAACCATTGCGCGGTCCAGACGCATACCAGCGCACATCATTGGCAATCTTCATCAAGGCATCAGCCAAGGTGCGCAGTGCGGCCGATACCTGCACCAGTGCATCGTGGGCGGACAGATTAGCGAACAGGTTGTCAGCTTGTTTGAACTCTAAACCAGTTTGTTCACTGATCTTGGCAGCGCACAAAGCACCAAATTTCGGGTGAGCATTCAAGCCAGTACCAACGGCAGTACCACCAATGGCTAGCTCGCGGGCACGAGAATCGGCGTAGCGGATACCGTCAAGGGCGAAATCAATTTGGGCCACCCAACCGCTGATGACCTGACCCAAAGTGACGGGGGTGGCATCCTGCAAGTGGGTGCGGCCAACCATCACAATGTCAGCGAACTCTTTAGCTTTTTTGTCGAGAGTGTCGCGCAGTCTAGCAACGTCTGGAAACAGTTTCTCGTTTAGCTCAGTGACGACCGCAATGTGCATGGCGGTGGGGAAGGTGTCATTCGAAGATTGGCCGCGATTTACATGGTCATTGGGGTGGACGGGAGTCTTGGTTCCCAACTGTCCGCCAGCAATTTCGATGGCGCGGTTAGAAATCACCTCGTTGGTGTTCATATTCGATTGGGTGCCAGAGCCAGTCTGGAAAACTACCAGCGGAAACTCTGTGTCCAATTTGCCAGCGATCACCTCGTCAGCAGCCTGGACGATGTAGTTGGCGATATCGGCGGGTAATTCCCCTAGCTCACTATTGGCTTGGGCAGCGCTCTTCTTTAATACCCCGAGCGCTTTAATCATTGGGCGGTTCCACACGAAAGTGGGTCGTCCAATGTCGAAGTTTTGGATGGAGCGCTGAGTTTGAGCACCCCAGTAGTGGTCGGCGGGCACCTCAATGGTGCCCATGGAATCTTTTTCAGTCCTGGTTTCAGCCATGAAAACAGATTAGCCAACTTCGTCTAGCAGCGTGAACATACCTGGTCTTGAATTGCGTGCTGCTCGAAGTTAAATCGCTGTCAGCTTTAGATGCCTAAGGCTGCTTTTTCTTCGGCAGTCACCACGCCCCCGGTAATCGGTTTTCCAGTGGAGGGTAGCGTCAAAATCTCTGCCCCGTGGGCGCGCACCACCAAGGTCTGCTCAAATTGGGCGCAGCGTGATTTGTCGCGGGTCACTACCGTCCAACCGTCATCCCACTGCTCAGTTTTGGCTGACCCGAGCGTCAGCATTGGTTCGATAGTGAAAGTCATGCCCTCTTTAATGATCGGTAACGGGGTTGGCTCATCATAATGAAGCACTACCAGCCCTGAGTGAAATGCCTTATGGCAGCCATGCCCGGTATATTCGCGCACCGAATCATAGCCGAATCGGCGAGCGTAAGCGCCAATTACTTTTCCGATAACGTTTAGTGGTCTACCAGGGGCAACCGCTTTTATGCCCCTGTTCATAGCGGTTTGGGTTCGCTCGCTAAGTAGACGCGATTCCTCGTCCACTTCGCCAACATAAAAGGTGGCGCAGTTATCGCCGTGAACACCGTTTAAGTAAGCAGTGACGTCCAATTTAATAATGTCACCCTCAACGAGCTCGCGTTGATCTGGAATGCCGTGACAAATCACCTCGTTGACAGAGGTGCAGATGGATTTCGGGAAGCCTTGATATTCCAGCGAGGCCGGATAAGCACCGTTATCGCAAAGAAATTCGTGGGCTACCCGGTCAAGTTCGTCTGTGGTTATCCCAGGTGCTATTTGGGCGGCGGCCACCAAAATAGCGTCTGCTGCAACACGCCCGGCAATTTTCATTTTTTCGATTGTTTCGTCATCCATGATGTCGGAACCGTCATAAGCTTCGCGACTCATCTTGCCGACATATGGTGGACGGGTAATGCTTGGGGGGACGTGACGAATAGGACTAACAGGATAAGGCTTGACGAGACTCACCTTTAGCATTCTACTAGCGGTCTACCTTTAGCGTTGCCAGCGCGTCTTCGACGAGTTTTGCCCGAGTCGTGTCTCCGATGGTTACGCACGAAATATATAGACCTAACTTATTGCTAATACCTAAATCTACGACGATGACATCAACTATGTCGCCCTCAATTTGCGGCAAATCCGTGCTGCTAACGTGCACCTCGGACGTCATTCGCCAACCTCGGTAGTCGCCCACTTTGTAGGGCTCGGAACGCAAATCCACCCGCTTAGTAAAGTCCGTGAAATAGCCTGAAGAAGCCAGGCACTCCATGGTTTGACGGGCAGCATATTGAGCGTTAGTAAAACCGTCCTCGGCGTTTAACTGGCCGACGGCGATATTCGACATCCACTCGGTGTAGCTGCCGGTGGCGACAGTATCTTTCTGTGCATGTACATCGGAAGCCCAAGTAAGCCAAAAATCTATGTCGCTCCAACCAGAAATTTTGTCCACCATCAGCCCGCCACCGCGTAACTTGCCATCGTTGCGTTGGCTAGATTCATCGCTGTTTAAGGTGTAGGGGCAGGTAACTAGCACCTCTTGGCTAGGGGGTGGGGTTGGCTTAGTGGTTTCGTCCCAACCGGAGATGGTGGGAGCAGCTGAATTGGTGTCCTCTATGGCTGGCAGATTGTCTGGCTGAACGGTTGTGCCACCGAAAATTAGCCATGCCACTAAGGCCACGGCCACCAAAATTGCGGCCACTATCGCCAAATTTAACCAGCGATTGGCCGAGGGTTTAGCGCCGCCACGAATCTCTGAAAGATCCGAAACATCTTCTGACCAGGCAGAACCGTCCCAATAGCGGAACTTATTTTCTTCCCCCATGGGGTCTGGGTACCATCCGGCAGGAATCATTATCGCCAATCTTTTCAAGGGTCAGTAAAATCTTATGGCTAATCATGGTCGCCTCCCAGGCTCTATCGCTAATGGGTGGCAGACTTTAACCATGAGCCGTAAAAACGAGTACGTGTTGCGCACAGTTGAGGAACGCGGAATCAAGTTCATCAGGCTGTGGTTTAGTGACGTACTTGGATTCTTGAAATCCGTTGCTATCTCACCAGCAGAATTAGAGGGTGCGCTTAGCGAGGGCGTTGGTTTTGATGGCTCCGCTATTGAAGGCTATGCCCGCGTTTATGAAGCGGACATGATTGCCCGCCCCGATCCCGCGTCTTTTCAGTTGTTGCCGTGGCGGACGAAAGCCGCGACCGCCAGGATGTTCTGCGATATCACCATGCCGGACGGCTCACCAGCGCTGGCTGATCCCAGGCATGTGCTAAAGCGTGCCTTAAATCGAGCCGCTGATATGGGATTTACCTTCTACATTCACCCCGAAATCGAGTTCTTTCTGCTCAAAGATCCGGTGATTCCTGGCCAGGTTCCCACCCCGTTGGATAACGGTGGATATTTTGATCACACCACCATGGACGCTGGCACGGAGTTTCGCCGTCAAGCCATTGAAATGCTGGAAGAGATGGGTATTTCTGTAGAGTTCAGCCATCACGAGGGTGCCCCTGGACAACACGAAATCGACTTGAGATATGCGGATGCGCTGTCTATGTCGGATGCCATCATGACTGCCCGGGTAGTGCTGCGTGAGGTGGCTGTTTCCCAGGGTATCCACGCCACTTTCATGCCGAAACCGTTCACTAACCAACCAGGTTCGGGGATGCACACCCATATGAGTCTTTTCGAAGGCGAACAAAACGCGTTCTTTGATGCCACAGATGAAGTGCGGTTAAGTCGTATCGGTAGACACTTTGTCGCAGGCTTGTTGGCTCACGCCCGCGAAATAACGGCGGTAACTAGTCAATGGGTTAATTCCTATAAACGATTAAATTGGGGTGGAGAAGCCCCCAGATATGTGTGCTGGGGCAGATCTAACCGTTCCGCGCTAGTTAGAGTGCCGTTATTCAAGCCAGATAAACCAGCCTCGGCAAGGGTGGAATATCGCAATATCGACCCGGCAACTAACCCGTATTTGACCTACGCCCTGTTATTGAATGCCGGCTTAGATGGTATCGAACACGAATTGCCGTTAGTTGAGGAATCAGAGGACGAGGTTTGGGCTTTAACTGAACGAGAACGGCGAGCCTTAGGTATTGAATCCTTACCGAGATCTCTAGAGGCAGCTATCGAGGCAATGGAGCGCAGCGATCTGGTGGCGAAAACTCTAGGTGAGCAGGTTTTTGATTATTTCTTGCGCAATAAGCGGGCAGAATTCGATGCTTACCGTCAACAAGTCAGTATTCACGAATTAAAGACGATGCTTGGCAGGCTTTAACTCGCCGACATTAGGCTTTCGACTCTGAAAACTGGCAGCATAGCGGCAGTTTGGCTAGCGTGCGCGCCAGAGACTTGGAGCTGGCCAGTAGTTAGTGCTTCATTCCATCTAAGACGTCCAGTTGCCAAATCAAGAAATAGTTTCGGAGTGGTTTCTACCAAGTTCGGTGGTGTGCCTCTAGTGTGGGTGGGGCCTTGCCCGAATGCGCCCACTTGGACGGCGCTAAATGGTGGCACGCGTACCTCAATGGATTGGCCTTCGAAACGCTCAGCCATCACTGACAGTAGAGAGCGCACAGATTCAGCCATGCTTGCTCTTGGTATCTCTAAACCTAGGTCGGTGGTTAGGCAAGATACTTCGATGATATTTGCGCGTAAATAGTCGATTAGCCTACTGACCCCGAAATCAGTGTTTACCGTAGTAGGTAGGCCTTTCGATAAGGCTGCAGTCATTTCTTGTAGAACAGGCGCGAGTTTTTCAGGTGTTATCTGGCAAGAAGTCACCAATATCTGCGGTTTGGTTGTTGTAGCCGTCTTTTCGCGCGCATAGAGATGATCGCTGAAAGTTGGGGGTGCCTCTCGGGTGGGGGATTGGAAAGCTTTAAGGGTTGCAGAGGCCACAAAGGTTAGCCAAGCGCAGGCTTTAGGGTCAGTTTGGGTTGGTTTAACAAGCGAAGTCAGCTCTTGGACGAGAACATCCGCAACCCGCTGTAACGCTAGCTGCGCGCGGTTAGCCAAAACTGTCACCTCTTAAAATTAGATTGGTATCGTCGCTAAACGATGGCTAGAAAGCTAACGTCTAGACAACTAACTACTTCAACCTACACCGACGAGTTTTATTCAGTTGGTTTAATCTAGCTGAACGCAGGGAAAGGCGAGAAAATGACAGACCGCGTTGCCACCGCCGCTGGTGAACTGGCCAAGCTCGGTTTCTCTAACACCGCCGCAGCACTGAAACTTATTGAAGCTCTTAACGAATCAGGTATTGAAATCAGCCCACGGCAAATAGCTGCCGGTGCCGACCAAGATTTAACATTGCGCGCCCTTGCCCACTTGGCGGTAAGCGTCCCAAATGAATTACGCCAAGCATGTGAAAACCCTGATTGGTTATCTCGGCTGGTAGCCGTTCTAGGCGCTAGCTACGCCCTAAATCAGCATTTGATGGCTCACCCACACGACATTCTCGTGTTAGCTGGCCAGCCAGATGAGCGCAGCGTCTTGACCAGGCTAAAAGAAGCTATTGCCAAAGATGACGCCATCTCACCCCAAGATCGGCTGCGCCTAGCCAACAAGAGAGAACTGCTGCGGATTGCAGGCTTCGACTTGAGTGCCCCAGACCCGATGACTGTCGTGGAAGAAGTAGGCCGGCAGCTGGCGGAATTAGCTGATGCAATCGTAATGTGCGCCCTAGAGATTGCTACCAACCAAATACCAGGCCACGAAACAGTTCGTCTTGGGGTAGTGGCATTAGGCAAATGCGGTGGCCAAGAGCTTAACTACTGCTCTGACGTGGACGTGGTCTTTATTGCTGAACCTGTGGAGGATCAATCCGCTAGTGAGGCCATGCAGGTGGCCACGAAAATAGCTTCTTTGTGTGCGCGAATATGCTCAGACCACACATCGGCAGGCACCATCTGGCCACTTGATGCTGCTCTGCGACCAGAAGGTAACGCTGGCCCATTGGTGCGCTCAATGTCGTCAATGCGTGCCTACTACGAGAAGTGGGCGAAAAACTGGGAATTTCAAGCCATGCTTAAAGCTCGCCCAATGGCGGGAGATATGGCGCTAGCTAAAGAGTTCTGCCAGTTAGTTAGCCAAAAAGTTTGGCAAGCTGGTGGCCAAGACAATTTCATGGCTGATGTTCAAGCTATGCGCAAGCGCGTCATCGCTAACATCCCAACCCCGCAACGTGGGCGCGAAATAAAATTAGGCGCTGGCGGGCTAAGAGATGTCGAGTTCAGTGTTCAACTTTTGCAGCTCGTCCACGGCAGAGCGGACGATAGGTTACGTCAGCCAGGCACTCTGCCAGCCCTACGAGCCTTGACTGAGCACGGTTATATCGGACGGGCAGATGGGGCGAAACTTGCTGAGGCCTACCGTTTTGCCAGAGTGCTGGAACATAGGCTGCAACTGTCTAGATTGCGTCGCACCCATTTAATGCCAACCACCGAAACAGATTTGAATCTCCTAGCCAGGCAGATAAATTTTGATGGCGACGGTAAAGAGTTGTGGCAGCACTGGCGCAAGTCAACGCGCGAGGTGTTACAACTCCAGCAGCGGGTTTTCTACTCGCCGCTGCTAGAAGCTGTCTCAAAAGTTCCCACCGAGTCGTTGAAACTAACTGAACAAGCGGCAGAGGATAGGTTGAGGGCTCTCGGGTTTGGTGGACCCAAAGCCGCGCTAAAAAATATCGAGGCGCTAACTACTGGCGTCACCAGAGCCACGGAGATTCAGCGGCACCTCATGCCAGCCATGCTGCAATGGTTTAGTGAAGGACCCAACCCTGATCTAGGGTTGCTGTCGTTTCGTACTCTGTCAGAGGATATGGGTACGACTAGCTGGTATCTGCGCGCTTTGCGGGATAAAGATTGGATGGCGGAGCGGGTAGCTAAAATTTTATCGTCCAGCCGCTACGTGTCTAAACTGCTCCACCGAGACGCGGCAATGGTGCAACTGTTATCCGATGATTCTTTACTGGTGCCCCGCAGCCGCGACGATTTAACGTCAGCGCTGGTCAAAGCCGGTATGCGTCACCATGAAAGCGCCGATTCAATAGCCGCCATTCGAGCGCTTAGAAGACGAGAATTATTCCGGCTAGCTGTCGGCGACATTTTGTCGATGATAGATATTCAGGCTCTCGGGGCAGGCCTGTCAGATTTAGCAGCGGCGGTAGTCGAGGCTGCGTTGGTGATCGCGCGCCGAGAAGAATCGGCAGCCGGTGGCAGCGAAATTGACGCCTTACCGATTGGCATTATCGCTATGGGGCGCTGGGGTGGTGGCGAATTGAGTTACGCCTCCGACATTGATGCCATGGCAATCGTGCCCGACGAAGCAGACAGCCAAGCCATTGCAGCAGCCACCCGCATAGTGACTAGGGTCAGACAAATGCTGCGGGTGCCAGGAGCAGATCCGGCTTTAGAGATTGATCTGGATTTGCGTCCCGAAGGTAAGAACGGCCCAGTAGTGCGCACCTTGTCCAGTTACCTTAATTATTACGCTAAATGGGGTGAAACTTGGGAGGCGCAAGCGCTAACCAGAGCCAGTTTCGGGGCGGGGGATCAGGCGATAGTTGAGCAATTCTTAGCCAAAATAGCTGACATTCGTTGGCCTGCAGAAGGCATTTCAGCTAGCCAAATCACCAAAATTCGACGCATGAAAGCGCGTATCGAAACTGAACGTGCCGGACGTGACGCTAGACGAAACCTAAAACTTGGCCCAGGCGGGTTAAGCGATGTCGAATGGGTGGCTCAACTATTGCAAATGCGCTATGCCGGCACTAATACGAAACTTCGAACCACTGCCACGATAACGGCACTAAACGCGGCGGTAGACGTTGGGGTGCTGGACGCTAACGATGCACAATCGTTGATTGCTGCCTGGAAGTTGGCCTCCGATCTAAGAAATAAATCCATGCTGGTGCGCGGGCGGGCGTCCGCGCTGCTGCCCGGCGACTATCGAGAAACTGAAGCTCTAGCCATGCTTTTGGGATACGGACGCGGAGAGGCGTCAACGCTGCTAGAAAAATGGCAGCACCTGTCGCGTCTGGCAGATGAAGTAGTAGATCGGGTCTTTTGGGGGCGTAACTAAATGCGTACAGTAATTTTCGGTGGTACCTCCCAGATCGGTCTGGCCATCGCTAAAGCTATCACTCCTAGTGGCGGCCACATTGTGTTAGCTGTGCGGAAGGGGTCTAAACATTTAGCTGTGGGCATAGCTGAGCTTGATGGCTGGCAAGTAGAGGTTGTTGATTTTGATGCCACAGATTTCGCTAGCCATCCCGGTGTGATCGAAAGTATCTTTGCCAACCGTGTTGATCAGGTGATAATTGCGTTCGGGGTGCTTGGCGACCAGGCTACCTGGCAGGATCAAAATGAAACAGTGAACTTGGCGCAAGTGAATTTTTCGGGAGCTTTGTCAGTCGGCTGCCTAGTCGCTCAGGCAATGCGCGCCCAGCCGGTTATCGAAGGGGTGCGCGGCAAAATCATTGTTTTAAGTTCGGTAGCTGGTGAGCGGGTACGCAGATCGAATTTCGTTTACGGAGCCACCAAGCGCGGCATGGACGCCTACTTCGAGCAGCTAGGTGAAGCATTGCGCACCGACGCAATTTCGGTACTTCGAGTGCGTCCTGGGGTAGTTGAGACTCGAATGGTTGCTGGACGGGCAAAAGTTCCGCTAACTTCAAGTCCTACCCGAGTTGGCAAAGCCGTAGCCAAAGCGTTAGCCCGCTCCAAGACGATGGTTAGAGTACCTTGGGTTTTTACCCCGATAATGGGGGTTTTCAAACACCTGCCAGCTTGGTGTGTGCGCCGACTGCCCCGCGTCAAAAACGGGTAATAGGCCTTTTGTGACGGGTTCTATTGCAGTTTGGGAATCCTTAGATCTGATAGTAGAGATCAAATTCGTAAGGGTGAGGACGCTGCTGCAAGTCAGCAATCTCCGCCTCTTTCAACCCAATCCAGGTATCCAATAAATCTTCCGAGAAGACGTCGCCGGCCAGCAGGAAGTCATTGTCCTCGCGTAGGGCTTGCAGCACCTCAGAAAGGCTGCCGGGTACTTGACGTACTTGGGCATGGTCTTCGGGAGGTAGCTCGTAGAGGTCTTTGTCAATCGGCTCGGGTGGCTCGATTCGGTTTTGGATGCCGTCCAGGCCGGCGAGCAAGATGGCGGCCATCGCCAGGTAGGGGTTAGCTGACGGGTCTGGGCAGCGGAATTCGACGCGCTTAGCTTTCGGATTCGAGCCGGTGATCGGGATACGGATACAAGCCGAACGGTTACGTGCTGAATAAACCAAATTGACTGGCGCCTCGAAGCCAGGCACTAGCCGGTGATAGGAATTAACAGTCGGGTTGGTGAAGGCCAATAATGCCGGAGCGTGCTCCAATAGACCGCCGATATACCATCTGGCTAGGTCAGATAGCTGACCATAATTGGCTTCGTCGTAGAACAGCGGCTCGCCGCCAGACCACAATGACGAGTGGACGTGCATGCCAGAGCCATTATCCCCGAAAACGGGTTTCGGCATGAAAGTAGCGGTCTTGCCATTGTGGAAACAGGCATTCTTGACGATGTACTTAAACTTCATCACATCATCGGCGCTCTTTAGCAGCCGATCAAAACGCCAGTTAATTTCGGCTTGGCCGGCTGCCCCAACCTCGTGGTGAGCGCGCTCAATAAGCAGGCCGGAGCGTTCACAGATACCGACGATTTCGTCGCGCAAGTCACCGTAATGGTCTGCTGGTGCGACCGGGAAATAACCACCTTTTTGACGCACCTTATAGCCAAGATTGCCGCGCTCTTCTTCGCGAGCCGAGTTCCATCCAGCAGACTCAGAATCGACAGCATAGAAACTAGTGCGCCCATTCGACTCATAACGCACGTCATCGAAAACATAGAATTCGGCTTCTGGCGCCATATAAGCAGTGTCTGCTATGCCAGTGGTACGCAAATAGTTTTCCGCTTTGCGGGCGATATTGCGCGGGTCGCGCCCATAAGGTTCTTTTGTCAGCGGGTCATGGACGAAGAAATTGACCACCAATGTTTTAGCCACCCGGAACGGGTCAAGATAGGCCGAGGTTGGGTCGGGCAGCAGCGCCATGTCTGATTCTTCAATGGAGGTGAATCCAGTAACAGATGACCCGTCGAAAGCTAGACCTTCTTGAAAGACTTTTTCGTCAAATTCACGTGCTGGGACACTAAAGTGCTGCATCACCCCAGGAAGATCACAAAAACGAATATCGACGCTTTCTACGTCCTCGTTCTTTATATAGGCCAGCAAATCGTCTGCGCCTTGAAACATGGAACCCTCCACAGTGATGCCGTCGGCAATTGACCCGAACAGTTTATCTTGTCGAATCCGGGATAGAAAAAATCCGCCGAATGCTAGCTTTAGTAGCAGACAGCCGCGTCAGTGGCTGGTCTGCAAGCTCTTAGTAAGCGCTTGGTGAGTGTAGTCGGTTACGCTGATACCTTCATGTCTCGCAGCTTTTTCAATCTGTTGCCAAAGCTGTTCTGGCACTTGGACGCTATGTGTAGTTGCGGGTTGGGGAGCCAACCAGGGGGCAGGCTCATCGACGAACTCGCAATCGCTTAACTCTTCGACTTGGCTTGCCATTCGCTCAATCATGGCTTCGGTCAGGACGGTGCCGTCCGCCGCTACGTGATTTTTCTTGTTCATAATCTCTTCGCCTCCCTCATCTCACGCGCAAACCCTTTAGTAAGTTTGCGTGCGTGAAAAATCAAGACATCGCCGTTAGCCAACGGTGTGGCCACTAGTTCGATATTTCTTCCACCCTCGTCGTAGCCGATAATTCCCCAGCTGGGCGGGAATCTATCCGCGTCGCGTAACCGTATTCTTTTGGTATCGACTCCGGTCGCAAAGGCGTGCCGTATTTGCTGCTCAGTGAGCCCGTGTCGAAAAGCTCGGGGGTGAATTATCGTCTTCACTAGAGCCATTCTACATTTGAGTATTGCTGACGTAAACGATATGTCTAGGCTCGCTGCCTTGGACTACTTGGTCAATATGAATCCTATTTTCATGGGTTTAAGGTACGGCTGCGAATGCGCGTTAGCGGCTGGCGCTGGTACGGTTAGAAGTGTTGGTCTAGCAACTGAGCAGCAAGACCATTTTCAAGTTATTTGGGAGGAATCACACACGATGACGACTACCCCAGACACGCCTACTGTTGATGACCTGACCCTTGCGGGCGATTTCGATTCGCCTTCGATGGAGCAATGGTACACAGAAGTGGCGAAAGTCCTGAATCGGGGACGTCCGGAAGACAAGCAACTCAGTCCTGAGCAGGCCGTTGCTAGGTTACGTAAAACTTCCGAAGATGGCGTCAGCATTGAGCCGCTCTACACCAAAGAAGACAGTGTAGAACTCGGTTATCCAGGAGCCGCGCCTTTCATTCGCGGCACTAGCGTTCGCCGCGGGAATATGGATTCCTGGGATGTGCGAGTGCTACATGAAGACCCTGATGCTAAAGATACGAACAAGTTATTGTTGACGGATCTAGAGCGTGGGGCAAGCAGTGTTTGGCTGCGCGTTGACCCTGACGCGCTAGCACCTCAAGACGTCAAGGCGGCTTTAGAAGGTGTCGATTTCAAACTTGCTCCGGTAAGCGTATCTAGCTATACCGAGCAGATTGCAGCGGCAGACGCCTTGTTGGCTGCAGCTGGTGATGTTGCTGGGGCAAGACTAAATCTTGGGCTTGACCCGATTGGTCAGGCAGCGGTTACCGGGCAAGCCGCTGATTTGTCGAAACTAGCTGACTACGCCAAGAGAGTTGCCGCAATGTCGGATAGCGAGGCGGGCAGCGCCTACGAAACCGGTGCGCATTCGCGGGCAATAACCATTGATGGCACTATTTGGCACAATGCTGGTGCTGGCGATGTTCACGAGCTGGCTTGGGAATTGGCTGCGGGTGTCGAATATGTCCGCAACTTGGTTGAGGCTGGCATGAGCGCTGATGACGCTTTCAAAGTGATCGAGTTTCGGGTGTCAGCTACCACCAACCAGATGCGTACCATCGCTAGATTGCGTGCTTTGCGATTCTGCTGGAACCGTATTGGCGAGGTGTTCGGGGTATCTGAGAAGGTTCGAGGTGCACATCAGCACGCCGTCACTTCCAGGCGTCAAATCACTCGCGATGATCCTTATGTCAACATTTTGCGCGGCACTATCGCCTGTTTCTCTGCAGCGGTGGCCGGAGCTGAGGCAGTTACCGTTTTACCGTTCGACACTGCTTGGGGTCTGCCTAATGCGTTCTCTCGTCGAGTGGCTCGTAACACTCAAATCGTCTTAGCAGAAGAATCAAATATCGGACGCGTCAATGACCCGGCCGGTGGTGCTTGGGCAATTGAGTCGTTGACCAAAGAGATCGCTGACTTGGCTTGGAAGCAGTTGCAAACTGTGGAAGCTGCTGGTGGGTTGGCTAAGTATCTTGCTGACGGCAAGGTCGAAGAGGCTCTTAAGGAGCTTAAAGCTGAACGCGCTAAGCGGGTTGCTACTCGCAAACAACCCATCACCGGCGTATCCGAGTTCCCGAACCCAGGCGAGGCTCCGGTTGAAGGACGTAAACCACGTCCGAAACTAGAGGTCAAGGGCTTGCAGTTCATTCGTGACTCGTTGCCATTTGAGGCTCTTCGTGACGCGACTAAGGGCACCGACGCCAAGGTTTTCTTGGCTGGTCTTGGTACTCGTCGTGATTTTGGCGCGCGTGAAGGCTTTGCCTCCAACTACTTCCATGTGGCTGGTTTGGGCACCGATTTGGCTGAGGGTGGAAGCGTCGACGAAATCGTCGCCGCATTCAAGGCTGCCGGTACTCCGGTTGCTTGCCTGTGCTCCTCTCGCAAGGTTTATGGCGAGCAGGGTATTGAGGTGGCTAAGGCGTTGAAGGACGCTGGAGCCAAGAAAGTCATCCTGGCAGGAAATATCAAGGAGCTCGGTGACGTAGCTACTGAGGGCATTATTGATGACACCATCGCCCTAGGTAAGGACGTTGTAGCTGGGCTGAACGACATTCTTCGGATTCTGGAGGTTACCAAGTGAGCACCTTGCCACGTTTCGATTCCATTGATCTCGCAGCGCCCGAAATTTCTGCGGGTGCCGAGAATATCTACAACCACTTGTTAGGTGCCGATACTGAAACTTGGGAAACCCCCGAGCAGATTCCGGTCAAGCATCTTTACACTGACGCTGACTTGGCTGATCTCGATCATCTAGATACGAAGCCAGGTTTTGCGCCCTATCTGCGCGGACCATACGCAACCATGTACACGTCTCGTCCGTGGACGATTCGTCAGTATGCTGGCTTTTCCACAGCAGCAGAGTCGAATGCTTTCTACCGCCGCAACCTGGCTGCCGGTCAGAAAGGCTTATCAATTGCATTCGACCTAGCCACTCACCGTGGTTACGATTCCGATAATCCACGTGTCGAAGGCGATGTCGGCATGGCTGGTGTAGCCGTTGACTCGATTCTCGACATGCGTGAGCTATTCGCGGGTATTCCGTTGGATCAGATGTCGGTATCCATGACGATGAATGGTGCTGTACTGCCAATCTTGGCCTTCTACATTTTGGCCGCTGAGGAGCAGGGGGTTAAGCCCGCACAATTAGCTGGAACCATTCAGAATGACATTCTGAAAGAGTTCATGGTACGCAACACCTACATCTACCCACCGACCCCGTCGATGCGTATTGTGGCTGAGATTTTCGCGTTCACGTCCGCGAATATGCCGAAGTTCAACTCGATTTCGATCTCCGGTTATCACATGCAAGAAG
This sequence comes from Vaginimicrobium propionicum, assembly GCF_900155645.1. Taxonomy (GTDB): domain Bacteria; phylum Actinomycetota; class Actinomycetes; order Propionibacteriales; family Propionibacteriaceae; genus Vaginimicrobium; species Vaginimicrobium propionicum. The sequence goes on from NZ_LT706985.1 coordinate 1,908,742, forward strand.
CTGGCGCCACCTCTGATATTGAGATGGCTTACACCTTGGCTGATGGCGTGGAATATATCCGCGCTGGTGAATCGGTGGGCTTGAAGGTTGACCAGTTCGCGCCTAGGTTGAGCTTCTTCTGGGCGATGGGCATGAACTTCTTTACTGAGGTCGCCAAGATGCGTGCGGCACGTATGTTGTGGGCTCGCTTGGTGCGTCAGTTTGACCCGAAGAACCCGAAGTCGATGAGCTTGCGTACGCACTCGCAGACCTCTGGTTGGTCATTGACTGCTCAAGATATTTACAACAACGTGGCTCGTACCTGCGTAGAGGCGATGGCTGCTACTCAGGGTCAAACCCAGTCATTGCACACCAACTCCCTAGATGAAGCTATCGCGTTGCCGACTGACTTCTCGGCTCGTATTGCTCGTAATACTCAGCTGTTCTTGCAGCAGGAGTCTGGTAATACGCGCACAGTCGATCTGTGGGCAGGTTCAGCTTATGTCGAGAAGTTGACTAGCCAAATTGCTCATAAGGGCTGGGCGTTGATTCAAGAGGTTGAGCAGGCTGGCGGCATGACGAAAGCCATCGAAGCTGGTATCCCGAAGATGCGCATTGAAGAGGCTGCTGCTCGTACTCAGGCTCGTATTGACTCTGGTCGTCAGCCGGTTATTGGTGTCAACAAGTATCTACTTGAGGAAGACGACAAGGTTGACGTCCTGAAGGTCGACAACGCTGCCGTGCGTGCCGAGCAGATCGCCAAACTAGAGAAACTACGTGCCGAGCGTAACGAAGAGGACTGCCAAGCTGCCCTAGCTAAGCTGACGTGGGCTGCCGCTAATCCAGATCCGTCCGACCCGGAGCGTAACCTGTTGAAGTTGTCTGTGGACGCGGCTCGCGCCAAGGCTTCCCTAGGCGAGATTTCAGCGGCTCTAGAGAAAGAATTTGGTCGTTATACCGCTCAGATTCGTACGATCAGCGGCGTCTATTCGAAAGAGAGCGGAGAATCTGAGATGTCTGATGAAGTTAAGGAATTGGTTGACAAATTCGAAGAGGTCGATGGTCGCCGTCCACGTATCATGATCGCCAAGATGGGTCAGGACGGTCACGACCGTGGTCAGAAAGTGGTTGCTACCGCTTTCGCAGATCTCGGCTTCGACGTCGAGGTTGGGCCACTATTCCAGACGCCAGAAGAGGCTGCCCGTGAAGCTATTGAAGGCGACGTCCACCTAGTTGGCGTTTCTTCATTGGCTGCTGGCCACCTCACTTTGGTTCCTGCATTACGTCATGAATTGGATAAGCAGGGTCGTCAAGATATTGAGATCGTCGTTGGTGGCGTTATCCCAGAGCAGGATTATGACCAGCTCTATAAGGATGGTGCGATTGACATCTTCGGTCCTGGTACCAACATTGTTGACTCGGCTAAGCGTCTGCTACGCAAGATGCTTGACGAGCGTAAATAATATTCACCAATTAATAGTCAAGGAGAGGGTCTAAGCCATGCCCGCAGCATTCGATGTAGATGCCCTAGTCGAAGGGATTAAGGCGGGCAATCGATCGGCCATGGCCAGATCCATCACCTTGGTGGAATCAAAGAAACCTGCTCACCGGCCACTAGCCAGGCAGCTACTGACTGAAATTGCGCCGCTTACTGGCAATTCGATTAGGTTAGGGCTGACTGGTGTGCCGGGGGCAGGAAAATCCACTTTCACTGACGCGCTCGGTTGCCGGTTAATTGAGAAATACCATAAGCGGGTGGCGGTGTTGGCCGTGGATCCGTCTAGCTCGGTAACTGGCGGGTCAGTGCTAGGGGATAGAACTCGGATGGGTCAGTTGACTAGCCTTGACGAGTCGTTTGTTAGGCCTTCACCGTCTGGCAGTCATCTTGGTGGGGTGGCTCGTGCCACTAGAGAGGCCATGCTGATTGTCGAAGCTGCCGGTTACGATGTTGTCATCGTCGAGACAGTGGGTGTCGGGCAGTCTGAGACCGCAGTCTCCGGCATGGTTGACACATTTTTACTGTTGTCATTGACGGGTTCTGGCGACCAGCTCCAGGGTATTAAGAAAGGTATCTTGGAGATGGCGGACGTAATCGCCGTCAATAAGGCTGACGGCCCCAATGAACGAGAAGCCAGGGTGGCCGCTCGCGAATTAGCTATCGCCATGAAATTGGTTTCTAAAGACCCGAGTGGGCGAGTGCCGCCAGTGTTGACGTGTTCCGCCTTGCAGAAAAAGGGTTTGGACGAAGTCTGGCAGGCCGTCCTAGAGCACCGCGAGTGGCTGGATAAGACTGTTGGCCTGGACGTTCACCGTGGTCACCAGCAGGTTAGCTGGATGTGGGCGCAAGCCGAATCAGCGGTGCTGGATTCGCTCCACCGAGCGCCCGAGATTCGTCCGCTCGCCCGCGAGCTGGAAGAAGCGGTAGCTGCCGGCAGGATGAGCGCCTTAGGTGCATCAAAGAAGATCTTGCGCCAATTCGCGAAAATTGTTGACTCGGCCGGTTGGTCAGACTGAGGTTCCCTCTACTCTGAAAGCCCTTATCGTCGGGTATTTGCTGGCGTAGAACTCGGTCATCTGGACTCGGTATTGGAAAATTCTCGCGTTTAGCCAGGCAGCGTTACCTAAATTTATGGTCTTAATAAGTTCTAGTTTTTAGTTGGCCACAGGCTAGCCAAAAATGAAGAAGGTGAAGTAGTTGCGCAAACTGTCAGCTGACGTCGTCGTTATAGGTGGTGGGTCTACAGGTGTAGGCGTGGTGCGTGACGTGGCAATGCGTGGCTACCGAGCCATACTCTTGGAAAGAGCAGATTTAGGTCAAGGTACCACCGCAAGGTTTCATGGTCTGCTCCATTCTGGTGCTAGATATGTGGTTTCTGATCCGCAATCTGCTACGGAGTGCGCTCAAGAGAATGCCATTTTGCGTAAGATTCAACCCCAAGCCATAGAAGACACTGGCGGGTTTTTCGTTTCTTTGAGCGGCGATGATGAGCAATACCCAAACAAATTCCTAGCTGGCGCCAAATTAGCCAAGGTTGCTGTGGAAGAGATTTCTTGCGCTAGCGCTAGGCGTCGTGAACCTCGGCTAAACCCCAATCTAGCTAGGGTCTTTGAGGTTGCTGATGGTTCCGTGGATGGTTGGCAGCTGGTGTGGAGTGCTGCGCGTTCGGCGCAATCTTATGGGGCTAAAGTGCTCACCTACCACCAGGTACAAAGCATTGAATCTAGCCAGGGTCAGGTAAGCGGGGTTATCGCCTTAAATCGTAAGAATAACGAGCAAGTCCACATTGAATGCGGATTCGTGCTCAACTGTGCCGGGCCTTGGGCTGGCCAAGTGGCTGCCCTGGCAAAATGCCGTCCAGTTCAGGTGGTGCCGGGGCGCGGAATTATGATTGCCATGAATCACCGCCTGGTAAACACCGTGATTAACCGCTGTGTTTATCCGGCAGACGGCGACATTCTAGTCCCGGCGCACACTGTTTCGATTATTGGCACTACTGATGTCCACGCCGATAACCCTGACGATTTGGCTATCCCAGCCGATGAGATAGCCCAAATGTTGGACGCAGGTGAACAACTTATCCCTGGTTTCAGACATTCACGTCCGCTACATGTTTGGGCTGGTGCTCGTCCGTTGATGAAAGATGAACGCGTGATGGCTGACGACACTCGCCACATGAGTCGAGGAATGGCTGTGTTAGACCATCAATCTCGCGATGGGCTGTCAGGAATGTTGTCTATTGGCGGGGGTAAGCTCACCACTTACCGGCTGATGGCTGAGCATATTGTTGATGCGATGGAGGAACAGATCGGGGGTCATCGGCCATGCCGTACTGCCCACGAGGCTGTACCTGGGGCGCAATCAGGCAAGTTATATTCGGCCAGTCACCGGCTGGCTAAGCGGGAAGCGCATTGGCAAGAAGAAAAAGTGTTGTGCGAATGTGAACAGATTAGTGGCGCCGATCTTGACCGAGAAGTTAAGGAAGGGCCGGAAAACTCTTCCCTAGATGATTTGAGACGCCGGCTGCGTATCGGAATGGGGCCTTGTCAAGGCGGCATTTGTGCAGCCAGGTTCGCAGGTGCCATGTGCGGGTTGAATATTGACAAAGCGAGCCGAGCTAGCGCGTTATTACAAAAGTTCTATCGCAATCGTTGGATTGGGCTATCACCTATTCAGTTCGGTGAACAAGTGCGTCAAACTGCGCTCGACTACTGGATTAGCCAAGGGACGCTGAACAGTGAACATCTTGATGACGCCGATGAGGTGATCTTATGAGGGTCATAGTTGTTGGCGAAGGATTAGGCGGGCTAACTGCCGCTATCCGGCTTGCCCAGCTTGGCGTGCCAGCCACCATCATCACTTTTGGACGCGGGGGGCTGTGGGTATCGCCGGGATATATTGATTTGCTAGGTTATGCCCCAGACCTTGTTGATGATCCGTTTGCTGCTATTCCCGAACTGGACGCCTGCCACCCCTACCGAGTCTTAGGTGTTGACGCGGTCAAAGTCGCCGCGCAATGGTTTGCGGCTTTGACCAGCGAATATCTATGTGGGGATATCACCAATAATTATTTGCTGCCCAGCGCTATCGGGGTTTTGCGCCCAACCGCTTTGGCGCCGGATTCTTTTGCTGCGGCTGACGCTAAGACTGTTAGTAGCTATGCGGTGGTTGGCGTCAATCAGGTGAAAGATTTTCAGGCGGGAATGGTTGCTGGCAATCTTGCCCGCACAAAATGCCTAGAGAGCCGGCATTTTAAGACGAGTCTGGCGAGTATTTCGTTCATCCCCAGGCCAGGTGAGAATGACCCCACCTCTTTTACTTTCCATAACGGCCTAACTCAGCGGGCAGAGTCCTTCGGGCAAGCAGTTCGCGAGGTGGCTGGTGATGGTGAGGTCGTCTTGTTGCCAGGTGTTTTGGTAGATAAAGAGTTAGTTAAAAGGGTTCAAGACGTAGTGGGAAGGCCAATTGCGGAAGTCGCGATGCAGTCGCCAGCGCCGGCAGGGCCGATTTTGGCTCAGGCGCTGATTGATAAAGCTAAAGCGCTGGGGATCCGTCGCATGATAGGTGCCAAAGTTGTCGGACTGACCACCAAGGGCAGCCGCGTCAGCGGGGTTAAAGTCCAGGTTGCTGGCCGCCTTCGCGAGATTAGTGCTCAAGCCGTCATATATGCTCCTGGCGGTTTTGAATCTGGCGCTTTGAGCGTGGATTCTTATGGGCAGATATGTGAGACGGGGCTGGGCTTGCCACTAACGCGCTCGAACGCTGCCGGGCTAGTCACAGATAATTATCAAGACCCGCAACCGCTATTTGAGGTTGGGGTGGCTATTGACGAGAACTGCCGTGTGCTGGGCGATGATGGCCCCATCTATCCGAATCTTTACGCTGTTGGTGGCATTGTCGCCAATGCCCAACGCTGGATTGAAAAATCTGGTGATGGAATCGCGCTGGCTACGGGTTTCAAGGCGGGGGAGGTAGCCGGAGATGAGTAAACTTGCCGAACGGCTAAATAACGAGATTAGACGCATGAGCCTTGACCAGTGCGTCAAATGCAGTATTTGTGAAATGTCTTGCCCGGTGATGGGTGTCACCCCATTGTTTGGTGGGCCGAAATATTCTGGCCCGCAATCGGAGCGTTACCGCAATGGTGTTAGCGTCGATTCCTCTATCGATTACTGCTCTAGTTGTGGCACGTGTTCAGTGGTTTGCCCTCAAGGGGTGCAGGTCTCCGAGATCATTTCGCTAGCTAAAGCGGTGCTTAAAGAGCAAGAGGGTATGCCCATCAGGGATCGGTTGATTACCAACACGGTGTTGATGGGTAAAGCTATGACGCCGGTGGCTCCAATTGCTAATGCGGCATTGAAGAATAAACCGCTGCGTACGGTTATTGAGACTGTTTTCGGTATTCATCGTGACGCCCCGATGCCTAAAGCGGTAACGCAGACCTTGCATAGGTGGTTAAGGTCACGTAAAAAACCACAAAACCAGGCCAACAGAGGCAAACTCATTTTCTTTCACGGCTGTGCTGGCGGATATTTTGAAGTACATGCCGCCAAATGCGCCATCGAAGTCTTGGAATATCTAGGTTACGAAGTTATCGTTCCTAGACAGGGCTGCTGCGGTTTAGCTCAGCAATCCAATGGTTTATATAACCAAGCCAGCAAGTCGGTGCGGGCATTAGCTAACGCCTTGGACGTAGAACCGGATATCCCGATTATCTCTACTGCGGGAAGCTGCGGGGGAATGCTGAAACACGAAGCCAAAGACTATTTAGGGCTGCGTGACGAGCAGATTCTAAGCATTGGTGCCAGGGTGCGTGACATAAGCGAGTTTTTGCTGGACTTGGTCGATAGCGGCCAGGTAGAGCTGAAACTTTCCCCCTTGCCAATGCGGGTGCCATATCACCAGCCGTGCCAGGTGCGTTCTCAAGGGATGGGTAGCCCGGCCGCCGATTTACTGCGGTTAATACCAAAATTAGAAGTTGTTGAATCTGGACGCTCCTGCTGCGGCATTGCTGGCACCTATGGATTGAAGAAAGAAAAATTCGAAGTTGCCCAAGCGATTGGTAAGCCACTATTTAAGATGGTTGCTGCCACTGCCGCTGAATCAAAGATTGCGGTTTGCGATACCGAAACCTGCCGCTGGCAGATAGAAAAAGGCTCCGGGGTGAAAACCGTTCACCCTATCGTCCTCATCCACCAGGCATTAGGGTTGACGACTGACCCTAAATAGTAATTATTTGGTGCCTTTAGTATTCGTCACGGGCTCTTGGGCAGACCACGGGAAAGCTATCCAACGTTCGGTTCGTTTCCACACGTAGTCAGGCTCGATGACGGTGGTGGGTTTAGCGTAGATAACGGCGCTTTTAACGTCGGCTCCGGCCTCAGCTAACAATTGCAGCACTAACGCTAGGGTGCGTCCAGAATCAACCACATCATCAACCACCAACAATTTCTTGCCCTTAATAGCGTCAACATCCAGCATGGGCGCTAGCAGTACTGGGTCAGGCAGAGTCTTAGCGATGTCGGTGTAGAACTCTACATTAATGGCGTCAGTCAGTTTAACGTCCAGGGCGTAAGTGAGCCCGCCAGCCGGGATAAGTCCGCCGCGCGCTATGCCAAGGATCACCTCTGGAGTGAAATCTGAATCGGCGATTTGTTTGGCTAATGTGCGAATGGCTGTCCCGAAAATTTCCCAGGTGAGCACTTCACGCTCTTCGGTGGGTTCAAAAGTATTCACGAATTTCCATTCTGCCTGGCTAGAGTGGTCAATTTGTGGCAATCAGCACACATGACCACCCTAGCCAGGCAGAATTGACAACGTGTAACTTAGAAACGTCTGTGTTTATATTTCAAGACGGTTTAAGCCGGATCCGACATCGGGTCTTAGACGAATAGAGGAGCAAAAGCAGTGAGTGTTTTCACTTGGACTAATCAGGACGAACGCGCAGTAGCAACCGCCCGCGTTCTAGCAGTTGACGCAGTGCAGAAAGTTGGTAATGGTCACCCCGGTACCGCGATTTCGTTGGCTCCGCTAGCGTATCTGCTCTACCAGAAGGTAATGAACACTGATCCTAAGGATCAAAAGTGGATTGGCCGCGACCGTTTCGTACTTTCTGCCGGCCACGCCTCAATTCTGCAATATGTGCAACTTTATTTGGGTGGTCTCGGTCTTGAGATGTCAGACCTGCAGTCGCTACGCACCTGGGGATCTAAGACTCCTGGCCACCCGGAATATGGCCACACTGATTTTATTGAGGTGACCACTGGTCCACTGGGTGCTGGCATTTCTAATGCTGTCGGCATGGCTATGGCTGCTCGACGTGAACACGGTCTTTACGATCCGAATAACCAAGAAGAATCAATCTTTGATCACTATGTTTACGCCATCGCCGGTGACGGATGCTTACAAGAGGGTGTTGCTTCAGAGGCCGCTTCATTGGCTGGCACTCAGCGCTTGGGCAATCTCATCTTGTTCTATGACGACAATAAGATCACCATTGAGGGTGATACTTCAATCGCGTTTACCGAGGATGTGTCGGCTCGTTTCGAGGCTTACGGTTGGGACGTCCAAACTATCGATTGGGTGAACGGCGGAGATTATAAAGAAGATGTTGAGGCGGTTTATCAAGCTATCGAGAAGGCTAAGCAGGTTCGTGACAAGCCGTCTCTTATTCACCTAAAGACGATTATTGCATGGCCACTGCCAACCATGCAGGGCTTAGAATCGACCCATGGTTCAGCTATCGGTGATGAAGAAATTGGTCGACTAAAGGAACTATTAGGTTTCAAGAACGAGCCATTCGCCATTGACCCAGACATTGTCGAGTACACCAGGGGTCAACTTGCGGAGCGCGGCGAGGCTGCCCGCAAGTCTTGGGATGCCAAATTCGATGAATGGGCAAAAGCCAACCCTGATGCTAAGAAACTGCTTGATCGGGTACTGGCAAAGAAACTGCCCGCTGATTTAGAGTTGCCTAAGTTTGAGGCTGGCTCGATGTCCACTCGTAAAGCGTCTGAGGCGGTGCTAAATGCCTTCGCTGATCAGCTGCCTGAGCTTTGGGGTGGGTCTGCCGACTTGGCTGGCTCCAATAACACCACTATGAAGGGTGAGCCGAGCTTCCTACCCACTGATCGCGTCTCCAAGACGTGGGATGGCGGCCCGTTCGGACGTACCCTGCACTTTGGTGTTCGCGAGCATGGTATGGGCGGTATCCTGAACGGCATCAACCTTTCCGGTTTGACTAGGGCCTATGGTGGCACATTCTTCGTGTTTGCGGACTATATGCGTCCTACGGCTAGGTTGGCTGCGCTGATGGGTACGCCGACCATTTTCGTTTGGACGCACGACTCCATCGGTGTTGGCGAGGATGGCCCAACTCACCAGCCGATTGAGCATCTGGCAGCCTATCGGGCTATCCCCGGCCTAGCGATTGCTCGTCCGGCTGACGCTAATGAGACTGCGGTCGTTTGGGCTCAGGCGCTGCGTCGCACTGATTGCCCGACCGGTTTGGTGCTGTCTAGGCAGAACCTGCGTACTATCGACCGTGAAAAGTATGCTAGCGCTGACGGGGCTGCCAAGGGTGGCTACGTCGTTAAGGATACCCAAGATAAGCCTAAGGTGATTTTGTTAGCCACTGGATCTGAGGTTGAGGTTGCTTTGGATGCGGCAGATCAACTAGATGCCGAGGGCATTCCCGCGCGCGTGGTATCGATGCCTTGCTGGGAATGGTTTGATGAACAAGACGAGGCCTATCGCGAATCGGTATTGCCTGCTGATGTATGCGCCAGGGTTAGTGTCGAAGCCGGTATCACTATGGGCTGGTCGAAGTATGTTGGGCCTAAAGGACGCTCGGTAGGTATCGAACATTTTGGCGCCTCAGCGGCCGGTACTCGACTATTCAAGGAGTTCGGTTTAACTGCCGAAGCAGTTGTTGATGCAGCTAAGAAATCGCTGGCAGCCTAAGTAACTCATTTATTAATGCTTGCGGGTCGAGGAAACTCGGCCCGCAAGTTTTGTCCTTTAGGCTGTTGTCATGAACGTGTCGATGGGGTTGAAAACAAGGCTACGGCTAACGAAAATAGCGGCAGTATTGACTAGCCTGGGTCAGGCCGAGTTGGCTACCGACTGTGAAGAGTTAGCTGGCGCCGGCATCGGTATGGTCTTAGCCAAAGACGAAAGAGCCTATCAAATAGCACGCGAGAGCGCTGCCTATGACGCCATCGTCGGTATCATCGCAAACCCGAATCTGGCAGTGAATCTTGGGGCAGACGTTAGTGTCGCAGACCACTATCCGATTCCAAAACCCCAGAAATATGGGTTGCGTGGTTTGATTTGTGAATCAGAAGATGTGCTAACTGAAGCCATAAAATGTGACGATGTAGATTTCTTGATAGTGGCCAGTCAATTAATCCCAAGTGCTGCCAGGCAAGCACCGGTTAACCAAATATCTGCAAAACCTTGGTTCGCCTATCTTGATAACCCTAACCAAGTACTTGATAACAACGCTAAACGGGTATTCTTTAACTATCGCCCAAAGGATTGGACGACTGGTTATCTCAAAATGCTGTGGCCTAAGGTGTCAAAGAATTGGGGGCAAGGAATGCATTCCTATACTTTTCGGGCTTTTGGTTGCGATCCCTGCTAGAAATCTCGGTCAATGCACTGACTAGCTAAAATAGCTAGCGGCTGGCGCCGTTCTTCAGACAAATTCAGTTTTGCTAACGCTTGGGCGGCTTGGTTAGCGTAGTTAGCTATTCTTTTCTCGACGAGGTCACGCGCTCCAGAAGCGGCTATCAATTCTTGAGCCTTGGAAATCTCGCTAGACGCTAATGGTCTGCCGAATAATTCAGCCAATTCGTTAGCCTTATTTTTAGCTAGATTGTTGAAGGCGTAGGCCGCTAATACGGTACGTTTTCCCTCCATCAAATCGGCTCCCATAGTTTTGCCGGTGACTGATTCCTTGCCAAAAACACCAAGTACATCGTCACGTAGCTGAAAAGCTCGACCAATGGGGGAGGCGAAATCTGCGAGCGCGGAAAGCTGAGTTTTCGATGCTGCCGCCCCAGCCGCTCCAAACTGTAGTGGTCGCATGACGGTGTAACGAGCCGTTTTCATTTCCAATATCAGCTCGGCGGCTGACAGGCTTGGATAATGCCGCAATAGGCCATATTGATTGGCAATGTCTAGGTGCTGTCCAGCGTTCACTTCTTGTTGGACCGCCCACCAATATGGCAAAGCTTGCTCTAAATACTTAATCTGACAGCGATGGACCAAGGCATTAGCCCAAGACATCATCAAATCGCCAACTACTACGGCAGCGCTTCGTCCATAATCAGGCTGACCAGGCAATTCGCTCCCCAATTCGCGGTGAGCAACAGGTTTGCCGCGTCGCGTATCAGCCTGATCAATCAAGTCGTCATGAACTAAAATGCCAGCGTGTAACATTTCGAACCCCGCTGCGGCATCCAAGATTTTTTCGCTGTCCTCGTCTTGTCCCGCGAAAGCTGCATAACCCCAATAAACGAATGCTGGCCGCAACCGCTTTCCGCCAGCGCAATAATTACCAGCCACTTTGGCTAGCTGCTGCGATTCTGGGCTAATTTCGGTTAGCTGTTTGCTGGCATCAGCTATGAATCCTGCCAAACGTTCACTGATTGCTTGGCGGAAGTCAGCGCCACTAGGGTCAAAGGGGTCGAATCTCATGGCGGATAGCTTAGTCGCCATTAAAGGAAATCACCTTAGAATTGAATGCGTGAGTAATCAGCCCGTAGCCAGTACCCGCGTCTCTGATGTATTAACTCAGGGGAGTGAGCCTACCTACAGTTTTGAATTCTTTCCCCCAAAAACTTTTTCTGGTTCCGCGAATCTGATGCAAGCCTTAGAAGAGCTAGAGCCGTTGCATCCAGATTTTGTCTCGGTAACTTATGGAGCTAACGGCTCTAATCGTGACCGTACCCTTGCCTTGACTGTAGAGATTGCCCAGCGCTCAGGCATGCGCGTTATTGGACACATCACTTGCACGGATCAATCAACAGACGAAGTAAAAGCGGCAATAGACGCTTATGGTGAAGCGGGTATAACCAATATCTTGGCAATTAGAGGCGACATGCCAGGTGGAGCGTCGCTGCCGTGGCGAAAACACCCGGATGGGTTAGAAAACGCCACTCAATTAGTTGAATTAGTGAAGTCGCGTGGGGATTTCTGTGTCGGGGTGGGTGCTTTCCCTGACGGCCATTTGAATTCCACTCTAGAACAAGACGCTGACATTCTGCTTGGCAAACAACAAGCAGGAGCAGAATTTGCGGTAACACAATTGTTCTTCGAAGCCAGCCACTATTTCGAGCTAGTTGAACGGGTGCGAGAAAAAGGGGTAACTATCCCGATCGTTCCAGGCATAATGCCAGTTTCTAGTGTTAGACAGTTAGGTAAATTCGCTGAACTATCTGGGGCAGATATTCCAGCTAGTGTTGCTGAATCCCTGCTGCGCGTCCCAGACGATCCAGTGATGGTACGCACGATCGGCTCGATGATCGCTTCGAAGCTTTGCCGTGAGCTATTGGCTGGTGGGGCGCCTGGGCTGCATTTCTATACTCAAAATCGCTCGGTAGCTACCCGTGAAATCTTGGCGATGCTGCGCGCTTATGGGCTATAACCAGATCTCGAGCTTAGTTAAATTCTTACAAATTGACTCATCGGACTAGAATGGGCAGTCAGTTTTCTTACATTAGACGGGGTGCGTGTTGAGTAAGCAGGCGAATACCAGCTCTTCCGACTTGTTGGCTAGTGAATTGGCTCTCGAGCAGGAACACGTCGATAAGGTCTATGTGCGTCTGGAAGAGTTAACCCAAGATGCCCGCAACTTAGAGGCTGAATCAGCCGCGAAATTTCGCACCGATAGAGCAGATTGGATGCGTGAAGAAGATGGCACTGCCGTTTTTGAACGCGATGCTTTCTCGTATCAAGCTGCAAAGCGCCTAGCCGTCCTGGAAAGAGAACATGAGGGTTTGGTGTTTGGGCGCCTCGACTTAGCTGATTCAGACATTCGCTATGTTGGGCGTTTAGGGGTGCGCGATAAAGACTATGACCCGCTAGTGATTGATTGGCGTGCGCCAGCTGCTGAACCTTTTTATCGGGCGATTGCAACTGATCCGATGGGGGTTGTCAGACGCCGAGTATTGCGTTGCCAGGGGGAACAGGTTGTCGGCATAGAGGATGATTTACTCGATGAGACTGCCGACCACGATTTAGTGGTTATCGGTGAGGGCGCGCTGATGGCTTCATTGAAACGTGCTCGCGGACCGCACATGAAAGACATTGTTGCCACCATCCAAGCCGAACAGGACGAAGCAATTCGCGCCCCATATCAAGGGGTAACGATTATTTCTGGCGGTCCAGGTACCGGCAAAACTGTTGTCGCTTTACACCGCGCCGCCTATCTGCTTTATACCCATCGCCGTCGGCTAGAGGCTGGTGGGGTGCTGGTTGTCGGCCCGTCCGATTTGTTTATGAACTATATCGAGCGGGTATTGCCGGGGCTTGGCGAAGATTCAGTGACGCTTAGAGCCATCGGCCAAATAGCTGGCGATGTGCTCGGATTCACTTCCCGCCGACCCGGCTCAGCGCGGTCGGCCACATTGAAAGGTTCACTTAGGATGCTGCCGGTGCTACGCGCGGCAGTAAACGAACCGCTCGTCCAAAGCCCGGAATTAAATAGGTTGCGGGTATCCATTAAAGGCGAGGTGTTGACCTTGCGAGCGGACGAGCTAAATAAGATTCGTCGTAACTTGCTAGCTAAACACCGCGTTAACCAAGCTAAGCCGGCCGCCCAAAAAGCCTTATTGGACGCCCTTTGGGAGAAATTGCCGCAAGAATTGGCGGCGTTGCTTGATCTTAGTCGCGAAGTTTTCGATGAAACTATCACCGATCAAGCCAGCTACACCATGTTTTTGAACGCTTGGTGGCCAATGCTGGTGCCCGAACAGGTGCTAGCTAGGCTGGCTGATCCGGTATTTCTAAACCGAGTAGCGCACAATAGGTTAAGTGAAGAAGAGCAGCAGATTCTAACTGACTCGCTGGCGCATGCGCGCGGTTATGTGCCTGAGGCTGGCCAGCCGCGTCCAGAATGGTCTATCAGTGATATGGCGTTACTCGATGAGTTGGTGGAGATGATCGGGCCAGTACCGGAAAGTGAAGCCGACGATCCCACACTATTTTTGGACGAGCTAGCTCAGGCCAACGAGATCGTGACTATCGCTGATCGGTTAACCGATTCTCGCGATATTGACGAAAATGAGCCACGCACTTACTCGCACGTCCTAGTTGATGAATCCCAGGATGTTACCCCAATGCAGTGGCGAATGTTGCGCCGGCGCGGCCCTCAGGCGTCTTGGACGCTGGTCGGGGATCCAGCACAAAGTTCCTACCCGAGCCAAAGTGAATCGGCTAGGGCAGTGCGTGATTTGATTGGTCGGGCGCCACACCGTAACTTCAAGCTGTCTACGAATTACCGCTCCCCAACGGAAATTATGGAATTGGCTGGCAAAGTTGTCATGGCTAGTTTCCCGCAAGCAGAATTACCTAAATCCGTGCGTAAAACTGGCAATAACCCAAAGCTGGTGACTACTTCGCTGGCTGGGCTCACTAGCCAGTTAGATGTTGAGATTAGACAGTTAGCTGGCCGGGTTGAGGGATCTATCTGTGTTATCACTGCCCCCGAAGATGTCGATTCTATTGCTAGCACGGTCGAGAGCCTTGGGCTTGAAACTGAGATTGCTGAGCGGCTAAGCGTCATTACTGCCCTAGAAGCCAAGGGTCTAGAGTTTGATGCCACTATCGTGGTTAGCCCAGACGATATTGTCGCTCAAACTCCTGGCGGCCAGCGAGTGCTCTATGTTGCCTTGACTCGGCCAACCCAATTGCTGACGACGATTGACTTGTGCGCACCCAAGGTTGGCAAGTGGCGTCAACCATTGGGTTAGGTCTTGGGTCGTTAGTTTTCTAGCGAGTGATAGCTAGAGTGCCGTTTTCGTAGTTCTGAGATATCTGGGTTTCGGTGGTCATAGCTTCAGCAACTGGCAGCCCTAAAGTGGTTGAATTTTCTTGATAGGTGGGCAGTAACTCGGTAGGAATCAGCCAATATCCGAGGGTGTCATTACCCATCAGGGTGCCGCTAGCAAAGGGTTGGGCGAAACCGTCCCCGACCTGGGTCGCTGGACCGGTTGGTTTGCCGTACTTATTGCTGGCGATAATTTCGCTCAGTTTGCCGCGCGAGACTGACACATCGTCACCGTCGACATAAATATCGGCATTGGCGAATTTTTGTACCCAGCGTCCGCCGCCTAAATCTTTCTTATTACCTTGTGGCAGACCTAATTTCGCTAGGCCACCATTATCGTCTACAGCTTTAGCGAATGGTTGCATGATGGTGGCTACATCGCCTGACTCAGACAAGACGACCTTGCCATTGGTGAAATCTTGTGCCCAAGAGTTGCCAACTTTGTATTCACTTCGAGTGGGTAGCCCAAAAACATCTGAGCCACCGTTGGCGTCATAGTTATCTCCTACGGCACCCCAAACGACGTGACCACCAGTCGCTACCGAATAGTAGATGCTGCCGCCGTTGAAGTTCTGTTTCCACCCGCCATTGATGGCTTGTTCATTAGCGGTTGGTTCGCCCAGGCGTGAGCGAACATTGCTATCCAAGTTATAGTAGGTGGCGCCAATTCCGCCGACAATCGCATATTTAGGGGCGGCCGGTTTTACGGGTGTCGAAATGTTGTCGTACCTGCGTAACCCGTAGTCGTTCATCAACCCGATTAACTTATTGGCATAGTTCGGGTCGGTGGCGTAACCGGCACGATGAATCGCCCTAGCGAAATCATCGGCGGTAGTGGTAGAGAATGCTGGGGCGTAACGCGAGTTCACGTGGAAGAAATTGCCGTGATCTTTGAAAGAGTCCTCGCCGGAGGCGTAAGTGCGGAAAGCGGCGCTAATGTAGACGTTAGCCCCCGAGTACACCTCCCAAGTGTTCATCGAAATGCAGCCTGTTTGATACTGGGAACGCCACTGACTGCACTTAATGCCGAAATAATTATTGGCTCTCTTGGTTAGCCCGCTTTCTCCCCATCCAGATTCCAGAATTGCTTGGGCGATAGATACTGATGCTGGAACTTTGTAGACTCGCTGGCTAGCTTGAGCCATCGGGGCGACTGAAGCAATGAAAGTTTGTGGGGCAACAGCAGATGCCGGTGCCTGAGCTTGCATCAATCCCGCAGTCAAAATTGCAGGCAAAATCAACGCAGCGATTTTGACGCGCTTAGTTAACTGGTGCTTCATCTTCTTCTCGCCCTTTCATAGCCTTGGACGAGTATCAACCGATAAGGGATTTTTAGCTAGTTTTAACCCTAAAGTCGTAATTTAGAGTGAGGGTTTTCTCTTAGCCATCGGGCTCAGAGAAAACAACTAGACCAGGGTTAAGACAGCGGTTAACTAGCCCTATGACTCCGGTTGATGGATCCAATAATTTTTGGACTTTTAATTTTCCGTTAACGTCAAAGTGCTGATTAGCAAATATTTTAGGGGGCTCAGTAAATTCGACGCGGCGCACCAGTAATTCGACAGGCCTAGAAAGGGTTTGAGCTAATCGTATTCTGCCTTCTTCAACCCAACTCATCTCAGCCTCGATAATGGCTATTTCGCCAGGAGCTAGAGTGTGCTCGAATCGTATTTCGGCAACCTCTAAACCGTTGGCGTCCACGCTCACTTTTGCTAGTTTTCCCCCGTTAATTTTGGTTAGCGTGCTGGTGGGAGTAAAAAATCGGATTCGGCGGGTGGGTAGCCCAACCTCGATAACTAGACGCGAAGCCAAATGAACTGGAGTTCCGGTATTCGTGCGCTTCCCTAGACGGTAGAAAAGGTGACAGTTCACCATCTTCCAGGCGTCGTCAGCCAACAGATCTGTCAGGGTTCCTGGAGCTAAAGCTAGTAGTTTTTCGAGTTGGCTGACTGCTAGCAGTGAGCGTGGTCTAGATGGGCAACGCTGGCCGGTTCGCCAGTAACTTAAAGTTGCGGTGGTTACTGGCGTAGCAGCCTCAGCTAGTCGACTAGCGATCCGCTCTAATGGCAGATCTTGAGCGCGTAATGCTTGATCTAGGGCATTAGAGAATCTGTTGGAGGGCATAAGAACCATTGTGTCAGGCTCGTCGCATCAATAGGCGGGCGCGGCCAACAACAGGCTCACCAAATTTAGCGGCAGCCGCGTCCCCGGCTTGTTCGGCTTGTCTCATGCCGCAAGCAGGGGCGTCCAAAGTGGGTTGACGGTAGGTGAATTGGCTAGGAGTTAATTTTTCGGCACGCACCCCGACTAACCGCAGTCGAGCTTTATCTAGACGCATTCGTTGATACAGCCTGCTGGCTAGTTGAAAAATTTCGTCTGTGGTGTCGGCTGGGGTCGTTAACTGGCCACTACGGCTTAAGGTAGTGAAATTAGCGAGTCTAACTATGGTAGTTATTTGGCTGGTGCAAAGTCCTTTAGTACGTAGTCGGCGGCTAGTTTGTTCACTCATTCTAAGTAGCTCGGTGACTATTGTGGTGGCCTCTGAGCTGTCGCGCGAGAAAGTGATTTGCGAGCTTATGCAGTGTTCCGCTTCGTGACTGGGGTGAATCGTGGACTGGCATTTTCCCCACGCTAAATCAGCTAGCCAATAACCGGTGCTAGCGCCTAGTGCGCGGGATAGAGTCTCGCGTGGGGTGTGGGCTAAATCATCAATAGTTGATAGGCCAAGCTGGTGGAGGCGCTGTGAAGTTGCCGGACCGACCCCGCAGATGGTGTCGACACTAAGCGGGTGCAGGAAAGCTATTACGCCGCTTGGTTTTACTTCTACTAAACCGTTCGGTTTAGCTTTTGCGGAAGCCATTTTGGCGACCATCTTCGATGGCCCGATGCCTACTGAACAATTAATTCCTAGCTGGTGGCGGATCTCGGCTTTAATCGCGTGGCCAATCTCTTTTGGGGATCCTAGTCTGCGAAGCGCGCCAGTGATATCAAGGAAAGCCTCGTCGATACTGGCTTGTTCCACCTGATAGGTGAAAGTGTTCAAAATTGTCATAACCTGCCTAGAAACCTTCGTGTAGCTTTCAAAATCTGGCCGGATAGCTACCGCTTGAGGACAGATTCGGCTGGCGCGAAGGCTTGGCATTCCGGCGTGAATACCGAATCGGCGAGCCAGATAGTTGGCTGATAACACCACTGAACGTTCCCCAGCGCCAACGAAGACCGGCAACTTGGCCAGCTCGGGTCGGTTGGCTATCTCCACTGAGGCATAGAAAGCATCCATATCAACATGCATTATGACTGGCTGCCTGCTCTTGGCTGCTCGGCTCATCCTGGGCTGCCTAGGCTGGAATGCCACATTTTTCTCAGCTCGACAGAGGTTAAGGTCGGCGCTTCGGCGAGCTTATCCAAGTTGTTTGAGATGATTGCGCCCGCCTGGGATTTGGATAGCCCCCGGTCGCATAGCTTGAGCCAGGCCTTGTAGCAGTTGGGCAGGTTCCAGGCGCCGCTAGCTTGTAAAGTTGCCCCGCGCGGCCCGGTTCGTCTAAGCGTGCCGCGCACTATCAGCAGCCAGGACGAGAAAACCGTGGCTGCATATTTCTCTTGGGCGTCAGCAAAGAAAGTCGCGTCGATAGGGCCGCAACCGTCGTCGATAGTCAAAAAGACGACGCGCTTGCCGGAGCGAACTGGCGGGGTTTGGGTTGCCACCTTAGCTCCGGCAACAAGTAGGGTGCTGTTATTGCGCTGGTTTATTAAATCCACTGCTCGCGTTATGCCGAGGGTGGCTAAAAAATCCTGGTAGTAATCCATGACGTGACTGGTGGCGTCCATCCCCAGCACATCAATCTCGGCGTGCAATTTATCAGTTTGACTCATTTCGTCTAGTCCGGTGGGTCTAACATCGCTACCAGCAGTGAAGTCAAATGCCGGCTGGCCGATGGCTTTGCCGGTGTCTGCTTTCGATTCGTTCCCTAAGTCGTAGCAGGCCAGCAAAATATCGCGGCGATTAACCGGCTGGTCGGTGTAGATAGAATCGAAGGCTCCAACATTGACCAGCTTTTCTAATAGCGGCACGGGGGTGTTTGTGCGCTGCCAGAAATCTGTTAACGACGTATACGGCTGGCCTGATTCGATTTGGTTAACCAGCTTGTCAGGAATGCCTTTCACGTCAGATAGGGCTAACCGAATGCCCCAGCCGCTACCATTCGGCAAGGTATCGGTGACCGGATTTCCCCCTTGGTTAGGGATTTTCTCGACGCGATAGCTAGCCGATGACTTGTTTATGTCTAAGCCGAGTATCTGAACCCCCATTCTGCGGGCTTCCTCGACCAGTAAACGTTTAGGGTACATGCCTGGGTCATGGGTCAAGACCCCGGCGATGAAATGTGCTGGCCAATACCATTTCAACCAAGCTGACTGATAGGTGGATAGTGCGAAAGCTGCCGCATGAGCTTTGCAGAAACCGAAAGCGGCAAAACCTATCAGCGTCGCCCAGATTTTAGCCGCAGTATCGGGCGAGTAGCCATTTGCCTCGGCTTGGACAACAAACCATTTCTCTAACGTCTCGCTGGCTTGCGGGTTAGCTAAATCGCGACGGCATTCGTCGGCGCGCGCCAGTGAACATCCGGTCACGGTGGCGATGATTCGTATCACCTGCTCATGGAAAACCACTACTGAGTTAGTTTCAGCAAGTATTGGCTTTAGCGAGGGGTATAGATATTTAGCTTGCGTCCACCCTTGTCGAACATCTAAGAATGGCGTGACCATGTCGGTTTTCACCGGGCCGGGACGAAAAAGCGATATGTCAATCACTAGGTCGTTGAAGGTAGCTGGCGAGAACTTACGCACCAATTCGCGCTGACCGGGTGATTCGATTTGAAAACAACCTAGGGTTTGGCCATCTTGAATCATTTTGTAAACGTTGGGGTCATCGAAAGGGGATAGCGTGTCAATATCTGGCGTGGTGTTGGTTGTCCTAGCTACCTCGCTGACGGCATAGGACATTGCAGATTGCATTCGCACCCCGAGAATGTCTAATTTCAGCAGCCCCAGGGCGTCGATATCGTCCTTATCGAATTGACTCATCAAAACCCCAGATTTATTGGCTTGTAGCGGGGTGCGCAGCGGCAAGGTTTCATCGCAGATGAGAACCCCGCATGGGTGCAGCGCAATATGCCTGGGCATCCCATCTAGGGATTCGACAAGGTCGAATAACAATTTCAATTGCTCATCTTTTAGATTTAGCTGGCGAAGTTGCGGCAATTCTTTGATGGCTTGCCTGGCCTGGGCTGCTCGAATATGTGGGAAATCCCTAGCCAGTGCGGATATTTCGGCTGGTGGCAGTGATAGCGCGGCGCCCACATCGCGCAATGCGCCGCGCAGCCGATAGGTATCGAACATCGCCAGGCAAGCGACATTGTCGAACATGTCCGCCACCTTTTGGTAGATATCGTCGCGTCGGTGAGCTTCAACATCTAAATCAATGTCGGGCATTTTATGTCTAAGCGGCGACATGAACCGCTCCATTAATAGGTCATTAGCTATCGGATCCACGCCACTGATACCCAGCAAATAGTTAACCAAACTGCCGACCCCAGAGCCTCTAGCACTGCACCGCAACCCCATAGTGTGAATAGCGTCCACAACCTTGTTAACCGTCAAAAAATAGCTGGCAAACCCTAACTCGTTGATGACGGCTAACTCTTGGGATAGCCGATCTGTTATCTGCTGGCTCGGGTTGGAATACCGGCTGTAAAGCCCAGCCTGGCAACGGTTTGCCAACTCTCGCGGGGCGTCTATCAATTCGCCAGTATTGGTGAAAAGACGCGGCAAAGCCAGCTTGGACAATCCGATATCGGCTATCGGGTCAAGGCAGCATTCGTCAGCCAGGTCAAGGGTCTCGCCAAGCAAAATGCTGGTTCTGCTGCCAGCTATACGGCCTGCTGTTGCCGCCATTTGCTCAGCCGGCTTTAGCCACCCCTCAGCATTTCGCCTGGTTATTGTGGTCTCGCTTAGTGGACCCAACTGGCGCACCGCGTCGAGCACATCGCAGGTCATAGCATCAAGTGGTTTCAACATTCGCACCTGATTAGTTAGGACGCATCGAGTGTTGGTTGATTGGGCTGCCTGGTACATTCGGGTGGCTTGAATAGTGGAGTTTAAGCCGCTGCCTCCACTTTGGTGATCGGTTATCGCCACTACGAGGTTTTCTGCCTTGAACAAGGTTTTCCAAGCATGAATTTCTTTCAGCGCTTGGCTAGCGTTTCCGCTGCTTGCCAGGCGTCCGAGATTGCTTTGCGAGGTAAGCAAAACTACTAGCCCTGGCCAAGTGGCGATGGTTTTTGCGGTTAATTGGTTCGGGTGCGCGTTAGCCCAGGTGACTAGCTGGCATAAACTCGCCCAACCTGACCCTGGCCTAGCTAAAACTACTACGCGGCTTGAATCAGCCAAAGAAAAATCCACCCCAATAATTGGGCTAATGCCAGCTTTCTGGCAGGCTGTGGCGAACCGGACGGCGCCGTAAAGCCCATCGCGATCAGTCAGTGCCAACTGGCTTGCACCCTGAGCCAGGCTGGCGGCCACTAACTCGCTCGGGCTGGCGGTGCCGAATTGCATAGAGTAGCTAGAAGCTACTTGAAGATGAGTAAACATCTAATCCCACGCCTTTCTTATCGTCCACTCGTCGCCGCAATTGACTAGGTCAAAAATTGCCTCTTGGGTGGAGGTGGTGGCCTCGACTCGCCAAACGCGGCGATCTACTACTCGCTTGCCGTTGACAGTGCGCCACCAGGGCAGAGCTTCTATCCAAAACCGCTGCACTGCGCACACCTGCCAGCGGTTGCTTTGCCAGAAGAATCGTTTGGGCGGGGCAATCGCAGCCTCAATGGTTTGCCTCATTCCGAGCCTCCTAAAGTTATAGAACATTTGTTTGAATGTGAAAATACTTTAGAACTACCCGGTGACAATTTTGTGAGGTGTGGCGAAAAATAGTCGGATAACTTGAGTGCGTCAGATTCGCGCCCCAGACCTTCTGCGTGCGAGCGGGTAGTGAGCGACGATGAAACTTCTTGGTTCGCTACGTTAAGCCAATGTGGCGAATCCTGTTGCTAACTGTTGTTGTAGTTAATCAATCCGCGTTTATGGTGCCGGTTAATGTCTCATGAATTTTAGTGGTCGGCTTATTCATGCCGATGAATTCAACGCTCTTGCCTAGTTTGCGATATTTTTCTTGGACTGCGTCTAGCACACCCACGCTGGAGGCGTCCCAAATGTGGGAGTCAGTAAAATCGATGATGACGTGGTTGGGATCTTTGGTGTATTCAAACATTGTTGTCAGGTCATGACTGGACGCAAATAGTAACGGTCCATCAACCTTGTAATGTGCGACTTCTTCACCGTTCACCTCATCAGATCTACGGTGAACTTCAACCAAGTGGGCAATGTCACGGACGAAGAATACTGATGCGACGAGGACACCAATAATTACGCCGATAGCTAAATTGTTGGTTGCCAGTACGAAGATGACGGTGATGACCATGGTGATCGTTTCGCTCTTTGGCAAGCGCTTTATGGTGCTTGGCTGAATTGAGTGCCAATTGAAAGTGTCGATAGATACCGTGATCATCACAGCTACTAGAGCGGCCATCGGCAGCTTAGCCACAATATCCCCGAAACCGAGCAACAAAATGCAGAGGAATACCCCTGCCAGGAAGGTCGATATTCTGGTGCGTGCTCGCGAAGCTTTGACGTTAATCATGGTTTGGCCGATTACTGCACATCCGCCCATGCCACCAAATAATGCAGAGGCGATATTGGCGATACCTTGGCCGATGCCTTCGCGCGTTTTATTTGAGTGAGTATCAGTGATGTCGTCAACCAGCTTGGCTGTCATCAAAGTTTCCATTAAACCGACGAGGGCAACAGCTATCGCGTAAGGCCCGATAAGGGTCAAAGTGTCCCAAGTGAATGGGATGTTAAGGAAGAAAAGCTTCGGCATTACCGTTGGCAGAGCGCCTTTATCGCCGACGGTTACCACGTTTACGGACGAAAAAATCACGATAGCCGTCAGCACCACGATTGATACGAGTGGAGCCGGGATGACGGTGGTGATTTTAGGCATAAGGAGGATGATGATGACGCCAATTGCAACTAGTAAATAGGTTGCCCATGGCACCGAGATCAGCTCTGGCAGTTGTGCCACCAGCAGCATGATTGCCAGCGCGTTTACGAACCCTGTCATTACGCTTTGGGGGATAAAACGCATAAGTTTTGAGACACCAAATATAGATAGCAGTATTTGAATAATTCCGGCCAGAATTATCGTCGCCACTAGATAGTGCATTCCATACTCTTGGGAAAGTGGTGCGACGACTAGCGCTACCGCCCCCGTGGCTGAGGTGATCATTGCTGGCCGGCCACCAGTAATGGCAATTGTTATGGTCATGATAAATGCTGAGACCAGCCCAACTTTGGGATCGACGCCAGCGATGACCGAGAATGCAATCGCCTCAGGGATCAGCGCCAAACTAACGACGAGACCCGCCAGAGCCTCGCGGAGAAGGATTTTAGGGTTTTTCAGTGCGGCTATCACCGTGTTTTCTGAGCGATAACGAACTTTTGGGTCTGTCAGGTTAGTGGCCGTCATTGAAAAACTCCCGATCTAATGAAACTTATTCTTTCTTAGCAGAATGTTGTTGGGTGTGGGCAAGACAGCCGGTTAGGTGAAATAAAAATTTTTAAGTCCAAGGGTGGGTTTTGGTGTTTCGTTCTTTAGCGCGCCTCGGCGGCAAAAGCTAGCTAAGAAACCAAGTTGCCGCCGCAACTTGCACCCAGTAAGGTTACTTAGGCTATGCTAAGTTCTGCTTAGGTGAGCATTAGCTACCTGAATGGTTTTGGTGGCAGCTCATTTAGGCGAAAACTGACTGGTCGATATGTGCGACTGGCTAGGCAGTAAACAACGATATGCAGAGAGTGGAAGTGGCGAATCTATTGATACGTCAATGTGTGGGATCGTCCGCGACAGGGGATTATAGGCGAGGCCATAAGTTAAAGAGTCAAATTCGCTCATGGTTAGCGCCGATATTTCTCATCCTAGTGTGCGCCAGTCTGGCGGCTAATATTTGCGCCGTTCAGGCGCGAGCGGAGGAAAACTGGGACAGCGTCGTTCAAGCTATGAGTGCGAAAATTGAGCAGATCCCTGACCAATATGCCTCTGGTGATTTAGAAGCGCTGAACACCTCGATTAGACAGGCCTATTACGAGAATTACCAAACCAGCGGTCTAGAAGATCAAATCAAACACCGCCTATCAACTGAGCGTTCTGACGCTTTCGTTAAGGAATTGCTTGATTTACGTACTCAAGCCAATAACGAGGTTAGCCAAAGTGAGATTGAAGAATCAGTAGCTAAAGTCGTTGACACGCTGAAAACCAATGTTGCTGACTTGGCTGACGCTCCAGAACTTCATGACCAATGGACGAGAGTGGCTAACAACATTGTTGAGCTACTTGAAAAAGCCAAGGGCGACTATGAATCTGGGAAATACGATGATGCCTATTTGGCTGCCACTGAAGCTTATTTAGCGCAATACGAGGCTAACGGTTTAGAGAAAGCGACAATCTCTTATATCGGCCAAAGCCGAGTCTCTCAATTAGAGGCGCTCTACGCTGACCTTCGTCAAATCGCCAAGGCACAATCCGAAACTGCCTCAGAATATGCCGCGATAGCCGATGAGCTAGCGGGCTATGTATTAGCGGACGCCACCAAACTGGACGAATTAACTTCCCCAGATACTGAGCTTGGCTGGCGGGGGTTCTTTGCATCCTTCTTAATCTTGTTACGTGAGGGTGCAGAGGCGTTATTGGTAGTGGCAGCCGTAGTCACCTACGCTTTGAAAGCTAATCGGCCAGATCAGCTGCGAGGCATTCTGGTCGGCGTGCTGGCAGCGTTGGCTATCTCTGCTGGCCTTGCTGTGTTATTTGCTAACCTAACTGCTTCCGCCTCCAGCGGGCTATCCCAAGAATTGATTGAAGGTATTACCGGCTTATTGGCGGTGATCATGTTGATCTGGGTATCTAACTGGATTTTGAATAAAGCCTCTGGGAAACGCTGGGAAGAGTATCTGGAACGCAGCGCTGGTGAAAAAGCTAAAGCTGGCGGGGCTTTCGCATTAGCTTTAGTGGCGTTCTTAGCTGTGCTTAGAGAAGGCTCTGAGACAGTGCTGTTTTATCTGCCAATCATTGCTGGCGCGAAAACGGGTGGTGACCACGTCAAAATTTGGTTAGGACTGGCACTAGCAGTAGCTATTTTGGCTTTCCTATTCTTCCTAGTTTGGCGGTTTGGGATAAAGCTGCCGATAAAGGCTTTCTTCAAATGGACCTCAGTGCTGCTTAGCGTGCTGGCAGTAACTATTACTGGCGGTGCAGTTAAGGAATTTCAAGATGCCGCCGTCATCTCATCCCATGGGATTGACGGGTTACCAGAAATTTCCTTGTTGGGTATCTATCCGACTATGGAAACTTTAGGTATTCAGCTACTAGTTGCTGCGTTAGTTGTCGTGTTGTGGATTGTTCAATACCGGAAATTAAAAAATACGAGTGATAAAGCCGAACCCTCGGCTTCATCTAAATAGAAAGGACAAAATCAAGTGAAGAAGATTCTCGCTTTGATTGCAGCTTTATTTGTCGCGCTGGCTTTTTCAGCGTGCTCGGCTGATTCTCCAAGTAAGCCTGGCGAGTCGCAGACCTCTGCCGGGGCGACCCAAGAAAGTGAAGAACCAGCTAGCGACCCCGACGTCATCGGCATTAACGAGATTGCTGTAGGCGATTCTGGTCCACAAACTAATGGCCCATTGGAAGTGAATCTAGTTTATTTCCAGGCTGTAGACATGGAGCATGGCTCGATGGCTATGCCGCCGGCCTCCGAATCGGACATGCACTTCGAGATTGACATTAAAACCAATGAGAAGGCTAAGGAATGGGGTTATGACCCTGATCAGTTCTTGCCCTATCTCGACCCGAAAGTGGAGATAAAAAATCAGAGCACCGGCGAGGTTCTTGACCCTGGCACTATGATGCCGATGATCGCCTCAGACGGCCCGCACTACGGCAATAATATTAAGTTAGCTCCCGGAAAATATGATGTGACGATCACTATCGCATCACCGGCTGATGAGTTCATGTTGCACACCGGAAAAGATTCCTCCGGCGTTAAAGGCAGGTTCTGGACTGAGCCGCTGAAATTCGAATTCAAGAATTGGAATTGGGACGGCCAGCTTATCTAAAATCCTCAGTTGAACCAGCGCTCCGGGCAGCAGACAGCTGCTCGGAGTGTTGGTCGTTAAAACACCTAACCTGAATCACTAGAGGCCATTTAATGCTGAAATTATTTATCTCGTCCGTGAGATTAGCTATGCCGCTACTCATGTCGCTGGCGATTTTATTGGCTAGCAGGGCTCACGCTCCGATGGAACGTCGCCTAGTGACCCGCATAACGGCAGGTGTTACGGTGGCCGGTCTAGGCACGGCCTTTATTCTCGCGGAGCTGAGGCTAAATACCTCGATGATAAATATTCCGACGATGAATGCCATTGTCGGAACTGCAGCTGTGCTGGCTTCGATCGCTTTCCTAGTCGCAGTGTGGCTGTTCGGCAATCGTGACCTTTATGACATTAACCAAACTTGGCGTCACCGAACGCTGAGCATTACGGCGCTAGTAGCGTTAGCTTTCAATTTGGTGTTTTTCGGGTTTGAGTATTTCTACGGGACCGATGGCATCGTCTTGATGGGGTCGAGCCTGTGGGAAAGCGAAAGCCTGTTGCGGTTGGCAGGTTATGCGCTCGGCACTTTATTAGTGTTAATCGCTAGCTGGGCTTATGTCGTTTCGGCTCGTCGGGTGTCTTGGTGGGTTCGTTCAGCAATTACCTTGGTAGTTTTCGCAGCGATGATTCTGCCGCGTGCGGTGCTGCTCTACCAGCAATTCGCAAACCGTGGCCTACTGCCGAAGAGCGACCTCGTCTTTGACGCGGTGTTGTGGATTCAATATAACGGCCCAATCACTCAGCTAGTGCTGGCTATTTTGGTTGCTCTGCCTGGTCTTGTTGCCTTGTGGTCGATGCCGCGTACTAAGCCAGCTAATTCAGCGGCTGCCAGGGCGCGTAAAGCAGACCAGATTTCTAGACGAAAGTTCTTTGCCCTGTCATTAGCGTTATCGCTGCTTTTCTCCTTGTCTTTGACGGTTGGTCACGCAAAGTCAGAAGCTCCGGTGGAATTGTCACCAATTGAGGAATCTGTCGTTCAAGACGATCAAGTCTTAGTTGACCGCGAGTTAGTGTCTGACGGGCATCTGCATAGATTCGCTATTAAAACTCACCCAGATATTGAGTACCCGACGAAAGCTGGCGGCACCTATAAAACTAGGGGCGATGTTGAGGTGCGTTTTATCGTGATTAAAAAGAATGAGAGCGCTTTTGGTACCGGGTTAGATGCTTGCGAGATTTGTGGTGATTCCGGGTACTACGAAAAAGATGGCAAAGTCATTTGCAAAAAATGTAATGTCATGATGAATATCCAAACTATTGGTTTTCCTGGCGGGTGTAACCCAATCCCGATTAAGTACGAGGTTTCTGGAACGAATTTAGTTTTTTCGCTTAGCGAACTTGAGAGCCACGAGAATGTGTTTAGTAAATAATGTTTTTCTTTAGAATGATTTTCCGCGCCCTAAGACGCCAAATTTCTAAACGCTTATTGGTGGCAGTGACGATCTTCTTAGGGGCGAGTTTAACCACCTCAATGTTTGCCGTCATGTTAGATATTGGCGACAAAATTAAACAAGAGCTTGGTTCCTATGGCGCAAATATCCAAGTGCTACCTAAAGGCACTTCGGTTATCTCAGATATGTATGACGTCCAGTCTCAAACTGCTCAAGGGGCTCTTCGAGAAGATGAATTGGGCAAACTGAAAACGATTTTTTGGGCCTACAACATTGAAGACTTCGCGCCTTTCCTTCAAGTTGATGTGAAAACTGATTTAGGCGAGGTTGAGGCTATTGGCACCTGGTTTAACAACACCCTTGAGTTGGCCGATGGGGATAGTGTCACCACTGGGTTGACTCGAATGCGTGACTGGTGGCAGATAGACGGCAAGTGGGCTGATGACGCAGGTGAAATGATGGTTGGCTCAAGGATTGCCGCTCAACAAGGCTGGCGTCTTGGCGATAGCGTGGAATTGACCACTGACAAGGGTGTTGAGTCCTTGAAAGTGGCTGGCATTTTCAATTCTGGCTCTAGTGAGGATCGCCAAGTTTTCATTCCGTTAGCTAGCGCACAGCGACTGGCAGATCGGGCTGGGCAAGTTGAGAAAATTGAGGTGCGTGCGCTAACCACCCCCGATAATGATTTGGCACGTCGAGCCGCCCAAGATCCAACCACCCTTTCTATTGAGGAATGGGAAACCTGGTACTGCACTGCCTACGTGTCCTCGATTTCATATCAAATTGAAGAAGTCATGACGAATGCCTCGGCTAAGGCCGTGCGCCAAATTGCTGACACCGAGGGCGTAATTTTAGATAAGACGCAACTAATAATGACGATGGTGGCTGCTTTTGCGATGGTGGCGGCTGCCTTAGGAATCGCCAATTTAGTGACAGCCTCCGTGATGGAACGCAGTCGAGAAATTGGTTTGATGAAAGCGTTAGGTGCCAGAAATGGCTCAATTATTGGGTTAATTCTTACTGAGACATTGATTATTGGCTTAGTTGGCGGCATTTTGGGTTTCTTCGCTGGTGTTGGTCTTGCTCAATTAGTGGGTCACTTAGTGTTTGACTCTGGTATTGCGATTAGACCTATCGTTGCGCCGCTAATGGGGTTAGTGATTTTAGTGACCGTAGTTTTAGGGTGTCTGCCGGCTATGCATTCCATGCTGAAATTGCAACCCACGCAGGTATTACACGGGCGGTGATGAGATGAGAAATTCGCACCAGCGCATGTATCTGCGCATGATAACGAAATCGTTCTGGCACCGGCTGTCGCGTGTCTTCATAGCCTCACTGTCGATCGCTGTTGGGGCAGCGACCCTATCTGGTTTGGGATTGATCGCCTATACCGTGCCCGAGCAGATGAGTCAACAGTTGCGTTCATATGGAGCCAATATGGTGGTGCTGCCTGACGGTGCTCAAGGATTAACCGATGAGGATGTGCAAACAGTAGACCAAATTGTTGGCGGCAAATCTCTTGGCAGATCCCCTTATCAATACGCAAACTTGCTCTATAACCAGCAGTCTGTGCAAGTGATGGCGGCGCCGCTAGCCGATGTCGTTAAGGTGCGTCCTTATTGGCAGGTGGACGGCGAAATGCCAGCCAATGACGAAGAAATTCTGGTCGGAAAAACAGTTGCGCAGACCTATCGTTTCGAGGTTGGTAAGAATGTTGGTTTGACGGAGCCAACTAAGGCTGACGGTGTGGCGAAACAGTTAAAGGTTAGCGGGATATTGAATACTGGTGGGGCTGAAGATGAGCTAATCGTCATGACTCAAGGTGCCTTAGCGAATTTCAATCAACCAAAAAGCTATAACCTGATTGAATACTCAATTGATGGCGACAGTGCGGCGATTAGCGCGCTAACCGAAGAGATTAACCAGACTGGTAAAGGTTTAGAAGCCGAAGTAGTGCGGCGAATTAGCGAAAATGAATCCGGTATCGCCAAAACTATGCAAAGCCTAATTTGGTTAGTTTCAGTAATTATCGTTATTTTGACCGTCATTTCGGTATCGGCCACTTTGAATGCCATCGTCGCAGAAAGAGCTAAAGAATTTGGTTTGAAGAAAGCGCTTGGAGCGCTCTCCGACGACATTCTGAAAGAGCTATTAGGAGAATCCATCCTGCTAGGGTTGCTCGGCGGTTCGATAGGGGTAGCGGCAGGCGTTTGGATGGCTGACCTGGTTTCGGTTAAAGCATTCGCTATCGATTTAGAGATCAACTGGCTGGTAGTGCCCGTCACCTTAGCGTGTGCGACAGTAATTAGTTTGGCAGGCACATTGGTGCCAGCTAGACGTATTTCACGGATTAAACCAAGCAATGTGTTGAGTGGAGAATAAATGGTAGTAACGCAAACAGAGTCGCTGGCCGAGACCGATTCGGTCTACTCCATTCGCGGGGTGAGTCGCCGCTACGGCGATCTGGCTGCTTTGGATAATGTCAGCCTTGAAATTAAACGCGGCGAGTGGGTAAGTGTTGTTGGCCCCTCCGGGTCTGGAAAATCCACCCTGATGAATATTCTCGGGTGTATGGACACTCCGACAGATGGGGTAGTGCTGTTAGAGGGGCAACGTTTAGACAAGATGGGCGAACCGGAATTGGCTAATGTTCGCCGGCACAAAATCGGTTTGGTGTTTCAACAATTTCACCTAGTCAAACACCTAAATGCGGTCGAAAATGTGATGCTCGCCCAATATTATCATTCGATTCCGGACGAGGACGAAGCTATGGCCGCCCTGGCCAGAGTTGGTATGGAAGAGCGTGCCACTCACTTGCCTAGTCAGCTATCTGGTGGCGAGCAGCAGCGGGTATGCGTTGCTAGAGCCTTGATAAATCATCCGGCGGTGATTTTGGCTGATGAGCCAACCGGCAATTTAGATGAGATTAATGAGCAAATCGTCATTGACTTTTTCCATCAACTACATGACGCGGGCACAACCTTGATCGTCGTCACCCACGACTCTCAAGTTGCCGCCCAGGGTCAGCGGCAAATCATTTTGGAGCATGGACGAATCGCTAAACAAGTCAATGATGTTGCGGCCACCCCCACTAAGGGAGCCAGCCTAATAGCTGGTCAAGCCACTAACTCGCAAGAAAGTAACAATGAATAAATCACAGGTAGGAATGCTCTTAGCGGCTAGTGTCGCAGCCGCGTTATTGACGGGCTGCTCTGGCTCGACGACTCCAATAAGTCAGCTAGAAAATGGCGAATATACTGGGACTGCCGCCCCTGAAACTGATGGCAGCTACGGCATTATTAAGTTCAAGGTTGATAGCGGCCAAATCAAAGACGTGAGCTTCTTAATGTATGACGCGGACGGCACCGTTCACGACGAGAATTATGGCCTAGGAGCTGACGGCACCCCCCACGATGAGGCCTTTTATCAGCGCGCCCAGAATGCTATCGCCGCCGAACACTCCTATGTCACTCAACTCGAAGAAACGGGTAATCAGAACAAGGTAGAGGTGATAGCGGGCGCCTCGATTTCGCACCGGCAATTTCTTGGCGCTATCCGTGACGCCGTAAGAAAAGCACAACATTAGTCAAGATTTTCAAGATGCCGCGCACCACATTTGCGACGATGGGCACCTGGGCGAATCTGACTTGGTCTTGGCCTGACGGCAGACCAGCCCCGGATCAAGACGCTGAGCTGGCTGAGGCAGCCCAAGCTGAATGTGCACGCCTTGAGACGATATTCAGCAGATTTATCGCAAATTCCGAAATCTCACAGTTAGGGTCTAGCTGGCGTACCGTATCTAAAGATTGCGGCTGCGTGTTATTGGCCGCTAACCAGCTGGCTGCTGCTAGTAGCGGATTCTTCAACCCGCTACTAGGCCAACAAATGCGTGCATTGGCTACCGGTTGCCTAAGTGATGCCAAACCTGCTCAAGGTCGTATCGAAATCAGGGGTCAGCAGGCGAGATTAGTTGACGCCAGGCCTGGCAGCATCGATCTTGGTGGGATAGCTAAAGGTTATGCGGCAGATAAACTGCGTGATCTGGGGGTAGAACATGGAGTGGAAAGGATACTCGTCACACTTGGGTCGTCATCGATAGCTTTGGCTGGTAAACCAGCCGTTGTCGGTTTGACCAGCCCATGGCGGGGGTTTAATCAGTTTGGAACTCTTCTACTAGATTCTGCAGCCTTGAGTGTATCCGCTGACCTAGACGTCGAAATTGGTCTCTCATTGGGGCAAAGTCACGTCCTTGACCCTAATACTGGCTTGCCGGCATTAACCGATTTAGCTCAGGTTGTGGTGTGTGCGGAAAATGGCATGTCGGCTGAGGCCTATTCAACAGCTTTCCTTGCGATGGGTATAGAAAAAGCAATCGAGTTAGATTTGGCCACCCCGCAGATAAAGACTATTTTCTTAACCCGTGACGGACGAATCTTCGCCGATCCAAGACTAGAAGTCACTGCTGCTAACGGGTTAAATGCCTGGCTAAAATCTCAACGTTCAAGCATTTAATGCTGTGGCTAAGAAGATTTGTATTTCAATTTATTGGTGGGTTAGTGGATAGCTAAGTACTATCCACTAACCCACTTATTGTTATGGGATTGTGTGTTTAAGATGTCTATTTTTCATTTTTGCTAAGCGGATCCGTATTCTAAGCATTACTCTTGCGTCTTTGATTGCGGCATTAACATTTCCGAAAAATTTATGCGATGCAAGCCTAACGTTTGGAATTCATACCACTAATGCAGCTTGCCGGTTAGAGACGGGCTTGCCACTTGCCAGCCCAAACTAATTCATTCGGTGTGCCCTTGAATTCAGATTTACCTTCCAACTTGTCGAGGGTCGCCTTAATGATGTCTTCATTGGAGTGGTAGGCGTTGATGTAGCACTTAACCATCGTCGCGTCATGCAGGTGGGTGGTGAAATTGAGCGAGACCATGAAGGTCGGAACTTCCCAGACATACCATGGGCACTCATTGGACATCGCTGTCTTCCATTGAATGCGGTAATTATTTTGGGCGCCATAGCCAACAACTTCAGCTATCACCAGCGCCGCATCTACCTCATCACGGTATTCCAGCGTGGAGCCTTTGACGCGGGTCGTGCCATCGTTAATGCTCACCTCATAGCCGCGTTTCGTCAGCTCATCTTTGAAAACGTCTAGGGTGGCGTCGCTGCTGGCAAACATGCCGCCCTTTTCGCCAGTCAAATAGTAGAGACGAACCCGCTTATGATCTTTGGGGTTTAGCGGCAGCTGGTCAAGAGTGTTCTTCACCAAGGTAATGCCCTTGTCGGCAGCGTTTTTACGCATCTTCAAATGTGCTGGGCAGCCGATAACCTCAAGCTCTTTACGGTCTTTAAGTAAAGTGTCATTGGCTTTCTTCTCCGGCAGCCTAAGCTTGGCTTTCAACCCCAGGATTCGCCGTAGCGCGTCAGTCATCCGCTCCTCAGAGATGACGCCGTTGCGGTAGCCCTTTAGCATGAAGTTCCAGTCCTCATCGATATCGTTGAAGAAGAGGAACATGTCGCAGCCGGCGGCGATAGCCCCTGGCACATAATCTTCGCGGCGCATCGCTGAGGTCATGCCTAACATGTGGGAAGCGTCCGTAATCAACATGCCGTTGAAGTCGAGCTCTTCCTTAAGCAGCGTTGTGGCAAGCTCTTCGGCGAGTGTTGCCGGCAACATATCCTTGTCGGCCAACTGGGGTCTCAACTTCTTTTGCACCTTCGGCAATGCGATATGGCCAGCCATAACCATCTCCACGCCGGCGGCGAAATGGTGTTTATAAACTTTGCCGAAAGAGTCCATCCACTCGTCATAGTCAAGGTCATTGACACCCAAAACAAGGTGCTGGTCGCGTTCTTCGACGCCGTCACCGGGGAAGTGCTTAATGCAGCAAACAATCTCGCTCTCTTTAAGACCAGCAATATAGGCGGACGTGTATTTAATCACGTCATCAGCGTTGGTGCCATAGGCGCGAGTATTGACGATGGTGTTACGCCAATTGAACAAAATGTCGACGCATGGGTCAAAATTTACGTTTACCCCAAGCGCTGTCGCTTCGCGCCCGGACACGAAACCGGCATCGTGAGCTACCTGCACATCCTGTGAAGCCTCACATTGGGCGCCGGAAGCGATATAGGTGCCATCTGAACACGCACCATTACCGCCAGCGTCGCAGTTAGCTGCCACTAATAATGGGATTTTTGAATAAGTTTGCAAATCATTCAATAAATCTTGAATTTGCTCACCTGTCCCAGCCTGGTAACGAGCGCCACCAATGTGGTATTTCTCGACGATCTGCTGGTTCGTCAGGTCGTTGCCAGAAAACGTGTCTTTGCCGAAGTGAAAAAGATTTGTGAATAGTTGGCCGACTTTTTCCTCGTCGGTCATCAATGAAATTGTGTCTTCCACCCATTTAATTTGCTCATCATCGAGGTTATAGGGGGTGGCTTTTAGATCAACTAGACGCGGCATAAAAACCTCTCTTAATGTCTGTCTTGGCCTCGGTTTGATTGTCTCACGGCTGGTGTGACCAACAATTTAGAATCAAATAATTGCCGTTGATTGCATCTTTGTTAGGTACTTTACGAAAACAAAGTGGGGCGCCTGTATATTCAGGCGCCCCACTAGCAGTTTTTAATTGATGATTACCGTTGAGCCTTGGTGAAGCCGGCAGCCTCAGCGGCTTCTTCACTGTTGAACCACACATCCGCATTGGTGCGTTCGTAGCCGCCAGTGCCAGGCACGTGATACTTCATCGACCGTTCATTGCCTTTGAAGATGAACCCTTCGGGCGGGTTGTCGCCGACATAGGCACCCTCACCGTATTCGCTTTTTTCGTCTTCGTCATCAGATTTGGACTCTGCGGGCTCACTAGATTCATCGTCAACAGAATCCGAGCCCCAAGCTGAATCGTCGGCACGATATGGCTCGCTGGGGGCTTGCGGAGTCCAGCCATCATCTTTGTCGCCCAGCAACGCCTTAATCGCCAATGCAATGACAGCCACTCCAGCGCTGATGCCGACAAAAGTGAAGATCTTTCTAAATATGCGGCACTTCTTGCGCGGTGCGGGCAGCACTGGCTCTGGTAGTGATAAGTCACCCTTTAGGGCAGCCACAGCGGCACCAACACGGTTACTAGCTTCTTGTACCGTCGGGTTTTCTTGAGCTTGCTCCCAAGCGTGCGCCAAACGCGGCATGACCTCATGATAAAAGGCATCAGACACATTGTCATAAGCTGTTTCTACAGCTGGTTGAACTTTAGAGATGACGTCGTTTACCGCTGGAACAACTTTGTGCTCATAGGCGCGAACAGCCTCTTTGCGGGCTTTTTTGGCAGACTTCAATGCGTCCTGGCTAGCCTGTTCGGCAGCCGAAAAGGCGCGCTCAGCTCGTGGGCGAACGTAGTCGCTCACATCTGAAAAAGCGTCATCAAAGCTGTCGTGAGCTTGGTTTAACGCATCTTGAGCTCTAGCGGCGGCCTTCTTGGCGGCGGCCTGAGCTTTCTTCTTTCTGCAACAGGGCATGATCTACTCCGATCTATTGGTTGGCTCGTAATCGAGCATGCGCGTAATCGCGCTACAGTCCAGGTTACTTGCCATTTAAAGCCAGAACCAGGACAGATGTCGAAAAACTTTGGGCTATCTGGAAAACTTGACACTGTTATTTGAAAGAGAAGGGACTACTGTGACTCAAGCGATTATTAATACCAACCACGGCAAGATTGTGATTGACCTCTTCGAGAATCAAGCCCCGAAGACGGTACGCAATTTCGTGGAGCTAGCCACTGGAGCCAAAGAGTATCGTGACCCGCGTGATGGTGCTGTTAAGAAAGGCAACTATTACGACGGCACCATATTTCACCGCATTATTGACGAATTTATGATTCAAGGCGGCGACCCGACTGGCACTGGTCGCGGCGGGCCGGGCTACCAATTCGGTGACGAATTCCATCCTGAACTAAAATTCGACCGCCCATACCTGCTAGCTATGGCTAATGCCGGTCCGGGCACTAACGGCTCACAATTCTTTATCACCACTGTCAAAACCCCATGGCTGAATATGCGTCATACCATTTTTGGTGAGGTGGCTGACGAGGACTCGAAGAAAGTCGTTGACGAACTAGGCAAGGTGGCTACCGACCACGCGGATCGTCCGTTAGAAGACGTTGTTATTGAATCAATTGAGATTGCTTAATTAACTCAATTGGCATTGGCAGGCCACTTTCACATTCACTCACCGATCGCGAAAGTGGCCTCCAGATCTACTTTTGAATAGGTGCGGAAAGCTAGGTGGGTGGTGGTATCAATGACACCAGGAACCTTGTTTAGCTTGTCTGAAATCAGCTCAGATATTTCGTCAAATTCTCTGACCCGAACCATTACCACCAAGTCAAGATTGCCGGTGACTGAATAAACCTCAGAAACCCCTGGAATGCTGGCAATTTCGCTAGCCACCTCCGGGATTCGGTCGCTTTGCACCTGGACAAATGAGATAGCGGTTATCATGACTAGCATTTTAGAGCCAAAGTAGCTACGAGGGGCTAGCCAACGCAGTTGTGTGTGAAATATCTGTCTAGAACCTCAGCAGTGGTTTGTCAGCAATATTTGCCAGGCAGCGGCAAATAACTATAAATCGGCATCGACCAATCCCCGTCAATATCCATCAGTCGTATCCCTGGGCGGGTTAGCCAAGCGACAATTCGGGCGCATTCTTCGGCGGAACCAGCAGGCAAGCCCGCGATTTTCGGACGGATCGTAGCGGCCTGATCAACCAGCCTATTCATCACCGCTAAAGCAGATTCACTCTTGTCAGCGCGCCCAGCAGCGGCCAACATTCCGTAGCGAATAACATTTATTTGCCAGCCGTTATCCCATAATGCGGCGACGATTTGCGGGCAACGAGAAACGGACGTCAAGTTTTGCCAGCGTTGAACTGCTGCTAGAAAAGCCAGCAATTTGTCTCTAGTTTCGCCAGCCTCCTCAAATTTTTCTTGGCTAGCTAACTTTTCCATCTTGTCGCTTAGCTTTTTGACGAGCTGTCTAGCGTCAGTGTGCATGGCCGACTCTACTGAGTGCACTGCCTGGGCATAACTATCTTCGTCACTGGCGCCAAGGCAGGGGGCAATACAGCGTCCAATATCGGCTAGGACGCAGGCGCGGTGTTTACTGTTTGCGGTTAGGCGTTGATTACACTGTCTGATCTGAAATTCCCAAAGCGCCTCAACGACTTGATCAGCCTCTTGTCTGGACGAAAAGGGTCCGAAATAACTGGCGTTATCGTCGCGTACTTGTTTAACCACAGAAAGCCGTGGCCAGCGCTCTGTAGTCAGCTTCAACCAGTTGACTTTATGTTGGCGTTTTGAACGCGAATTGTACCTAGGTTTTAGGGAATCGATCATGCGTAATTCGCGTATCTCAGCCTCCAATGCGGTTTGGCAGACTATGGCCTCCACCCCGCTAGCGACGCGAATCATCTCCTCCATGCGTCCGCGCGTCTCAGCAGCAGTGAAATAGCTAGCTACCCGGCGTTTTATATTTGTTGATTTGCCGACATAGAGCACCTCTCGGCCGCCATTGGCGGTAGCGGCATCCGTATAAAATTGGTAGACGCCCGCGTCTTGAGGAAGATCTTTTACCCAACGTCGTTTCGCGCGTCGCGCGGGGGAGACGCGACGGTTGAAAGTCAATAAATCTTCTAACGTGGTCACGCCGAAACTGCCTACCCGTTCCAATAATCCGTGCAGCACGTGGACGGTGGCGCGGGCATCATCTAAGGCTCGGTGGGTTGGCTGGTCTGGAACCTTAAAGAACCTAGCCAGGGTGGCTAATTTCACATTAGACACTTCGTCTCGGCTTAACAGGTGACGAGCCAGCTTTACGGTATCTATAACCGGATTACCCGGCCAAGGAAAATTGAGGCTAGCGCAAGCGCGCTTTAAGAAACCAATATCGAAACCAGCATTGTGAGCTACCAGGGTGGTGTTGCGGGCGAACTCTAAGAAACTGGCCAAAACCGGCTCGATAGTAGGGGCATCAGCCACCATAGCGTCAGTGATTCCAGTCAAAGTAGACACCATAGCTGAGATATGGCGTCTTGGGTTTACCAGGGAAGCAAATTCCCCAATAACTTCACCACCACAAACTTTCACTGCACCAAATTCGGTAATAGCTGAATCTTGGCCAGTGCCGGTAGTTTCTAGATCAACCACGCAGAAAGTGACTTGTGACAACGGTGTGCCGAAATCGTCGAAGCTGGGTTGGGTGACGTTCTTCGACGACTTATAAGTCATGATCTTGACGATAGTCCTTGATGGTGACAACTTTCCTCAGGCAAAATTGATTCATGACGCTAGTGAGGTGCAATCGCAAGTCTTGGGCGTTCACATTGTGCGTGATATTTGCCCTGCTATTGAGCGGATGCGCTCCCAAAAACCAGGGTGCTGCCTTGAG
This sequence comes from Vaginimicrobium propionicum, assembly GCF_900155645.1. Classification (GTDB taxonomy): domain Bacteria; phylum Actinomycetota; class Actinomycetes; order Propionibacteriales; family Propionibacteriaceae; genus Vaginimicrobium; species Vaginimicrobium propionicum. The sequence continues at coordinate 1,946,432 of NZ_LT706985.1, forward strand.
TCAAACTGACACGGAGTGGGTTGCTGACCAGTTGAACGAAGCCGTTAAAGGCAAAAGTTTGGATTTGGCTACGTTATTCGACGATAGCCAGCCCGATTGGCTCGCCAGTAACCTGAAAAACCTGGCTCAGATAAACTTCACTGCTGGAGGTGCAGGCCGGCTTACTGCCCGCTGGCGGCCAGGCCCAGACGACGAAGACGCCTGGCATGAGGTGCAAGTGGCTGCCCGGTGCAGCAATAAATTGTGCAAAATCACAAAAATGTCTCCGCTTGAGGGTCAGCCAGCTCCGATTTGGTTATCCACACCTATCGACGTGGTCACGTTAGGCGACCTTACCGTCCTCGGGCGGGGAGTAGAGCGATGGGTGGGGGCTGGGCAACAGGGGATAGAAACTGCGTCCAAATTGTCGCAAGCGCTGAAAAAAGATTGGGATGGGCGGTTAATTATCCAGATTGTGCCTACTCAGCCCGCTTTTCACGCCGTCACGGGAACCGCTGATTTTGATGATGACTGGGCTATTACTTGGCGGCAAGATTTCGCCAACCCGGGCTCCCCGGCGGCAATGGCTATCGTCGTCAACGATGTGTTGAGCTTGGGTCGTGAAGGTCTTCAGAGTGCATTTCTTATCGCTCACGAGTCTGTTCACGTGGCGACTGGTGGCCTTGGCGAACCAGTAAAAGGCAGAAAATGGGTGTTAGAAGGGTTGGCAGAATCGTTAGCGTTAAACAGTTTCCCGCAAATGGCTGAAGCTTCAACTGCCCTATTGCGTCAACATTGCGATCTGGTTAACCCGCCTGGCGACGAGGAATTGTTATCCAGTGATCCTGACACTAGAGAGCTCGCCTATGCGCGCGCCGCAATGACGGTGCGACTACTAAACGGTGACGACAACCTAATCCGTGAGCTTTGGACAAACCCAGATACTGAGATACCTGAGACTGCTTTGGTTAACGATGCTTGTTAGAGCACCGCGCCATCATCCGAATCGTATGGGTTGCCTGAACTAGGGATGAGACTTAGCACCAGCAACATTCCTGCCCCAAAAACCACTAGGCAGGCGATCCACCAACCGTAAGGCAACACCCCAGCAAACAATAAAACTCCTAGACAGATTGCCACAACGAATAATCCAGCGGCATATTTGGCGCGTTTTGGTAACCGTAGATTCAGCGGTTTCGGGGTTGGACGCCAACGATCACTTTCACTAAGCGGGTCTAATTCCACATTTTCTAGGGCTTTGTCCATTGAAAACCATTCAGGTTGCGGGCATAGGCCTGACCTGGAGCCAGGCTCGGGAATATCCGGGACGCTGGCGTCGCCGTATTCTTCGGCGATAAGTTCCCTAAAGCGTTTATCGAAATCGTTTGCCATTGTTCCTCGTCTTTGGCGTCAAGCCTAAGCCAGGTCAGATGTTAATAGTTCTAAACTGAGGCAATGAGCAAGAACCTCAGCAATCGATATTACTTAGGAAATTTCTGGTATCGGTGCTTTAAGGCAGTTATATTTATCCCCCTAGTGCGTGGTATTTGGCGTCCAACGGTTATCGGTGCAGACAAAATACCTAGTAGCGGCGCTATCCTAGCGGCAAATCACCTGGATGCTGGGGACACTATCTCGCTGCCGGCTTCAGTTAAGCCAGCGATGATCTTCCCGGCTAAACGTGAGCTGTTTGAGTCTAAATCCATCCCCGGACGTATCGTGGCGTGGTTCTTGAAACTAGTCGGGCAGGTGCCCATCGATAGATCTGGTGGAAAAGCTAGCGCGTCAGCTTTAGGCCCGATTGAAGAAAAGCTAAACGATGGCCAAGTCATCGGTATTTTTCCTGAAGGTTCCCGCAGCCCAGACGCCCGCCTCTACAAGGGTCACACTGGCGTGGCCAGGCTTGCCTTGGAGGTTGGCAAACCGGTATTGCCGGTTGGTTTGATTAATACGAAATTGACGAAAAATAAACTTGGCCTGCCAACCATGAAGAATGCGAAAATAATCATCGGTGACCCGATCGACTATTCGCGTTTTTGTCAGACTCGTCATCAGCTTTCGACTTTGCGGTGGGTAACTAATGACGTCATGGCTCATATTCAAGAATTAACTGGTCAAGAATACGTCGACCTCTATTCATCTCGGGTCAAGCGCGGCAAATTAAGCCAAGTTGAGATCGCTGAAAATGTGAAAGAGACCCCCACCTTTGGCATGGAGGCTCCAGATGTTTAATCGCATAATTGCGCGTACCCGGCTACTTCTAGAAGCAACCCATGCACCATTGCGTATCGAAGTTGAAGGTAGTGAAAATATACCTGCCGATGGCGCAATCATGGCATGCAATTTCGTTCATAATTTTGACCCACTCAGGGTCAGTTTAGCCTTAGGGCGTAAAACCATAAGTTTGAATAAAATCAGCCCAGCCAGACAACCCAATGAGTCGCATCGGCGTTCCATCGCTGAAAAAGCGTTATCACGTGGCCAATTGGTATTGATATTCCCAGAACGCTATCCAAGCATTGATGGCAAACTACATCGCGGTTATCCAGAAGTTGCCGGTTTAGCCTTGCGACTAGGGGTTGACTTAATTCCTTGTGGATTATCGCGAACACCAGAAAATTCCAGCGCGCCTTGGGTGCTGAAAGTCGCTAAACCGCTTGATTTGTCGCGCTATCAAGAAATGACTGGAGCCAGTGACCAGGTTGATAACTATTGGTTGCGTGGGATAACCGACGAATTGATGACGCGAATAGCCGAACTTAGCGGTCAGGAATATCAAGACACTTATTATGAGCAAGCCAGGGACATGAAACTTCATCAAGTGGATTTGGCTGCTCGAAAGGCTGAGAAGCAGTGGGCTAAAGCCCAAGCTGCTCGCGAGCAAGAATTACAACGTCAGGCTGAGGAAGCCGAAGAAGAAGAGGCTCAGTTGGTGGCAGCCGCCAAAGCTGCCCGTGAATATGTTGAGCGACTGGCTGAGGCAGAAGAAGCCGCCGCTCGTCAACAATCGAAGTAATAGTGAGCCAGGTGACTTACTTACCGATTACTCGCCTATCCTAGGGATGTGGTTGATTTAGTCCCGTCATTAGAGCACCTTCACGAGTTGTCGCAATTGCAGCAGCCCGTCTATGAAGATCTTGACGAGGCGCGCCAGGTTGTCTCGCAATTACGCCATTTTCCGCCGCTGGTATTCGTCGCCGAATCGGATAATCTACGCGACCGAATTGCCTGTGCAGCTAGGGGTGAAGCCTTCATCCTGATGGGTGGGGATTGTGCAGAAACTTTCGCTATGGTGCGTGCCGACAACATCATGGCAAAACTTCGGGTGCTGCTGTCGATGAGCGTGGTAATGACCTATGCGGCGCAGGTGCCAGTCGTAAAGATTGGTCGAATCGCCGGCCAGTACGCAAAACCGAGATCGAAAAATTTCGAGACGCGTGGTGAAATCACTCTTCCGGCCTATCGTGGGGATGCTGTCAACGGTTTTGAGTTCACCGCCCAGGCTCGTCGTCATGACCCACAGCGGCTGATTAGGGCATATAACGCTTCTGCCGCCACCTTGAACCTAGTGCGAGCTTTCGTGTCAGGCGGGTTTGCAGATTTGCACCATGTGCACGCTTGGAACTCGTCATTTGTCAAGGACGACCACGTAGAAAAGAAATATGAGCAGATGGCGGCTGAGATTGATCGGGCGCTAGGTTTTATGGATGCTTGCGGCGTTGATGACGTGACCATGAATACTGTGAAAGTTTTCGCCGCCCATGAAGCCCTGCTATTAGATTACGAACACGCTTTGACAAGGGTCGATTCTAGAACCGGAAACCCTTATGCCACCTCCGGGCACATGGTTTGGATTGGGGAACGCAACCGTAGCCCGCAAGGCGCCCAAGTGGAATTATTGCGCCACGTTCACAATCCGTTGGGGGTAAAAATTGGTCCGTCTGCCACTACCCACGAAATCTTGGAGGTATGCGAGCGGTTAGATCCTGACCGTCAGCCAGGTAGGTTGTCGCTCATCACTAGGATGGGTGCTGGACAGGTGCGAGAAAAGTTGCCGCCCATCATTGAGGCCGTTTCCAAAACTGGCCGGCTCGTTGCCTGGATTTGTGACCCCATGCATGGCAATACTTTCGAGAGCGCCAATGGCTATAAGACTCGTCGCTACGACGATGTGGTAGCCGAAATAAACGGTTTCTTCGATGTTCACAAGCAGATGGGTACTTGGCCTGGCGGCGTCCATCTAGAGCAAACAGGTCAAGATGTCACTGAATGTGTTGGTGGGGCATTTCAGCTATCAGAAAAAGATCTAGTCTCGCGCTATCAAACAGCTTGCGACCCAAGACTGAACCGCAACCAGTCCTTAGAGATTGCGTTTATGATTGCTACCAGGTTAAACGAATTTAGGCACAAGAAACGCCCATCCACTCTCTTGGACTGGCAGCTTTAATCCCGAGGTGGGGTGGTGAAATGCGCATAACTTCCTTTGGACATTCATGCGTCTTAGTAGAAGCTAACAAGACCAGGGTGCTGATTGACCCAGGCAATTTTTCTACCGGCTGGGAAGCCATCGAAAACCTCGATTATCTGCTAATCACTCATCGTCACGCTGACCATGCTGATCCTGATCGGCTACCTAAATTCCTTGCCGTCCATTCCCAAGTCTGGGTTGGGGTGGAGGCTAGCGTTGCAGATCTGCTGCCATTGCCGGTGCCGGCACATAGACTGTCGGCTGGCCAGACGTTTAGCTGCGGTGAGCTGAATATTAAAACCGTTGGGGGCCAACATGCCGTCATACATTCCGATATTCCGCGAGTGCCTAACCTCGGCTATGTGATTAGCGCGCCCGGCCAACCAACGCTGTTTCATCCAGGTGACGCTTTAGACGTTATCCCGCAAAATATCGACATTTTAGGGATTCCCCTCCAAGCCCCATGGTCAGCCACCAAAGAAGTGATTGAATTTGTGCGTCAGGTTGGTGCTCCTAAAGGTTTCATCATCCATGACGGCCTGCTAAATGAGCGTGGCCGCGAAATGATTAGCGGCCACCTACACAGGCTAACCAAATGTCAGATTATCGATTTACGTGCTGGCCAAAAAGTGATTTTTAGCGGGCAGTAATCGTCACCTTAGAGCCTTGGTCGACTAGTTTTCCTTTGCCAGGGTCAGTCCACAATACTTTGCGGTTGCGGGTGCCAAACGGGTATTTGATTTCGTCTACCACCAGGCCGGCATCTTCTAATACTTGTTTGGCTTCATCAACGGGTTTATCTTCTACGTCCGGCATCTCAATCTTTTGTGGGCCATCGCTAACAGTTAGTGCGATGGCATCACCAGCGTAGGCTGTTTCAGTGGCGGCAGGGGACTGCGAGATTACCTCGTCTTTGGCTTTTTCCGTACTGGACTGTCTAGACACTTGCGTTGTTAAACCTAAATCAGAAAGAATTTTTTCGGCTTCGGTAATGGTTTTACCAACCACATTCGGTACCTTGACAGGTTCGCGCCCTTTAGAAATTTTCACATCGATGGTGGTATCGCGCGGCACCATTTCCCCGGCTCCAATCGAAGTTTCGACGATGGTACGTTCAGGGGCGGTGTCGTGATAAACTTCCGTGACCTCACCTAGCTTTAGATTATTTTGTTCCAGCAGCGGTCTAGCCTCATCAATCGTTTTGCCGTAAATATCTGGCACCGGATAGCGTTCTGGCCCTTTTGATAAGACAGCTCGCATGGTGCCGCTACGTTTAACCTTGGCTTCTGGCTCAGGATCAGTAGAAATAACCAATCCGGCTGCCACGTCCTCAGAGTAGTCCTCGCTAAATATGACTTCTAGCCCGACATCAGCTGCAGCTTGGGTAGCGGCTTCTTGATTTAGGCCAACCAAGTTTGGTGCTGGGATGAATCTGCCAGAGGTAAGCCACCAAGTGCCAACCCCAATCGTCATCACCAGCAAAGCCAATATCAGTGCAAAAATAGTGCGACGACGCTTGTAATTATGAGATTTTATTTTCTTGGGTATTGGAGGAGCTGGTACCGGCTCAACCGCTGGTAGATCATCGTGCTGTGTATCTGGGTCTTCAGCCGGTGCTGGGCTAAGCGCCGCAATAGCTTGGCTAGGGGTGGCTCGGGTCGCGCCTACAGGAATCCGCTGAGTTCCTGGCCAATTGCTTGGCGAGCCGGCCAGCGGGTGCATTATTGCGGCCAGCGTCTCATCATTTTTTACCCCTTGCTCAATAGCTCTACGAGCTCTGCGAATACGAGTCAGCAAAGCCAATCCGTCGCGTGGACGCTGAGCCGGGTCGCGGCGGGTGCACGCCAGCACGAGGGCATCAACGTAATCTGGAATTTCATGTCGCTTTGCAGCAGCAGGGTTTATCTTCGCCAGTGATTTCGACGGTGCTGGCACGTCCTGACGTACATGGGCATAGGCCACTGAGATGGCGTTCTCAGCAGTGAACGGTTTAGTACCAGTTAGTAGCTCGTAAAAAACGACCCCGAGCGAATACACGTCAGATCTGGCATCTGCTTTGCCTGAGATCAACAATTCGGGTGGCAGATAGCTGACCGTACCGATCAGCATGCCTTGAGTGGCGGTAGCTGACTGGGTGGTTACCGAACGTGCCAGACCGAAATCGGCCACTTTGATTTCCTTGCGTTCAGAGATCAACACATTTTCTGGTTTCACATCACGGTGAACTAACCCTTGAGCGTGGGCAGCAGCTAGAGCGCTAGCCACCGGTTCAAGTAGTTGCAGGGCGCGCAGCGGGCTAACCGGAGCTTCCTGAGCAATAAGATTGCGTAGCGTGGAACCTTCAACGAATTCCATGACGATATAAGGCCGGCCCTGTTCGGTGCCTTGATCGTAAATCGCCACCACATTTGGGCTAGTCAATTTAGCTGCTGAGCGTGCTTCCCGATCGAATCGGGCGGCGAAATCAATATCGTCGCCCAGTCCCTCATGCATGACCTTAGTAGCGACGATACGTTCGAGACGGCGATCCCAAGCGCGGTATACAGTAGCCATTCCGCCTCTAGCTAGACGCGCGAGAATTTCGTAGCGTCCGTCTAGCACACTGCCAGACAAGCTATCTGTGCTCACATCATCTCCAGGGTGTTAGTGGCGTACCGACGCAATTCTAGGGGGATAGCCGTCCACGTCCGAATTTCCACGCCGACTAGGGTCTCATCTAAGAGAGCTTATCGCTTTAACGGGGTGGAAAAACAACAGTGGCGGGCAGCGACATGAAGCCGTCAACCCGCCACTGAGTTTGGTGTCAGTTGTTGTCGGTTTTCAATTCAATGGTATTTCCGTGGTCATCCAGCAAAGTTACGGAACCTTCTGGGTGTCTCATTAGGAATATCACCGAGGCAGCCAGCCCGCCCCACACGATAGTGCAGGAAACGAGCAGCATGATGACAGAAATAGTAGTCATTTCTATTCTCCTGGCTTTTTATAGGGGCGTAGGTCATCAGAGGCGATGGTTGGGTCATCGATAGCTTCTTGCACTCTAGAACCGTCCACTAAGCGATCTAGGATTGGAGGTGGAATCAGGTCTCCGTCTGAATCCACCTGCGCGGCAGCGGACTTCTTAGACCACGGGACGAAACTGGCGAATAGTGAGACCACAATGAGTAGCGCAGACATGCCCCAACCGAAGGTGTTAACGAACCAACTTGGCATTCCACCGTAGCCTTCTGACATAACGGTTTGTAGCTCATTGATGAGGATATAGCCTAGGACTACTGGCGCGATGCCGCCAACGAGTAGCTGCCAGGTGCGTCCAAGTTTGAAAGAACTGGACTTATTGATGTGGTTACGCAAAGTCGGCAGTGCACCAAAAGCAGCACTCAAGGTGACTGTGGCGACCAGAGCCACGGCAACGATACCGAAGTTGTTGACGAAGTTGTCCATAACGTCAAGCAAGTTCAAGCCGGTAGTAGTGGGGAAGAGCAGCAGTGAAGCTAGAGCCATCGGGATGCCAACAACCAGTACTGCAGGTATGCGCTCTAGTCCAAGTTTGTCAGCTACCCCAGAGATAATTACCTCAACGATTGAGATCAACGAAGTAAATGCCGCGAAAACTAACGAACCAAAGAAGAGGATGCCGATAAGTGTACCGGCAGGAGCCTGATTGATGATCGTTGGGAAAGCGATGAAAGCTAATCCGATGCCAGAGCTAGCAACCTCGCTGATCGGTACATTCTGGCTTTGAGCCATGAAACCCAGTACGGAGAAAACGCCGATGCCAGCCAAAATCTCGAAAGATGAGTTAGCGAAACCAACTACTAACCCAGGCCCGGTCAAGTCGGAATTTTTTGGCAGATAAGATGAATAGGTCAGCATAATGCCGAAAGCGACCGACAGTGAGAAGAAGATTTGTGCAAATGCTGCTGCCCAAACCCCGGAATCAAGCAGGGACGACCAGTTGGGGGTAAAGAATTCGTTTAAGCCTTGGGCTGAGCCAGGCAGTGTTAAAGCGATAATCACTAGTAGCACGAACATTACTGTTAGCAGCGGCATGAAAATCTTCGAGGAACCGGCAATACCTTTCTGGACGCCTAGCGCCAGCACGATAATTACCGAAGCCCACACCAGGAATAGCGGAATTAGAATATGTGGGACGAAATCGAACCCGACGGTGGCCTGTTCGGCTGGGATTGTTTGGGTAAATGTTTCCATGAAGAAAGTGCCCGGATCATCGCCCCAGGTGCGGGTGAAAGAGTAAACGAAGTACATTACCGCCCAGGCCAGAATTACCGCGTAGTAGATACCGATGATGAAGCAGATACCCATCTGCCACCAACCGATCGGCTCGGTTAACCTGTGTAAGCGTCTAAATGACAGTGGAGCTGAGGCGCGGTAGCGGTGGCCAATAGCGTAGTCGAGGAAGAGCATGGGGATGCCTACTAGGAGCAAGGCACATACGTAAGGAATGATGAATGCCCCGCCACCGTTGGAGTAGGCGACATAAGGGAAACGCCAAATGTTGCCTAGACCTACTGCGGAGCCTATCGCGGCAAGAATGAATGCCGATCTGCCCCTAAACGCGCCGCGTTTCATGCGGCTTGCACCATTTTCAGACATGATCCTCCGTTCAATTGTCAGCGTGAATCTACTCGCCAAAAACTAACGGAATTTACTGTCTCAATAGGTGGTCGTTTTGGTGGACGTCGGGTGGTCGGGTTGTGGCTCGCTATGAGTTCACAAAAAAAGGGGGTAGCAGGTTGTAGCCTGCCACCCCCCTTTAAGCAATAAAAGGACTTAAATTAAATCAAACCCAATTGCTTGACGGTATCGCGCTCAGACGACAACTCTGCGGCGCTGGCGTCAATCTTTGAACGACTGAAATCGTTGATGTCTAGGCCTTGGACGATCTTCCACTCGCCATTGGCGCAGGTTAGTGGGAAAGACGAAATCAAGCCCTCCGGCACACCATAGGAACCGTCAGAGCATACGGCCATGGAAACCCAATCATTAGCTGGAGTACCAAATAGCCAGTCGTGCATACAAGAGACAGTGGCATGAGCGGCCGAGGCTGCGGACGACGCACCGCGAGCCTCGATAATTGCGCCACCGCGCTTGGCGACGGTCGGAATGAACTCATTCTCGACCCAGGCCTCGTCGACTTGTTCGGCTGCCGGCTTGCCGCCGACCAGGGCGTTGAAGACGTCCGGATATTGAGTATTCGAGTGGTTGCCCCAAATAGTCATTTTGGTGACCTCCGAAACCGGCACACCCAATTTCTTAGCTAGCTGCGTCTTTGCGCGATTATGATCCAGACGAGTCAATGCCCCGAATTGGCTATTGGGGATATCTGGCGCATTATTCATAGCAATTAGCGCATTAGTATTTGCCGGGTTACCGGTGACCAGAATACGTACGTCATCTGCGGCCACATCATTTAGTGCTTTACCTTGGCCAGTGAAAATCTTGCCATTGGCGCTTAGCAAATCAGAGCGATCCATGCCGGCCTTGCGTGGCATGGAGCCGACCAGCATAGCAGCGTTGACGCCGTCGAAAACCTTGTAGGGGTCATCACCAATTTCGATACCAACAAGGTTCGGGAATGCGCAGTCATCAAGCTCCATGACAACGCCCTCCAACCTTGGCAGTGCCGGGGTGATCTCCAGCAGACGCAATTCGATGGGGCGATCGCCAGCCAGCGCACCGGAAGCGATGCGGAAAAGCAGGCTGTAACAGATTTGTCCGGCGGCGCCAGTAACGGCAACCTTTAACGGAGACTCGTTCATTGAAATCCCTTCATGTCAGTGGATGAACCCCAACGCCAGCGACTGCACTGGCGCGGGCTACTGCAATAAATTCTAGCCGCTTGACTCATCGGCTGGGTACTTGCCTAGCCTCATAGTGTGAATCTGAGTAAATACCTCTGAACTTAAGCAACACGCTAACCTGAATTAGTGAGTCAAAACCTTGATGACGTTCATAGACCCGCCACCCACGTGGTGAGATTGAACTGTGGGGGCATGTGATGGCTGATTTCTGGATGTCTATCGGCATTATTTTGTTGCTCTTCTTCTTAGGTGCGCTGTTTTCGGCGGCAGAGATGTCTTTGGTGACCTTACGTGAGGCTCAAGTTAAGAAACTGTCTTTCAAAGGTAAACGCGGGCGAGCAATCGAGCGGCTAACTTCTAACCCAAATCTTTTTCTATCCTCGGTGCAAATAGGGGTTACGCTGAGCGGTTTCATGAGTTCAGCTTTCGGATCAGACTCTTTAGCTAATAAATATTTAGGTCCGTGGCTGGCTTCGAAGGGTGTGCCGGGGGCGAATGCGATAGCAATCATTGTGGTTACTGCGCTGATCTCGTTCTTTTCTATAGTGCTGTCAGAGTTGACAGCAAAACGCCTGGCCTTGCAGCGTCCAGAACAATTTGCGCTGGCTTTGGCGCCAATTGTTTCGGTGATAGCTACTGTCTGTCGTCCGTTGATCTGGCTGCTTGGAAAATGCACGAATATCATGGTGCGCTTACTCGGTGGCGACCCAGAGGCGGCCAAAGAATCTGTTTCTGAAGAAGAATTACGTTCCATGGTGGCGTCCGCAGAAACCCTCGGTGACGAGGAGAGACGTATCGTAGATGACGTTTTTGACGCTGGAGATCGCAGCTTAAGAGAAGTTATGGTTCCCCGCACAGAAGTGGATTTTCTTTCTGCCGACGATCAAGCAGCCGAGGTCATCGAAACTGTTGTTGACCGAGAGCATTCTCGCTATCCGGTGATGGATGGCTCGCCTGATAAACTCATCGGTTTCTTGCATGTGCGTGATCTTATGGCTCTAGATGAAACAGCGTTAGCGCAACCCATTCGTTACTTAGTGCGTCCGGTGTTATCGCTGCCGGAAACAGTGAAAGTGTTACACGCTCTGTCATATATGCGGCGCAAGAAAGCACACCTAACTATCGTTTTGGACGAGTACGGTGGCACAGCCGGAATCGTCACGTTAGAAGATTTACTAGAAGAAGTAATTGGTGAAATTACTGATGAATACGACGTATTAGATGATGACCACGCCCAGCACGCCGAACAGCATGAGGTGGAAGGTTTGACCTCGCTGGAAGATTTTGAGGATAAGGCGCATCTAGTTTTGCCTGAAGGACCATACGACACTGTGGCTGGTTTCGTCATGGCTGAGCTAGGGCGTGTGGCGAAATTAGGCGACACCATTTGTGTCGAGCTGGCCGAATCAGATCAGATTGACCAGCCAGAATTCCCGAAAACTAGAGTACGTTTCACTGTTTGCCAGATGGATGGACACCGGATTGCGTGGGTGAAAGTCAAGCGTGAGGCACCCCTTGACGGTATCGAAGTGCCCCCTCCCGTCGATGATAACGAACGGGTGATGCGTCAAGACACGATGGTCAGAACAGGTTTGGCATTGAATCAGCACGAAGAAGACCTCGAAGAACCAGGAATCTAAGCTAACGTTTTTACAAAGGAGGAGCCATGAAACGCAGTCTAACTATGCTCGGCGCCGCGTTGGTTTTGTTGTTAGCAGGTTGCGCCACCCCACCAGCCGCGAAACCGGCCGCTGAAAGCTCAGCCACCCCAACCCCTTTGCAGTTTCGAGCTTGCCTAATTTCTGCTGACACCACCACTGTCTCAATGCAAGCTAGTCAAGCCCTAGCGCAAGCGAAAACTGAACTCGGGGTAGAAACTAGCGAGATTCTCAGCGATGATTTCGCCATTCAATTGCAGAAATTCGTGGATGACGGATGTCAAATAATTTTCGGTGTGGGCGAAAGTGTGGCAGAGGCTATCCAAGCGGGTGCTAAAGAGAACCCGCAGGTCAAGTTTGTGCTTGTTGACACGAATGCTAGCGAATCGTTGCCCAATCTTAAGGTGATGGTCTTTAACACTCATGAGGTTGGTTTCCTTGCTGGATATCTAGCTGCCAGCCAAACTCAGTCAGGAAAAGTTGGCGTATTCGGCGGGTTGTTTGTGCCAGCTGTCACCATGTATCTAGACGGATTCGTTCAAGGTGTGAACTACTACAACGAGCAGAAATCAGCCAAAGTCGAAGTGCTTGGCTGGGATCTGGCCACCAAGAAAGGCGAATCAATTTCTACCGCTAAACCGTTTAACGACCCTGCCGCCGGCGAGACGCTGGCTAAGAAGATGGTCTTGGATGGTGTGGACGTCCTGATGCCGGTGGCGGGCGAGTCGGGCACTGGTGCTTTGGCGTCGGACGCGAAAATCATTTGGACTGACAGTGACGGGTGCAAGACCACGTCTGGCTGCGACAAAATCATCGGCTCGGCAACGAAAGATATTGCTGCTGGAGTCTACGAAATTATTGAAAAAGCTATCACTGGTGATTTCACTAACGCCCTCTACATTGGCACTGTGAAAAATGGTGGCGCAAAATTAGTTGGGGTGAAAGCTGAGCAAGGCGTAGTCAGCGAGTTAGACGCGGCCGAGCGCGGCATCATTAGCGGCAATATTACTGTCACCTCTGATTCGGCAATTGGGTAGAAAAATGATTAGAGCTGCTGCTGACGGTTCATCGTTAAATAATCCTGGTCCAGCTGGGTGGGCTTGGTATATCGACGAAGAATCATGGGCTGCCGATGGGTGGCGCGACGGCACCAACAACCAAGGCGAATTAAAAGCTGTCCTGAATTTACTTCAAGCTAGTGCCCACATTAACGAGCCACTAATAGTGGTGTGTGACTCGCAATATGTCATTAACACTGTTACCAAGTGGATGCCGGGCTGGCAGCGTCGCGGGTGGAAGAAAGCGGACGGTAAGCCTGTCCAAAACGTTGAGATCATTAAGGCCATAGCCCAGGCTATTGCTGGACGTGATGTCACTTTCGAGTGGGTTAAAGGGCACAGTGGTCATGGGCTGAACGAAGCCGCTGATTCTAGGGCGCGGGCAGCTGCCGAAGCCGTCCAAAATGGAGAGCGGGTAGATCGCGGGCCAGGATTCAACGTTATGGCCAATACCTTGGATATCGCCAGTCAGTTAGATGATCAACCAGATTTGTTTACGACGGCTGAAATGCCAAAAACAGAGTCAAACTCCCTAGCCAAACAACGGAAGGCAGAGATGAAAGTCACATTCATTGGATGCGGCAATATTGCTGAAGCGATGATCGCTGGGGTGGTGAAGTCTGGCGTCATAAAGCCCGAACAAATTAGCGTTAACGCTCTTAGCCAGTCTTCGATGAATCGTTTGACGCAACAATTCCAGGTTGTCAGCCAGCCTGACAAGGCACAGGCTGTAAATGGGGCGGACTTGGTGATTTTGGCCGTCAAACCCGCCGACTATCCCAAAGTTATAGCGGAAATAGCCGACTATCTTGGTTCAGATACCGTGCTAGTTGATATTGCGCCTGGCTATCCTATGGCGCGTATTCGCGACCAGATTGACTCACGCGCAACAGTGGTACACGCCATGCCTAACACTACGTCCAAGGTTGGGGCAGGGGTTGTGGGGTTGAGTTTTCCAACAGACTGCCCTAAAGCTCACCGCGAAAAAGTCATCAACTTCTTTGAGACTTTCGCTACCCTTTTTGAGGTGCCCGAGCCCGAGCTGGCCGCTGTTACCGCCATGGCTGGTTCCGGGGTGACTATCGGTTATGCGGTTATTGAAGCAATGGCATTGGGTGGGGTAGAGCAAGGCCTAGAAATCGCGGAAGCCTACCAGCTGGCCGCCGCCAGTCTTGCTGGTAGCGCGAAAATGGTGGCAGAAACTGACGATAACTGCGCTGGGCTGCGTGACGCAGTCTGTACCCCGGCCGGCACCACGATAGCTGGCGTTATCCAGATGGAAAATAACGGGTTAAAAGCAGACATCATCGAGACGATGCGTGCCATCGTAGAGCGTTATCGCCAAGCCGAATAGTTTCGGAAATGACTAGGCTGCGCTAGTGCCATAAGCTAGGAGCCATGTCACGCATACTCGCAACCGCAGCCTGGCCATACGCTAATGGCCCCCGCCACATCGGACACGTTTCCGGATTCGGTGTGCCATCGGACGTTTTCGCCCGGTTCATGAGAATGAGTGGCCACGATGTGCTCTTCGTTTCTGGTTCGGACGAGCACGGCACCGCCATCCAGGTGAAAGCGGACGCGGAAGGGCTAACCCCCCAAGAAACAGCAGACAAGTATCACCGTATTTTGGTGACAGACCTACATTCTTTAGGGCTCAGCTACGACCTATATACCCGCACCACCACTGACAATCACACAAAGGTTGTTCAGGAAATGTTCCAGGCGCTTTACCGTAACGGTTATATCGTCGAGCAGCGTCAGTTAGGTGCTTTCCAACCTTCGACCGGACGAACCCTGCCAGACCGTTATGTTGAGGGCATTTGTCCTTTCTGCAAATTCGACGGTGCGCGTGGTGACCAGTGTGATAACTGTGGCCGCCAACTAGACCCGACAGATCTTATTGATCCGCGTTCCAAGATTGATGGGCAAACCCCAGAGTTTAGAGAGACCGCCCACTTCTTCCTCGATTTGCCGGCGATGGCTGACGCCTTAATGTCTTGGCTAGATCAGCGCACTGACTGGCGGTTAAATGTGCTTAACTTCAGCTATAACTTCGCTAAAGAGGTCAAGCCGCGCGCTATCACCCGCGACCTTGATTGGGGGATAAAAATCCCGATTACTGGTTGGGACGATGATGATATGAAACGTATCTACGTTTGGTTCGATGCGGTCATGGGCTATCTGTCGGCAGCTATCGAATGGGCGAAACGCATCGGGGATCCAGAGCGTTGGCGGGATTGGTGGAATGACCCAGAAGCCAAGATCTACATGTTTATGGGTAAAGACAATATCGTCTTTCATTCGGTTATTTTCCCATCGATGATTCTTGGGGCTAACGGCTTGGGTGCGCGTGGTGGCGAGGTTTCTGAGTTTTTCGGCAAATTGAATATGCCGACCGAGGTGGTTTCTTCTGAGTTTTTGACGATGAAAGGCTCCAAAGTAGATACCTCCACCGGCCACGTTATTTATGTCAGTGATTTTCTGCGTGATTTCGGCCCGGATTCCTTGCGTTATTACATTGCTGTTGCCGGGCCTGAATCGCGGGATACCGATTTCACTTGGGACGAGTTCGTGCGCCGAAACAATCAGGAGCTGGCGAACGAATGGGGCAATCTCGTTAACCGGTGCGTCTCTATGGCAGCTAAGAATAACGGCGCAATCCCTGAATGTGGTGAACTTCATGAAGTTGATAAGACCTTGCTGGATACCAGTCTGAAAGCTTTCGATACTGTTGGTGATCTGCTTAACCAATGCAAATTCAAGCAAGCCATCACTGAGGCTATGCGTGTAGTCTCGGCGGCTAATGTTTACGTTTCTCAAACTGAGCCGTGGAAACTAAAAGATAATCCAGCCAGACGCGATACCGTTTTGCATGTGGCGCTGCAGGTGGTTAGCGACGCAAACACTATGCTCACGCCTTTCTTGCCACATTCTGCCCAGAGAATTTTCGAGATGCTAGGCGGTCAAGGATCCTGGTCTTCTATGCCTGAAATCCAGGAGGTCAGCGAGGCAAGCGGACACGAATATCCAGTATTAACTGGTGATTACAGCAAAGACCAGGCCAAATGGGAAAGGCGTGATATCGTTCCTGGCACTCCGTTAGCTAAGCCAAGCCCGCTATTTGCCAAATTAGACGAAAAGCTAGGGGAGAGTGGGCCAGATTGGGCGCCAATTAACTAGCCCCCGGCAGCTCTTCGCAAATCTCTAGCCACTCGGTTTCTAGTGCGTCCTCTTGGGTCAACAGTTTTTCGATAGCTTCACCCTGGGAGGTTAGCCAGACGTAATCAGCCGCGTCATGGGTGCTGATTTGGCCCTCTAGCTCTGTGCGCTCAGCCTTTAGCCGTTTCAATTTGCGCTCAATAGCCTCCAAACGTTTTTGGTGGGCGCGAAAATCGGCGCTAGATAAGCTGTCAGTTTCTTTTGGTTGCTGCGTACCTTGAGAGGGAGTCTGTGGATTTTGGCGGGTCTTAGTTAATTCAAGATATTCGTCTATTCCGCCTGGCAGGTGGCGCAGGGTGGAATCAATGATGGCGTATTGCTGGTCAGTGACCCGCTCTACTAGGTAGCGGTCATGGCTGACCACAATCAACGTTCCCGGCCAGGTATCAAGCAGATCCTCTAGAGCAGTCAACATGTCGGTGTCCACATCGTTTGTTGGCTCATCAAGGATCAGCACATTCGGCTGTTCAAGTAGTACTAACAACAGTTGTAGTCGGCGTTTTTGGCCACCAGATAGATCGGAAACGTGGCTAGATAAGTGGGTTGAGCTGAATCCCAGACGTTCTAGTAGTTGTGCTGGGGTTAGTTCTCGTCCACCCACCTCGAAAGTGGTTTTGGTTCTAGACAACACTTCACGAACCCGATCATTACCGATGGCCGCTAAGGCAGAAAATTGCTGATCAAGTACTCCGATTTGGACGGTCTTGCCGTGCCTAACCCGACCGCTAGTTGGCGCCAGTTTGCCAGCTATTAATCCTAGTAGCGTAGATTTTCCAGCACCATTTACGCCCAGAATTCCGGTGCGTTCGCCAGGGGCTAGTCGCCAGGTTACGTTAGCTAAAACATTATGGTCGCCGAAGCTGACGCCCGCGTCGAGGAGATCCACTACTCGCTTACCGAGCCTGGCCATAGACAGTCGTGTTAACTCGATTTTGTTTCTGATCTCAGGCACGTCTGCGATTAATTCGTTGGCCGCATCGATTCTGAACTTCGGTTTGGATGTGCGCGCTGGTGCCCCGCGTCTCAACCACGCCAATTCTTTACGCAATAAGTTCTGTCTCTTTGTTTCAGCTGCTGCCCGTAAGCGTTCCCTTTCCACTCTCTGAAGGGTGTAGGCTGCGTAGCCACCCTCGAAAGCGTCGACAACCCCGTCATGTACCTGCCAGGTCAGTGTTGCCACCTCGTCTAGGAACCATCTGTCGTGGGTGACAACCAATAGCGCACCTTGGTTCTTTGGCCAACGATTTTTGAGGTGGCTGGCTAGCCAAGCGATACCAGCTAGATCAAGGTGGTTTGTCGGCTCGTCTAGGCAGAGCACATCCCACTGGCCAACCAAAACTTGAGCTAAGGCTACGCGACGGCGTTGCCCACCGCTTAAGGTAGCGATAGTTTTCGTCCAATCAATACCGTTCAACAGACCGGTGACAATGTCGCGGATTTTCGGGTTAGACGCCCACACGTACTCTGGTTCGTCTTGAACGACCGCTCGTCTGACGCTAATGCTCTCATCTAGGTCGTCACTTTGTCCAAGCATCCCGACCCGTAAATCCCTACGGTAGGTTACCTGTCCTGAATCTGGCCGAAGTCGTTTCGTTAATACTGCCAGTAGCGAAGATTTCCCGTCGCCGTTACTGCCAACGATGCCGATGCGCTCACCCTCATTGACCCCTAGGGTCACCGAGTCGAATACTTTCTTAGTGGGGTATTCCAAGCACAGTGCTTCGCCACCTAGTAGGTGAGCCATTCGTTAGCGGCCGCGCAATGCCCGACGCATACCCTTCGAGGACGGCATCGGCCCTTTCGGAATCGGCAACCGCTGCTTGACGGCGTCAAGCGCCTTTAACCTGGAATTAAGGTCTTCAATCTGCAATTTGTCTAGGGTTTTTGGCATCTTCTGAATGTGCTTGGCGAGCTGATTAAGTGGCACTTCGCCATCGCCGATCATGATGGTTTGTACGTCAACGTTGTAGCCAGCAGCAGCGTGACGGCGGCGCTCATTATTGAGTAGCTGCTTGGTGCGTGCCGATTGTCCATCTCCGATTAGCACCAAACCGCACGGTCCGACCACTCGGTGGATGACGTCTTGGCTTCGGTTAAAAGCAATGGCTGCTGTGTAAGTGTATTTTTTCTTATTCAGCATGGACAGCGCCACTTCACCGGCGCCAGGCTGACCTTCATATTTGACGTAAGTGGCTTTCTTCATGCGGCCAGTGAATACCCACATTGCCGCGCTCATACCGAGCACTAGGCCAAAGACTGGCCCCCAAACCCACCAGCTTTTCATACCGGTGACGTTGACGAGAACAGCGCCTAAAATTAAACCCACCAGGATGGTGGCAGCCCAAGCCCCGAAGACATAGAAAGGCAATTTCTTGTCAGACTCGTAAGTCATCTTCCAGGCTTCGCGCAATTGACGCATCGTCCCCCAGTCGCGGGGATTATCAGAATTACGTTTCTTAGCGCGTAACGCCTTGCGTTCTTCACGCTGCTTGGCGGCTAATGCCTTGGCGCGCTCGTTGGCCATCTTCTCTCCAGTTGAAATTCGATATATCTCAACCAATCTTACATGGTCACTAACAGCCGATAACAAAACTAGGGTCTGAGCCAATAACGAACTCAGACCCTAGAAATGTGGACTAACTAAATTCTATAGGCCAAACTCGGCGCCGAAATCGCCAGCTTCCAACCGTGCTTTAACAGCTGAGAGGAAGTCACCCGCGGTCGCCCCGTCAATCAAACGGTGATCGTAGGTGAGCGAGATGTACATCATCTGACGAATCGCGATGGTGTCGTTACCGAATTGGTCGGTAACAACTACTGGGCGCTTGACTAGTGCGCCAGTGCCCATAATCGCGGAGTTCGGCTGATTGATAATTGGCGTGTCGAATAAGGTGCCGTTACCGCCGTAGTTGGTAATGGTGAAGGTCGAGCCAGATAGTTCGTCAGGGCTAATCTTGTTGTCCCTAGTGCGGGCGGCAACATCGGCGATAGCCTTGGCCAAACCACCAACGTTTAGGTCATTGGCGTCCTTAATAACTGGCACCATCAAACCACGATCTGTGGAAACAGCGATGCCTAGATTCTCGGAGCCGTGATAGACAATCTTCTTTTCTTCTAGGTTCATCGTGGCGTTGAATGCCGGGAACTTCGTCAATGTCTCGACGGTGGCTTTGGCAATGAACGCCAGGTAGGTTAAGCCAACACCATTGCGAGAACGGAAGTCGTTCTTAACCTTGTTGCGTAGGGCAGCAACAGCAGTCAAATCGACTTCGATGGTTGCGGTTAGCTGGGCTGCTGTGGCCAAGGATTCGTTCATGCGTTGAGCAATAATCTGACGCATCCTCGGTATCTTCTCTTCGGTGCCACGTTTTTCTTGGTCGCTGCCTTTCGGTGCTGCTGGCATCTTCGCCGCTGGGGTGGCGGGTGCCGGGGCTGGGGTAGGCTTTGGAGCTTTAGCGGCCTGGGCAGCAGCCTCAATGTCCTGCTTGCGGATTCGCCCGCCTACGCCGCTGCCCTGAACCGTCGATAGGTCAACGCCCAGGTCGGCAGCCATCTTGCGTACTAGCGGGGTAACATAAACGTCTTTGTTGCCGCCAGCTCGCGGTGCCACAGCCGGTGCCACTGCGGCTGAGGGTGCGGGCACTGCCGGTGCAGCGGGGGCTGGCGGAGTAGCCTGAACCGGTGCAGCGGGACTGGGGGCTGCAGGTGCTGGTGCGGCTGCAGCGTCTCCAATCAAGCCTAGGACGGAACCAACCGCAGCGATTTCGTCTTCTGGGACGCGAATCTCTAGCAGCGTGCCGGACGCGGGGGCAGGCACTTCAGTATCAACTTTGTCGGTAGAAACCTCAACGATTGGCTCATCAGCCTCGACCGAATCGCCAACCTCCTTCAACCAGCGTGAGACCGTACCCTCCGTGACTGACTCGCCGAGGGCTGGCAAAGTGATTGGCGTGGCATCAGCACTGGCGGCGGGTGCCGCTGGCGATTGGGGGGCTGCCGGTTGCTGGCCAGACTGAGGCTCAGGCTGGCTGGATGCAGCTGATGCAGCTGGCGCTTCTGAGGCATCCCCGATAATAGCTATAACGGCGCCAATCTCGGCGACATCGTCTTCTTCAAATTTTCTTTCTAGCAGTATTCCAGAAACAGGAGCCGGAACTTCGGTGTCAACCTTATCGGTGCTCACCTCGAGTAATGGCTCATCTGCCTCGACTTGCTCACCGACTTCCTTGAGCCAACGCGAAATGGTTCCTTCGGTGACGCTCTCGCCTAAGACAGGCAGGGTAACTTCGGTCGACATGTGACAGACGCTCCTTCGCAGCACATAATTTTTATATCTCTAGCCTAACCGCTGATGCGGTAAATAATTGCATTCGTGGGCATAATGAACCCGTGAACCCATTCTCGCGATTATTCAAGTCAACTCGACGCAAGGCTGCTATCAGCCGTGCCGACGCGCAAACCCCCGATGCGACTAGGGCTCACTTAGACGATTTCGTTGCCACCCGGCAGGGGGTGGAGGCTTGGATCGAGCAAGCCGCTGGCTTTAACAAGGCGTCTATCTTGCTGATAGCCAAAGACGGCGAATCCACTCGCCGCACAGTAGCTTCGGAGGGTTGGGCTTTCGATTATGCTGCCAAACATAATCTGCCCGCCTACCAGGCTGGCGTGGTGCCCTACCCGCAACGCAAACGTGATTATGACGCTAGAGCGCGCGGACGTAAACACCCGCCAGCTAGTTAGTTAAATGGCAAATCTGATTATTTGCTCATCTGGTTAGCAACTTCTATTAGGGTACGAACGCTCATGCCCGTTCCTTCTTTAGAAACGTAGTCGTGAGCTTCATCTGCCCAGGCAGGGCCGGCAATATCTAGGTGCGCCCATTCGATACCCTCGCCGACGAATTTCTCTAGGAAGGCAGCCGAGAAAACTAGTCCACCAGCTCTGGTGCCCGAAGATTTCAGGTCAGCAACCGCAGAATCTAGATTC
Organism: Vaginimicrobium propionicum; assembly: GCF_900155645.1. GTDB lineage: Bacteria > Actinomycetota > Actinomycetes > Propionibacteriales > Propionibacteriaceae > Vaginimicrobium > Vaginimicrobium propionicum. Next base: position 1,967,625 of record NZ_LT706985.1, read on the forward strand.
TTGCGCGCATCATCAAGAATCGGTAGCTGCCAGAAGGTTTCGCCAGTCACACTGGCGGCGTCTAATACTCGGTCGGCGCTGGTATCACTGTTTGCGAACAGTCCTGCTGTCCGGTTGCCTAGGGCGTTTACGCATGCTCCGGTCAAAGTTGCCACGTCGATGATCATGTCTGGTCTGTCTTTGCTCGCGCGGGCAATGGCATCCGCTAGTACGATGCGTCCCTCAGCGTCTGAATTAGCGTTTTCAACGGTTGTGCCGTCAAATATCGTTAACACGTCGCTTGGTCGGTAGGCCTTACCAGACACCATGGATTCAGCCATTGGTGCTAGCGCAGTTACATGAACGTTTAGCCCTAGTCGGGCAATTGCCCCAATGGCGGCTATGACGTCGGCAGCTCCGGACATATCGCATTTCATAGTGATCATTGAGGAGCCAGGTTTTAAGTTATATCCACCTGAATCAAAGGTGATGCCCTTGCCGATGAGAACCAAATGCTTTTTCGCCTCGCGCGGGCGGTAATCTGCTATCACCAGCCTAGGTGGGCGCACAGAGCCGCCACCAACCGCTAGAATCCCCCCAAATCCCTGCTTTTCTAGGGCTTTCTCATCTAGGACGCTAACTTGAGCTTTAGTGTCCTTCAGATATCCACGAGCTTGATCAGCAAAACTTTCTGGGTAGAGAAAATTAGGTGGCAAATTAACCCAGTCACGAGCCACCGCTACTGCTTGGGCAATAATTATTCCTCTTTCAACCGCCAACTTTGAATCATCGGTGGCATCTAGCAGACAGATTTGTTCAACTGATTGGGGCGCTAACTCAGCAGATAATTTCGAGAAAGAATAACACCCTAATAATGCGCCCTCAGTAATCGCCTGCACATTCGATTTCCCGCCAGCCGCAAAACTGATGGCTACTGTGCGAGGCTGTGGGTAGCTTTCAGAGGCGATGAAACGCATAGCGGTGCCGGCGCCTTGGCGTAACAATTCGCTGCTGACGTCGGCGTTAGAACCTAAACCGACTGCCACCACGCGAGCTGATGGCAAAGTCGCCACAGTAATCTTTCCGTCAGCACAGCTAAGCCCGTTAGCGCTTAGGGCTTGTTGAACCTTAGCCTCCTGGTTAAGGTCTTCCGGCACTCCGATAACACGCGGAGCATCGACTGGTCCAATCACGCCGACGACAATGTCGTCCAACTTCGTGTTATTGGCGACAATTATCTCGGGAAATTTTGTGCGACGAGAATCAAAATTACTTGGATCAAATGCGTTGGCCACGCTAACTCCTCATCTTGTTCAGCTAATTGTTGACGACAATAATCTTCTTGTAACGTTAGTGGCTAAATAGCAGTTTTTGGAGTCAAAGATGACGCTGGCTAATAGTTCTACTAATAAAAGGCCTAATGACCCGTCAGGATTACATGATGTGCTCTACCCCTGGCACCAAAGAGCTGGGGCGAAGTTCGCTAATTTCGCTGGCTGGGTTATGCCTCTGGAATATCAAGGGGTATTAGCCGAGCATCGTAGTGTGCGTCGCCAAGTTGGAGCGTTCGATGTTTCACACTTAGGTAATTTGAAGGTTTTAGGAAGCAGGGCGCGAGACTTCCTTAATAGCGTATTAACCAATGATCTTAATAAGGTCAGCCCTGGACAAGCTCAGTATCAGATGTTATGTAACGAAACCGGCGGGGTAGTGGATGATCTGATCGCCTATGTAGTTAGTGACGAAGAAGTTAACCTAATTCCAAATGCGGCTAATAATGATACCGTTGCCGACATTATCGCGGCGCAGGCTCCAGGCAGCGTAGAGGTTATTAACGAGCAGCACGATTTAGCTATCCTCGCCGTCCAAGGTCCTGGGGCGCCTGAACTGTTATCTGGCCTGGGGGTACCAACTGATTTAGGCTATATGCGCTTTACTTCCGTTGAATACCATGGCTTTAGGACACAGCTTTGCCGTACTGGCTATACCGGCGAGAAGGGTTTCGAGCTGGTGATACCAGTGGCGGGGGCGCTGTCAGCCTGGGAAAAGATAGTAGCGGCTGGTGCTACACCTTGCGGATTAGGAGCTAGAGATACCTTACGTACCGAAATGGGCTACGCCCTACACGGCAATGACATTTCCCCGAAAATCAACCCGATAGCAGCTGGGCTAAGCTGGGCGATCGGTTGGAATAAACCTGCCTTTAATGGTCGCCAGGCACTACTTGCCATTAAGAATGAAGGCTGCCAGCATCGATTGCGTGGCTTGAAACCGCTCGGGCGAGCTATCCCAAGACCCGGCATGGAAATCGTTGACGATAGTGAATCAGTAATTGGGGAAGTTACCTCGGGCACGTTTTCTCCCACTTTGAAACAAGGAATTGGGTTAGGTTTGGTGGCTAGTAACTACCGGGTAGGTGATCGGGTTAAAGTGAGAATCCGTAGCCGCGAAGAAGAGTTTATGCTAGTCAAGCCGCCGTTCGTGCAGACAAATATCAGATAGCTTCACAGCATCGAATAAGACGATAGTTAGAGCCCTGGATCCGATAGTGACATGGTGTAAACCTCATTTTCGCCATCCAACAAGGTGACTGCTTCGACCCCTAGATCAGTTAGTTCTTGAAAATTTGCACCTAACCAGGCCTCTGCTTCATCGCGCGTCTCAAATGTGTCGGCTATCCCCGTTTCGCCAAGATCCTCAAGGCTGTAAATGGGGTTAGGATTCAATGTCGGTTGCCAACTAAACATGTGCAAAGTATTGCATATTTGACGTTGTCCGCACGGTTTTAGAAGGGGTCTCCTCGGTTGATTTGCGTCCCAGGGCGGCGGAAACGTCGAGGCTGAATCATGCGAGACCACATATAGGCCAGCAAACCGCGCTTATTGGCGTGCGGGTAACGCTCGAATAGGATTTGTTTATATTTAAACCAAAGCCAGGTGACTTCTAGCACCATTCCAACCAAAAGCCCGTACATCAGCCAAGTTGATATCTGCAACAGCAGATAAATTCTTGCGCCCAATAGCGACGCTGCGAAAACAATCAGCATAAGAGGCATAACGAATTCGCTGAAAGTCCACCTAGAGTCAACAAAGTTTCGCAACAGAACGCGCTCGGGCTGAGACTCTAGCGTCTCATAATTCTTTATCCGCTCTTGCTCGCGTACCTCGCGTTGCCTAGCCTTTAATTCTTTCTTTGACGGCACAGGATTTAGCCGCTGCATCCTGGCGGCTTCGGCTTCTGCCCTGGTAGGGGTTGGACGATTCTTCTTACCTTCAGACTGACTGAGGGGTGTCGACGATTCGTCTGCCACCGTATTTTCATCGCGGTTATATGGCCGAAACAGTCCCACTTTGTGCCCTTTCTGACTCTTACCGCCGTATCTTAGCTTGCCTTGGCTACCAAGCTAATTTGTTGCCGCCGCTTTAAGACGTGATTAGTTAGTCAAGCCGCGCTAGATTGGTGCGTGCCTGAGCTAATGCAACTAAGGCAACCTTGTTGCTTGGCGTCAGAGCTAGTCAGAAATATGCAAAAGGAATCGATAATGAGCGAAAACAATACCGGAATAACTCTAAAACCGGCTGCGGTAGAAAAGGCTGCTGCGTTATTGGCTGCCGAAGAGGCCGACACCACCAATGTGGCATTGCGGATTGCCGTCCAACCAGGGGGCTGTTCTGGGCTGCGCTATCAATTGCAATTTGATGACCAGCAGCTAGAGGGTGACGTCTTTGATGATTATGACGGCATTCGGCTAGTGGTCGATAAATTGAGTCAACCTTATCTAAATGGAGCCACCATTGATTTCGTGGATACCATCCAGGCTCAAGGCTTCACCATCGATAACCCGAATGCGCAAAATACTTGCGCTTGCGGAGACTCATTCCACTAAATCCCAGCTGGAACGCAGTGGACGGCCTTCTTCATAGCCTGACGGCGACTGCACGCCAACAAGGCAGTGCTCAGCAAATTCACTAAGATTTGCGGCACCAGCATAAGTGCATGAGCTGCGCACCCCAGAGGTGATGAAATCCAATAAATCTTCCACCCCTGGACGAAGCGGGTCAAGATACATTTTCGAGTGCGAGATCCCCTCCTCGAATAGCGCTGCCTTGGCGCGTTCAAAGGTGTTTTTCGTTCTAGTTCGATTGCGGACAGCTCGCGCGCTGGCCATGCCGAAAGATTCCTTATAAGCTCGACCATCGGCGTCGAAAAGTAGATCACCAGTAGATTCGTGGGTGCCAGCAAACCAACTGCCAATCATCACTGCACCCGCCGAGGCAGCTAATGCCAGGGCGACATCGCGGGGGTGACGAATACCGCCATCTGCCCACACTGCCTTGCCGAGCTGGCGAGCTGCCGAAGCGCATTCCAGCACGGCCGAGAATTGTGGGCGCCCAACGCCGGTCTGCATTCTAGTGGTGCACATCGCGCCAGGACCGACCCCAACTTTGACAATATCGGCACCGGATTCGATGAGATCTATTGTGCCCCCTCGGGTAACCACGTTTCCTGCCACCAACAGCACATGTTTGCCAGTGGCCAACTCGAAGGCATCGCGAACCCTGGAAACCTTAGATAGTGCCTCCAACATCCTTTCTTGGTGGCCATGGGCGGTATCTAAAACCAGTAGGTCGGCACCAGCTTCTAGTAAATATTCCGCGCGATGTTGTGCGTCGCCAGAAATTCCGATTGCGCTAGCGACTCGAAGATGTCCATCTTTATCTAAAGATGGACGATAGATTTCGGCGCGCAGGGCACCTTTAATCGTCATTACCCCAACCAGTTGCCCGTCCTCGTTCACGGCTACAGCTAGGGGCTGTCTCGACTTGTCCAAGGCAGCGAATACTTCTTCAGGTGTGGCGCTGGATTTAACTATCGTCATCTGAGGGTTCATTACCTCATGGACTTGGGAGAATCTGTCTACCCCGATGGCGTTATTACGTCCCATAACCCCTAGAGGATGTCGTTGCTCATCGATAGCAATCACTGCTTTATGGGCTCGTTTTTCGAGCAGGGTTGCTGCGGCACCGACCGGCATTGTTGGTTCCACAGTTATTGGAGTCTCAAAAACAACAGGTGAGGCCTTAACTCTGGTTATTGTTTCTGCCAAGACGTCCACCGGAATGTCTTGGGGGAGTACCGCAATGCCGCCGCGCCTGGCGATAGTCTCCGCCATCCGGCGCCCAGAAATTGCGGTCATATTGGCGACCACTATTGGGGTTGGCAAATTTAGGCCATCTGTCGAAGTCAGATCTACGTCCAGCCTTGAGGTCACTGAACTGCGTCCAGGCACCATGAAGACATCGTTGTAAGTCAGGTCATAATCAGGTTTTTCGCCGAGAAAATGCACAATTCACATTGTGGCAGGGAATTGCTCGCAACGCCTGGCAATCCGTATTAGGTTAGCGGTTACGGCTAGTTGGGGTACGATTTGTTGACATGAGCGCTTCAGAAACGCAACCGACACGTGGGGTCGACAAGTTGAGGGTAATCGTATATTCGTCTGATCGGACTGTTAGGCAATCCATTAAGACAGCTTTAGGGTCTAAAGTTTCCGCTGATTTGCCTGAACTGGACTACTACGATTTCGCTACTCAACCGGCATTGATGAAGGCTCTAGATGAGGAAGCTTTCGATTTAGCCATCCTTGACGGTGAGGCAGTTCCGGGTGGCATGGGGATCTCACATCAAATGCGTGACGAGATTAAAGATCCGCCGCCAGTTGTGCTATTGGTGGCTCGCCAAGATGATTCGTGGATGGCAGCGTGGTCGAAAGCAGAAATGATCGTGCCTTATCCAATTGATCCACTGAATTTCCCGAAGGCGGTCGCCAAAGCGCTTAGAGACGACAGGGCTGGGCGCATCACTATCTTGTCCAGTGACCGCGTTGATCCGGGCACTTCGTCTCGTCACGTTAAGCCGAAAGATTAGTTGCCCAACGGTTATGCCGAACTGTTTTGGCTGACTTTGGGTCTGATAAAAACACCTTATGACTATCCAGAATTTCTCTTGGCCGCAGTTGCTGACTGATTTAATCGGTGGCAACGACATGAGCCAGGAGGCCACCGCTTGGGCGATGGAAGAGATCCTGGAAGGTAATGTTTCTACGGCTGTGATGGCAGCTTTTATGGTTGCTTTGCGCGCCAAAGGTGAAACTGTCGCTGAAATCGCCGGACTTGCAGATGGCATGCTGGCTAAGGCGAAACCCATTCAGCTGCCGAATGAAGCGGTAGATATCGTCGGCTCGGGTGGAGATAGAGCGAATACCGTAAATATCTCAACTATGGCGGCGATAGTGGCCGCTGCGGCTGGGGCAAAAGTTATAAAACACGGCAATAGGGCAGCCTCGTCTATGGCTGGTACCGCTGATACTTTAGAAGCGCTGGGGGCAGGGATATATGTGCCGCCAGAAGCGCAACAGCAAATCTTCGATGAATGCGGCCTAGTATTCCTATTCGCGCCGATGTATCACTCTTCCCTACGGTTTACGGCACCGACAAGGCGTGAGCTAGGCGTCCAAACCACTTTCAACTTCCTAGGGCCACTAACTAACCCAGCTCGTCCACTCGGTCAGGCCATCGGTATCGCGAACCGTCAGATGGCTGAGCTGGTGGCTGGCGTACTGACATCTCGTGGTGCGCGTGGATTAGTGTTTCACGGTTACGACGGATTAGACGAAATAACCACTACCTCACGCTCTGATGTGTGGATTTTCAATGACGACAAATGCAGATTTACTCAACTGAATCCGTTAGATTTAGGCATCCAGCCAGCCGACCTAAAACAGCTTGTAGGTGGCGCGCCCAGTCATAATGCCGAAGTGGTACGCAACGTTATGGCTGGCCAGAAAGGTCCGGTACGTGACGTGGTATGCCTGAATGCGGCGGCTGCACTGCTGGCTTTCGAGGGACCAGATTTAGCGGTTGGGTTGGCTAAGCAACTTCTGACCCACTATGAACGTGCTAACCAAGCTATCGATTCTGGTCAAGCAAGTGACTTGCTCGACCGCTGGATTGGGTTGAGTGCTAAGCTGAACCAAAAGTTTTGATTAGAGACCTTTAGTTAAGGTCATCAAACCAGCGTTGTCGTAGCCAGAGCAAGGTAGGGTCCTAGCCACATTCCTGGTCCATAAGCAAATACTTTCCCTAATGGCGAGGGGTGAATACGTCGCCATAAAAGGGTTGCCAACCCCCACAGACAAGAAGCCATAGCGGACAAGATGATGGAATACCACCAAAAGTCGAATCCGCCGCTGCCAGCCAAAGCGCCTACTATGACGCCCAGTCGAACATCGCCGAAACCGAAATTGCGCCCAAATCGCCAAGCTAACCAGAGAGCAGCGCTTAGAGCTAAGGATCCAATTAGTGGCTCAACAAGATACTGAGGGCTTGCTCTGATCGCTTCGAACGCTAAAGCTGCTGCACATAAACCCCAAGAACAGTGCATCAACCTATTTGGTAGCCAGGTGGTGACTGCATCAGTGGCAACTAATACCCCGACCCCGCTGCCATAAGCTAGCCACAACGGTTTTTGAGATTCGGTAACCCAGTAAGTGGCCACTTGAGAAATGACACTGACTAGCAGGCATATAACCACGAATCTAGAATTGGCTAATTGTCGATACGGCTTCTTAAATTTAATGTCTGGATCAGAATCCGGTTCAGGGCAGGTGGCAAGAATTACTAGCCAGATAGCTGTTATAGCCGGTGAGAGTGCAAAACAACATAACATCATTGTTTCTTATGCCGCCAGAAGATCGCCATCATCATGGACGCGGTAAGCTTCGCAAACGGCGCTAACCCACGCTTGTTGCCAAGCCGATGCCCAAACTGGGTGCCCGGCCAGTAGTGCTTTTATTTCGTCAGGGTATAAAGGTAGATAACGCATGGCCTGTGGACAGCTAACAGCTAATAGCCGCACATTTCGACGTAACAACAATTGGTTGGCTGGATGCTTGGCCAGGCGATCTGCATTAACAAGCAAGTTATAAAGGGCTTTGGCGTCTATCGTGCGGATTTTTGTTGATCGTCTGCGCACTCCGCCTATCACTCTTCCGTGTAATATGCCCCTGACTACGGGACTAGCCACGCCAGCAGCGTGAGCTATGACGCGCCACGGCATCCGATAGGTTTCCATCAGGTAGACAATGACTGCCCTAAAAGGTGTTGCAGGCACCCACAGCGCACAATTATTGGTATTCATTTTAGTTTCCCCTCTACTAAACGTGTGCTTACTTACATAAAGCCCAATAAGAAGCATTGGTTGTGAGGTTTAGGGAGAAGTTTTTTAGAGATTGCCCCTAGGATTGCGTCTATGACGTCCACGTTGTCAGCATCGAAGAAGCGCCACGTGGCATGGTTGCTGGAAGCAACTTGCCAGAGTTATGGAAATCGTCCAGCTACCAGAATTTGGCGAGATAAAGCGTGGCGGGTCGAAACTTACCACCAGCTGCGTGAGCGAGCCAATCAGATCGGTGCAGCATTGATCCGAGCAGGGGTTGTGCGTGGAGATCGGGTTGCCATATTGTCGTCGAATATGCCCGAGTGGACGCAAGTTGATATGGCAGTAGCCCGTATAGGTGCTGTTTTAGTGCCGCTGTATTCAACTTCCACCGTAGAGCAAATTGTCCACATACTAGAAGATTGTGGGGCAGTGGTAATTTTCACTGGTGATGCTCAGCAAACTGAGCGCGCTCAACAGGCAAGTGAGCAGTTACCGCAATTGCGCCAGGTGGTGTCCTTTGCCTCTGAGGCTGACATAACCTTAGAAAAATTTGCCCCACGTAAAGACTGCACCAAGGAAGAATCGGCTGAGATAGCTGACAGAATGGCGGCCAACGATGAATCAGATCTGCTATCTATCGTCTACACTTCCGGTACTACCGGCGATCCGCGCGGAGTGATGATTAGTCATCGAGCTATGTTCGCACAACTAGCTAGTCTCGATGAGATTTTTGATTTTGGGTCTGAGGAACATTCGTTGTGTTTCTTGCCGCTCTCTCACGCCTTAGAGCGGGGGTGGAGCACTTATATGATCGCTCATGGATGTATGAATACCTACGTCCCTGATACAAGAAAAGTCTCGGAGCTACTAACCAAAGCTAAGCCGACGATGCTAGTTTCAGTTCCTAAACTTTATGAGACCGTGCTTGCTAGTGCCACTGAATCAGTATCTAAATCACCTATTAAACGCCGGATTTTTGATTGGGCCTTAAGGGTTGGCGGGCAGATTCAAAAAGCGCACTCCAAAGGCAAGAAACCTAGATTGTGGTGGCGTTGGCAATTACCATTTGCTGATCGTCTAGTATTTCGCAGTGTTCGTGAGGCTATGGGCGGGCCTAAGACCATCTTGGCTTGTGGCGGGGCTCCTCTTCGAATTGAGGTAGAACATTTCTTCAGTGCCTGCGGTATGCAAATCCTCAATGGCTACGGATTGACTGAGGCTTCGCCGCTAGTTAGCTTCAACCGTCCCACCAACTATAAAGAGGGCACTGCCGGGCCAGTAATGCCAGGCGGTCAGATCGCCATCGGGCTTAATTCCGAGATTTTCTATCGTGGCGAAAATGTCATGGACGGATATTGGGGAAATCCTCAAGCTAGTGCTGAAATTATCGACAATGAAGGGTGGCTGCATACTGGCGATATTGGTTACGTTGATGACGATGGATTCTTGGTTATTACCGATCGGCTAAAAGACATTATCGTCACCATCGGCGGTAAAAATGTTTCTCCAGCCCCGATAGAAAATATCTTGCTGGCTGACCCATTATTTGAGCAGGCTGTTCTATTGGGTGACAATCGTCCATATTTGACCTTGCTGATAAAACCGTCGGTATCGCAGCTCAATAGAATTACTGAGCGGCTACACATCGCCAATAATGACATCCGCGATACTTTGGAAAACAGCGAAGTTGTAGAGGAAATTCGCAGACGAGTAACGGAATTGACCGCCAAACTGCCTCGCCATGAGCAGATTCGTGATATTCGTCTATTGCCCGAATCGTTTACTCTCGAAAATGGTCTGTTAACTCCTTCATTGAAAGTCAAACGCAAAGAAGTTGAGGCGCGTTTCAGTCAAATAATCGACGATATGTATGCCAAACTCGCTGAAGCTAAGAAAGCCAGAGATCAACGAAGTAATAGGTGAAGATTAGGTTACTTCTATTGAGTCGAATCGAATTAGACTTGGTCTAAGCGGGTAGTCTGTTAGATGTGCAAAAGCGGGGAGGCGAAAATGGCGCTGTCGGAAGATGAGCAGCGGTTGCTGGACGAGCTTGAAGCGTCGCTTGCGGCTGATGACCCCAGATTGGCTAACACCCTGGGTACGCGAAGCTCCTATAAGGTGCATCGACGCCGAGCTTCGTTGGCAGGATTGCTCTTCGCTATTGGGGTTGCCCTTCTCATTGGCGGGTTGTCAACCCAGATCTGGGCGCTAGGTTTGGTCGGTTTTGTCGCCATGTTCGCGGCTACCGTCATTGGTATTAGTGCTTGGCAAAAGGTTGAAGGCGCTGAAAAGCCGGTAACCGCACCGACATCAACCGGTGGTGGTCGTCCTTTTATGGGCAAAATGGAGGATAGGTGGCGTCGGCGTCAAAATGGTGGCCGATAGTCAGCTGAAATAACAATTTTTAAGCGTCGGGATTTCTCCCGGCGCTTTTTTGCGTCTAAAAAACAAAACCGAGTGGTGTAGTTGCATGTGAATTTGAGTCTGGTGGTACTCAAATGGAGCTAAGTGGAGTATTGTAGAGCGAAATGGAGGATAACTGGTTTGGGGAGGTGTGCCGATGTTCCTCGGGACTTATATGCCGAAGCTGGACGACAAAGGCCGCTTCTTTGTGCCCGCGAAGTTTCGTGATGAGTTGGCTGGTGGCCTAGTCATAACGCGAAACCAAGAGCGGTCATTGGCCATTTATCCGCTACCAGCTTTCGTCGAGATGGTTAAGAAGATAAAAGCTTCGGCCACCACCTTGAAGCAATTACGGGACTTGGATCGGATGCTCGCTGCTGGCGCCTCGGACGATGCGCCGGATAAACAGGGTCGGCTGACGATTCCTCCAGTGCTGCGCAGCTATGCCGGTCTAGAAACTCAAATCGTGGTTATAGGTGCCATCGATCGCTTAGAGGTTTGGGATGAGGCGGCTTGGCAGCACTACTCCAGTGAACAAGAACTTAATTTCGCTGACCTGAACGAACACATAGTCCGGGAATAAAAATGAACTTTCTGCCGGCTGGCTACGAAGCGAGTCTAACCAAACTGGCGTCTCTTCCCCGACGTCAGACGGAGAGATGGCCTAGCTGAGTCAGCCGGCAGAAAAAACAATTAAGGAGCTAGATTGAGGTTACGCCTAGCCACCGATACATCGGGGCGTGTGATTCACGTTCCGGTGATGGCTGAGCGCATCCTAGAATTGGTTCAACCTTGTCTTAGTCGTCCAGGTGCAGTTTTTGTTGACGCTACCGTAGGTCTGGCTGGACATGCATCAGCCGTACTAGCCGACAACCCTAACGCTCATCTGATTGGTATTGACCGAGATCCGCAGGCACTTGAGATAGCCCGGCAACGGTTAGCCGAATTTGGTGATCGCGTCCACTTAGTCCAAGCCAGATTTGATGAACTGCCTAGAGTTTGCGATGAACTACAAGTTGATGCCATCTCGGCGCTCCTTTTTGATCTAGGGCTATCAAGTTTGCAGATTGACCGTAAAGAGCGTGGTTTCGCCTATTCGATCGACTCACCACTAGATATGCGAATGAGCGTCGCAGAAGGCGAAAGTGCCGCTGAAATAGTTAACACCTATCCAGTAGATAGACTTGCCAAAATTTTTATCCGCTACGGTGAAGAGCCGAGTGCTACCAGAATTGCCAAGGCAATCGTCAAAGCGCGTACTGATGAGCCATTCGAAAATTCTGCTCGGTTGGTTGAAGTTATTGAACAAGCGTTGCCGGCGGCTCTTAGATATCAGGGTTCACATCCAGCTAAGCGGGTATTTCAGGCACTACGCATCGAAGTGAACGGAGAGCTTGAAGCTTTGACTAACGTTCTGCCTCAGGCCTTGAAATTGCTGGACGTTGGCGGCAGATGCTGCGTGCTTAGCTATCACTCTTTAGAAGACCGCATCGTCAAACAGCAATTCGCTGCGGTGTCGAAAGATGATGTTCCACGCGGACTACCTTTCGTTCCACCTGACAGGTTAGCCAAATTCAAAGTGGTTACCAGAGGCTGCGAACGTCCAACTGAATCTGAAATCCAAAATAACCCACGTGCTGCCTCCGCCAGGCTGCGAGTCTGCCAGCGGGTGCGCTCGGAGGTGAATTTATGAGTGCGCAAGTCGTTGGTTCACAACCCAAGCAAACCGGTTTCAAACTGATTCCGGTGCTAAATCGAAAGCAGCGGATAGCTAATTTCCCTTTCGTGCTTATTCTTGTGGGGCTATTAGGTGCGGGCATGATGGGCGTGGTGGTGTTAGCGACATTCGTGCAAGCAAGATTCCAGACGCTATCCGAGCTACGTCAGCAAGCTGTTGTGCTCGAATATCGCCAAGCAGCCTTAGAAGCTGAAGTGGCAGAGGCCAATTCCACTCAAAATCTTTCCTATCAAGCCTGGGAATTGGGTATGCGCCCAAATTTGACTCCAGTATTTTTACAGCTCGGTGATGGAACTGTTCTTGGTGCGCCTACGGCCGTATCAGGCGCCGAGATGACGCATTTGAAGCCTGACGCCATGCCAGGCCAGGTGCTACCAAATAGGCAAGGGGCAGACGAAAAGGAAAAACAGCAAGCCAGCGATAATAGTGCTTCATCTTTGAGTAATCAGGAGACAAGATGAAGAAGCTGAAGATCGTCTCCAGCGCAAAAAGAATTAACGCATTTCTCGTTGTTTTTGCTATCGCTTTGACGATCTTGGTTGCTCGAGCCGTCCAGATTCAGGGGATAGATTCGGCAGCCAATGCTCAGAAAGCTGCTGCTCAGCTAACCCATACCCAAGTTATCAAGGCTCAACGCGGTCAATTAAGGGATCGTAATGGCAAGTTATTGGCGGAAAGCCAGCCAGCTTTCAGTGTGATAGGTGATCCGACCGCCATCTCAACTAATGGGTGTGATCCAAATAGTTGGAGTGATGCCGAGAAGGAAAAAGCTGCCCGCGCCCCCAAAGCTATAGCCGATATTCTGATTCGGTATCTAGGTGGAAAAACCGATGATTATTTGCCAAAGCTCACCGATTTGAAGAATCCAGACGGTAGTCCGAAACAATATGTGGTGCTAAAACGCAAGGTAGCAGCCGACTTATATCAACAAATGGCCGAAGAACTCGCCAAAGGTGGGTGGTATGGCATTTATCGTCAGGAAGATCCGGCTCGCTACTATCCGAATGGCCAACTAGCGGCAAGCATCATTGGGTTTACTAATGATGATGGTGATGGCCAACTTGGGCTAGAGGCCTGGCTGAATGACGATTTGAAAGGGGAGGATGGGAAACAAACTTTTCAATCATCAATTTACGGCGAGATTCCGTTAGGTGAACACACTCTAATTCCGGCTAAAGATGGCAACAGCTATGACTTAACGATTGACTCCGACTTACAGTGGATGGCTGAACAAGAGTTAACCAAGGTCGTAGCTGAGAAGAAAGCCAAATCCGGTTTTATCTCCATAATGGCGGTGAAAACTGGCGAAGTTTTGGCTTTGGCTAATGAGCCTGGCTTCGACGCTAATAACCCTGGAGACGCCGATCCTGGCGATCTATCAAATAGAGCCATCACCCAGGCTTATGAACCAGGATCTGTAGAGAAAGTTTTGACTTTCGCTGCTTTGCTGGACGCGGGAGTTATGGAGCCAGATACCCAAGTTGAGGTGCCTAGCAGGATTTGGTCCGGTTCAGGCTATATCACCGATTCTTGGCAGCATGGCACGCTACCTTTCACAGCTCGGGGAGTGCTCTCAAATTCTTCGAATATCGGCACAGTCGAACTGGCTAGACAGATACCGAAAGCCGACTTAAGTAACTATCTAAGTAAATTCGGTTTTGGTAGCCCAACTGGTATTCAGTTGCCGGGTGAATCTGACCCGATGGGTATATTGCCGGGAACCGATATGGCCGATTTCACGCGCGATCAGATCGCTTTCGGTCAAGGACTTTCGCTTACCGGAATGCAAATGACGGCAGCGTTGAGTGCGGTGACCAACGGTGGTGTTTATCATGCACCTACGATCATTAAATCTGGTCAGCGCGCGGACGGTAGCCCGATTGATATAGCTAGCGAGGAACCTCGACGAGTTATCAGTGAAGAAGCTTCTAAGAAACTTGTTTCTATGATGGAAGCCACCATTGCTTCGCCAGAAATTAACGGATATCAAAAAAGGCTTATTCCTGGTTACCGGGTGGGTGGAAAGTCTGGAACAGCCCAAAAAATTGGCGCATTTGGCGCCTATGACGGTGGCTACACCGGCTCGTATGCTGTTGTCGCGCCGGTAGAGGATCCGCAAATTCTCGTTTACGTTGTCATTGACGAGCCAAAAAACGGTTATTACGGTGAGACTGTTGCCTTTCCTAGTGCCCAAAAAATGATGCAATTGGCTCTTCCGAGGTACGGTGTTGCACCGAGCGCGAGCGTGCCGGAATATTCTGACCCGCTGTACTACTGAGAAGAAAAGCTTTAAGGATAAAAGCCTTGTCCGCTATGGAGGATAATAAATCGTGCAGCGTATGACAGTTGCTGATTTAGGTCAGCTAATTAATGAAAGTTGCCCATGTCAGATCCTTGGTGATTCGACGATCTTAGTCGGCCCTGACGTTGTGCGCGATAATCGGGACGCCACCCCTGGAGCGCTTTTTGTTGCTATTTCAGGTGAACACTTTGATGGCGCCCAATTCGCCGAGGATGCGGTAGCCCAAGGTGCAGTAGCGGTAATGGCAAATGCCGAGACGGGAGCCAAGGTACCGCATTTAATCGTTAATGATTCGGTAGCTGGTTTAACCGCTTTGGCAAGCGCACATATTAAACGCCAGCTGGCTCGAGGATTGTTTACTTTCGGGATTACTGGATCTGCCGGTAAAACCTCTACCAAGGATCTATTGGCGCAAATCCTGGAATACGTCAATGACCAGCATGTGATAAGTCCAGTGGGTTCTTTGAATAATGAAATTGGTGCACCTTTAACAGCCTGCCGAGTCGATGAGGATACCGATTACCTAGTTTCCGAGATGGGAGCCGATGGATTCGGTCATATCAAGGCGCTATGCGAGATAATTCCGCCTAAAGTTGCGGTCATTGTCAATGTTGGCACTGCTCACCTTGGCCGATTCGGTAGTCGTGATGGCATAGCTGAAGCCAAATCAGAGATCATTAGAGCGCTTAAACCCGGCAACTATATTGTATTAAACGCTGATGACGATTACTTCCGCTATATGTCTAAGATCGCTGACGAAGTGGGGGCAAATGTTGCCGTCTTTAGCGTCAACGAAAATTTGAAACCGCAGGCTGAGATCGCGGTTATAGCTCGCAGAATCAAAGCCGATGACCTTGATCGACATTCTTTTGACCTGGAATTTCATATTAGAGGTCAGGTTTCAACTTTCCCGGTGCAGCTAAATCTGGTTGGGCGAGCGCAAGCGCTTGACGCGGTGGCTGCGGCCACCGCAGCAGTGGCGGCTGGATGCAAACCTTCGGCTATAGCTGAGGGGCTGAATAAGGCAGTAGCGCGTTCCAGATGGCGAATGGAGTTAACAGAATTAGCTGGTGGAGCCGCGATCATCAACGATGCTTATAATTCCAATCCAAATTCGGCGGCTTCGGCGGTTGATGCTTTAGCCGAGATTGGTGCTAGACGTAAAGCGAAATATCCGACAGCTCGTACTTTCATTGTCCTTGGCGACATGCTGGAGCTTGGCGACCAGGCGACAAAATTACATCGTGAGCTTGGTCGGCATGCAGCTCAAGTGGGCATTGACGAAGTGATGGCAGTGGGCGAATTTGCTGAAGATATTGTTGCTGGAGTCAAAAGTGTGGGTGGCAATGCGCAGGTATGTCAAAGCGATCAGATAGCGTCAAAAATAGCATTGCGTCCAGGAGACGTTGCGCTAGTTAAAGCCAGTCGTGGGCTAGCGTTAGAGAAAGTCTGTGACGCAGTGATAGCCAAGGTCGGCGTTAGGTAGGAAAATGACCCTAATTGTCACAGCAGGGGCGTTATCGCTGCTAGGGGTGCTATTGGGCACCAGGTTTTTCATAAAGTTCTTAGTCAAGCGTGGCTACGGGCAATTTATTCGTGACGATGGCCCCACTACTCACTCCACTAAACGTGGCACACCAACGATGGGTGGCATCGTAATCGTAATGGCGGCAGTGCTGGCCTATACGCTGGCTCACCTCATATTCTGGATTGCTCCGACAGTCAGTGGGGTGCTGCTGTTGTTTTTGCTAGTCGCGACGGCTTTTCTAGGCTTCATCGACGACTGGACGAAAATCAGTCACCAGCGTTCCCTTGGTCTGACTCCACGAGGTAAAATCATCGGCCAAACCATGATCGGCGCAATCTTTGGGTTTTTAGCTCTGCAATTCCCTGACGGTTATGGGGTACGCCCAGCCTCACAAGCTATATCACTAAGTCGCGATATTGACTGGCTGAAACTGCCGATAATTTTGGCGATCATCTGGTTCATCGTATTGATTACGGCTTCCTCCAATGCGGTCAACCTGGCGGACGGTCTAGACGGTCTAGCCTCTGGATCTTTGACCATGGTTTTTGGTGCATACACTTTAATCAACATCTGGCAACGCAATCAGTGGTGTCGTCCAGGCGCTACTTCCGATCCGCAATGTTATCTGGTGCGTGATCCTTGGGATTTAGCGATCGTCTCGACTGCTTTGGCAGCAGGTTGCTTTGCATTCTTATGGTGGAATGCCAAGCCCGCAAAGATTTTCCTAGGCGATTCCGGTTCCCTTTCGCTAGGTGCTGCCGTCGGTGGTTTAGCAATAATGACTCGTACTGAATTACTGCTGATTGTCTTGGGGTTGCTGTTTGTTGTGGAAGCAGCGTCAGTAATTATTCAAGTGGGCTACTTCAAGCTGACAAAAGGTAAGCGAGTGTTCAAGATGACTCCGTTGCATCATCACTTCGAACTTTTGGGGTGGGAAGAAGTGACAGTGGTCATCCGTTTTTGGATTATCTGCGGTCTTTCTGTAACAGGTGGGTTGGCTCTCTTCTACACCGGGTGGGTTTTGGGACAATGACAAATAAGTGCTCTTGGTTAAATAAGGCTGATCGTCTTAGCCCATGGCCTCAGGTGAAGGTAGTGGTTGCTGGTATCGCATTAGCCGGTTATGCCAGCGCCGATGCGCTGCTTGAATTAGGTGCCCAAGTAGTTGTGGTAGACGACCGTGATAGCTCAGACAATCGTGAACATGCCAATATCCTCGAAACCTTGGGTGCCACAGTGCGGCTAGGCCCGTCCTCATCAGCAAAACTCGATGCTGATGCCGATCTGGTGGTCACCTCACCAGGATGGCGTCCAGACTATCCGCTGCTAGCTCAAGCTAAGTCTCGTAATATCCCCATCTGGGGCGATGCTGAGTTGGCTTGGCGATTAATGTTTCCGGACAGAGTAGTGCCATGGCTAGGTATTACCGGGACTAACGGGAAAACCACGACCACTCAGATGCTGGATTCAATTTTGACTGCCGCAGGGCTGAAGTCCGCCGCGGTAGGCAATATCGGTCGTCCTATTATTGAGGCGTTGAATGATGAAATCAGTTATGACGTATTTGCTGTCGAATTGTCCAGTTTTCAGCTGCACTGGGCGTCATCGCTGAAGTTATATTCCGCTGCGGTGCTAAACGTTCACGAAGATCACTTGGAATGGTATGGGCCAAGTGCAGGAAGCCATCAAAAGGCATTCGAAGCCTATAGCGCAGACAAGGCGCGCATTTATCACCAAGTTTCACATTCGTGCATTTATAACGTTGCCGATGAACGCACCCGCATGATGGTGGCTGAAGCGGATGTTCAAGAGGGTGCTAGGGCAATCGGTTTTACTGCCAAAGTGCCTGATGTGTCGATGGTTGGGATTGTAGATGACTTGTTGGTTGATCGAGCTTTCGTCAGTCAACGTCAAAGCTCAGCGCTACCGTTGGCAGAAATCAGCGATATTCACCCCCCGGCTCCGCACAATATCGAGAATGCGCTAGCGGCAGCAGCGCTAGCTCGCTCTTTCGGTGTGCCCGCCTCGGCAGTGTCTAAGGGATTAAAAAATTTGAAACTCGGTGGCCATCGGATTGAGACGGTTGCTGAAGCCGGTGGTATCTCGTGGGTAGATGATTCCAAAGCCACCAATCCGCATGCGGCCAATTCTTCGATGCGCGCTTTCGATTCAATTGTTTGGATAGCTGGCGGCCAAACTAAAGACACGTCTTTTGATGAGTTGGTAAAAACTCATGCCCATCGTTTGCGGGCAGCCGTATTAATCGGGGTAGATAGGCAAGCGATAGCTGACGCTTTGACCCGACACGCGCCGAAAGTACCTGTGATTGTCTTGGACGGACGAGACACTGGAGTTATGGCTCAAGCCGTTGATGCTGCTGCTAAATTAGCTTGCCCAGGGGACACTGTACTGCTGGCGCCGGGTGCGGCTAGTCGGGATATCTGGACTGGCTACGAGGTTCGTGGCAACGACTTTGCCGAGGCAGTTCACAAGAGACTTAACGGATGATTGGAAGGAGGTGGGCACAGTGGTGAGCGAGCGAACGTTTTTCGAAACCCGAGCGCTGAGAGCTAATCGATTCCCTAAGCTAATGGAACTGCTGGCTCGTCCTAGAGCCGACTTTATTATGATCCTTGCCACTACAGCGTTGCTTGTTGGCATCGGTGAGATGATGGTGCTTTCCTCCAGCTCAGTATTTGCTGTCGGTCAACAAGAGTCTGGATTCTATTTTTTGGGCGGGCAATTCAAATTTTTACTAATCGGCATTCCGGTAGCTTGGGTGGCGTCCAGACTGAGTGCAAAGGCTTATACCGTTGTTAGTTTCTTGGCGATGGCTGGCAGTATCGTCATGTTGACACTGATCTTTACTCCGCTAGGGGTAGCTAAATTCGGTAACCGTTCGTGGCTGTCTTTGGGAATAGTGGAATTTCAGCCCTCAGAATTCGCCAAACTCTCACTGATTTTGTGGTCGGCCAGCGTTTTTGCCAATCGGGAACGTACCCTGAATCAGCCTAAGCGTTTGCTCATGCCATTTCTTCTGGGATTTGGGGTCATCATCGGGCTAGTGCTGCTTCAGCGAGACCTTGGTACCGCCCTCATCATCGGTGTAATCATGTTCGCGATGTTATGGTTCGTCGGTGCTCCACTAAAAATTTTTGCTGCTCTGGGTGCGCTGTCAGTTGTTGGGGTGGGGCTGCTGGTAGTGCTCAACCCGGAACGTATTCGCCGGTTTACGACTTTCCTATCGGGTGGCCAAGCAGCGGGTAGCTCAGATCAACCGACTAACGCTATTTACGGTTTAGCTAGTGGCGGTTGGTGGGGTGTTGGGCTAGGAGCCTCACGGCAAAAGTGGGGTGGGCTCTATAACGGAGCCCAAACTGACTATGTTTTTGCGGTCCTCGGTGAAGAGATCGGTCTCTTCGGGTCTTTAGTGGTGATAGCGGCATTTGGGATTTTGGGATATGCCGGTATGCGTACAGCTCTTCGTTGTAGACAACCTTTCTTCCGCTACGCGGCCGGTGGTGTAACTGCTTGGATAACTTTACAAGCAGTCCTTAATATCGCTGTGGTAATGCATTTGCTACCGGTCTTTGGTGTGCCGCTGCCTTTCATTAGCCATGGCGGTACAGCGTTGGTATCTAACCTTGCCGCGATAGGTGTACTTCTAGCCGCAGCACGCAATGAGCCAGGTGCGCTATTGGACGCAAAGTCGAACGATCTCAGAGGTCCAAAGCTGATCAGTGTTGTTGACAAGCCGAGCAGAAAGGTTAATAGATGACTAGCGTTGTGCTTGCGGGCGGCGGCACTGCTGGGCATACTTCACCTCTGATTGCCACCGCCCAAGCGTTAAAAACCATTGATAGTGACGTTGCTATTACTTGCGTTGGCACTTCTCGCGGGTTAGAGACGCGAGTGATTCCATCTGCCGGGCTAAACCTAGAATTGATAGATCCAGTGCCCATACCCAGGAGGTTGAGTCTAGATCTCATCAAAGTGCCACTGCGTTTAACTAAGGCGATTAATCAAGCTAAAGACATTTTGACGAAATCTAGTGCCGACGTAGTGGTCGGTTTCGGAGGCTATGTCGCTGCCCCAGTGTATTTGGCAGCCAGAAAGCTGCACATTCCAGTAATCGTCCAAGAACAGAATGTTAAACCTGGTCTGGCTAATCGACTAGCAGCAAGATTCGCGGCAGCAGTGCTCACGTCTTTCCCAAATGTGGCTCTAGGTGGGGCTAATTTCGTCGGTTTGCCGCTGCGCCGCCAGATAGCTGGTTTAGCTGCCAATCCGCAACGTAATAAGGCTAAAGCTCGCGCACGGACAGAGTTTGGTCTGCCAGATGGTTTGGTGCTGCTGGTTAGTGGCGGTTCTCAAGGAGCCAGAAGTCTAAATAACGCAACTCTAGGCGCTATTGACGAGCTGCTCGCAAAGGGTGTTAGCATCCTCCACGTTCTCGGCCCAAAGAACTTCGACGAAAACTCTAAGCCGCGCGTCAATGAACAGACGAAAGCTCGCTATATCCCCGCCGCATATGTGGATGATATGGCTGTGGCTTATGCCAGCGCTGATTTAATGTTGGCGCGTTCTGGGGCAGGCACTGTGGTCGAGACTGCTGCTGTTGGGTTGCCGACAATTTTGGTGCCATTGCCGATCGGCAATGGTGAGCAAGGACTAAACGCTAAACCCGTTGTTGATGCGGGCGCTGGCATTCTCGTCAATGACGCGAAACTGAGTGCGGCATGTTTGGTTGAGATAGTTGAGGAATTAATGGCTGACAGTGGTACCAGGCTGGCTGAAATGTCGAAAGCTGGCCAGGCGCTCATGCCTTACAATGCCGCAGATCGGGTAGCGCAGATAGCATTGGAAACAGCAGGTAGGAGTCAGAAATGAGCCTTATTAGCCCTGTTGAATTGGTTGAGCCAACAGCTGTTGGGGCAGTGCATTTTTTAGCCATCGGTGGTTCAGGGATGAGTGGGCTAGCGAAGGCATACCAGGAAGCAGGCGTGCCGGTCAGTGGCTGCGACAATTTGGAATCAAAGAATTTGGATATGCTGCGCGCTGGCGGTATTGACGTCCGGGTTGGTCACGATGTCTCGCATTTAGACGGCATTGATACTTTGGTGGTTTCATCTGCGATAAGAAATCAGAATGTCGAGTTAGTAGCCGCTCGTAGCCGAGGCTTAAGAGTGTGGCACCGTAGTGCGGCCTTGGCGGCATTAATGCTTGGTCATATCGGTATCTCAGTTGCTGGTGCGCACGGTAAATCCACCACTAGCGCCATGACAGCCCAAATGCTTACCCAGGCCGGTGCGGATCCTTCCTATGTCATTGGTGCTCGGTTGGCGACGTCTGGGGCTAGCGCTCACCTAGGTAGCGGAAAACCATTCGTTGTTGAAGCTGACGAATCTGATGGGTCTTTCCTGCAATACCCAACGCAAATCGCCGTCATAACCAACGTTGAAGCTGATCACCTCGATAATTGGGGCACTGAGCAGCATTATCAAGAAGGTTTTTATACCTTCGCCACCGGATCAACTGTCGAACATGTTGTCATCTGTATCGATGATCACGGCGCTAGAAAGTTAGCTTTCAGACTCCAAAAAGAGGATCGCAAAGTAACTACCTATGGTTTTTCTGAGGACGCCGACGTCAGACTAAAAGAGCTGGACTATGACGGAATGAATTCAGCAGTACAGCTGTCGGTTGGTAGTGAAACTTATCGTCTCGACCTACGGGTGCCCGGCCATCACAATCTATTAAATGCTGCAGCAGCTTTCGCTGTTGGACGATTGCTTGGCTTGCCCGCTGACGACCTGATCAAGGGTATTCATGCATTCACTGGCACATTGCGCAGATTCCAGTTCATTGCGGAGTGTCAGGTGCCCGGTGGCGTGGTCAGTATCTACGACGACTACGCCCATCACCCCACAGAACTGACTGCTGCACTGGCGGCCGCTAGAAAGGTCAACCCTAATGGACGGTTAGTCGCCTGTTTTCAGCCTCACCTATATAGCCGTACCTTGGATTTTGCTAAGGAGTTTGGTACAGCGTTAGCCAAAGCCGATGTTGCTGTAATTACTGACATCTATGCGTCCAGAGAAGATCCGGTACCAGGTGTTAGCGGCGAATTAATAGTTGAAGCTACCAAGGCGGCTGGGCTAGATGAAGTTTATTATGTGGAAGACAAAAATAAATTACCTAGTCAACTGGCTAAATTAGTGCGATCGGGGGATTTAGTTATGACGCTCGGGGCTGGCGATGTGACCATCGTTGGCCCGATTCTGGCTCGGGCGCTGCAATGAGTGCTGTACACGATATAACGGCCTCCATCGATATCCGTGCTAAAGTTCGACGCCGCAAACGGTTCAAGCGTCTGCTGGTTTTGTTTGTGGTGATCGCTTTGAGCGTGAGCCTTGTCTGGCTCATTTTCTTCTCAGCAGCGTTGGCCACCAAGCAGGTTAGTGTCACCGGTAATCAAATCGCTAGTGCTCAGCAAGTTGAACAAGCTGCTGAAGTGCCCATGGGGCTGCCGTTGGCTAGACAGAAAACGGCAGATATTGCTGGGCGCGTGAGTGAGCTTCGGCCAGTCGACAATGCGAAAGTTAGTCGTGGGTGGCCAAATACTTTACGTATTGAAGTTCATGAACGCCAAGCTTGTTTTCAGTTGGTTAAAGGCCAAACTTGGGTCTGGGTAGACAATTCGGGCATATCTTTTAATACCGTTTCTGAGCCTACGGATGGCTTGCTGGTGGTATCTAGCGCCTCGTCTGAAAGTTCATTCTTGGCCGACATAGCTACGGTTGCGGCGTCTTTGCCCACTGATTTCGCAGCTCAAGTCCAATTGATTCAGGCTAATACGCCTAATCAAATTATTTTGGAGTTGAGTGACGGGCGCAAAGTTAATTGGGGTAGCGCCGAACAAAGTGCTGACAAGGCGGCGGTTATTGTTGCGCTGCTTAATCAGCCGGGTACACATTACGATGTTTCTGTTCCTTCACGACCAGCCATCAGCTAAAAGCCTGAAGTTGGAGTTTAGGCTTTTGATGAAATTGGCTAGCTAGCTAACGTTAATTCAGCGTAGCTAATAGCCTAAGATGGTGCGGCTGGGAGAGTTGGACTTAGAATTAACGATGGTTTAGGCACAATGGTGCTATCCCAGACGTGGGCTAAAAATCGATAAATCAGAAATGGGGCGGGCTCGGTGGCTACTGCATCGCAGAACTACTTGGCGGTCATTAAAGTCGTGGGCGTAGGCGGCGGCGGTGTGAACGCGGTTAACCGAATGATTGAGTCAGGGCTACAAGGCGTAGAATTTATCGCCATAAACACTGACTCTCAAGCACTTTTACTCTCCGATGCGGACGTTAAGTTGGCTATCGGTGAAGAGCTCACCAGAGGTTTAGGGGCTGGCGCTGATCCTGAAGTTGGGCGGAAAGCTGCTGAGGCTCATGCCGAACAAATTGAGGACGTCTTACAAGGCGCTGACATGGTTTTTGTCACCGCCGGTGAAGGCGGCGGCACTGGTACAGGCGGGGCACCAATCGTCGCTAAAATTGCCCGTTCTATTGGTGCATTGACTATCGGTGTGGTTACTCGTCCGTTTGGGTTCGAAGGCAAGCGTCGCGCTGATCAGGCGAATCGCGGTATCGAAGAGCTGCGCACTGAGGTAGACACTCTAATAACTATCCCGAATGACAAACTTTTGCAGTTCGTCGGGGATCGGATTTCCATGTTAGAAGCCTTCCATGAAGCTGACCAAGTGTTGATGCAAGGCGTGTCTGGGATAACTAATTTAATCACTACCGCTGGCGTCATTAATCTAGATTTCGCTGACGTGAAATCTGTAATGAGCGATGCTGGTTCCGCATTAATGGGTATCGGTATTGCCCGTGGTGAAGACAGGGCTCGCGAGGCTGCCGAACAAGCCATTAACTCCCCACTGTTGGAGGCTTCCATCGATGGCGCTAGGGGAGTCTTACTGTCGATCGCTGGTGGATCCGATCTCGGTCTGTACGAAGTGCAAGCGGCCGCTGAACTCATTGAACAGGCTGCCCATGATGAGGCCAATATCATCTTCGGTACGGTTATTGACGATGCGCTAGGCGATGAGGTGCGAATCACCGTTATCGCCGCCGGTTTCGATGGTGGTGAGCCGCCTGCTCGTAAGGTGCGGGAGTTAAAGAAAGCCCCGCAGCTAACAAAGACGCGCACCCCAATTGGCGCTAGTCAACAAGCATTACCAAATACTGAAGTTGAAGAACCAACTCGGGTGACCCAAGTTGATAGCGACGAGCCAGATGATGACGACGATCTGGATGTTCCAGATTTCTTGAAGTAGGTGTTCTCTTTCAAGCTCGCCCCGCAGGCTAATGACGGGGTGGGGGTAGCTTTCACCGATCGGCGAGGTGGGCTATCTACAGGTGATTGGCGCTCGCTTAATTTGGGACGTAGCGAATCAGATCCAAATTGTGCGAAGAATCTAAGTCTTGTCCGCCGCGCGCTAGGCATTAGATCAGTTGTCGCATTGCATCAAGTGCACGGAAATCAGGTCTATTTCCCAGATTTTGAGGCTAAGACCTGGACGGGTGATGAATGGACTAAGGGCGGGTTGCCGCAAAAGGATGCGGCGGTGACCACCAAACCAGGTCTGGCTTTGATGATTCGCGGCGCCGATTGTTTACCCGTACTTTTTGCCTCTGGTGGTGAGGTAGTCGGTGGGGCTCATGCCGGTCGCGTTGGACTACTAGAAGGAGTGCTAACCGAAACTATAAAAGCCATCAAATCCCTATCTGATAAGCCCATAAGAGCATGGATAGGACCACATATTTGTGGCCAGTGCTATGAAGTGCCAGTTCAGATGGCTGATGAGGTGGCTAAGATCCGTCCCGAGGCGCTAGCCACAACGTCTTGGGGAACGCCCTCCTTAGATCTTGGCCTGGCGGCTCAAACAGAATTGGAAAATCTTGGGGTTAAAGTTCATCGAGTTGACCCTTGTACGCGAGAGCCAAACTTCTTCTCTCACCGCTTTGACGGTGCAAAAACAGGTCGCCAAGTAGGGATAGTGTGGTTACAACCCGCCGAATCCTCGGCGTGTTCTGGGGTAGCTGGCATTGCGCCAGGTAGCCTAGATGCTTAAGAAAGCTTTCTGCGTGGCGAGAGGCGGTTGATATGGCGGGCGCATTGCGAGGTGCTCTCGAATGGCTAGGTTTGGTTCCCGACAGTGAGGAAAAACAGTTCGAAGATGTCGAACAGTTCAGCGAACCGATTTACCGTAATGATGCTGAGCTAGCCGATGTCACGCCTATCGGTAGCGTAGGCACTCCTAGCCCGCGTAAAGCAGATTTATCGCGAATAATCACCGTCCACCCACATAACTACAACGAGGCGCGCACTATAGGCGAGCATTTCCGCGATGGGGTGCCAGTCATTATGAACTTGTCCGAGATGGAGGATAGTGACGCTAAACGGTTGGTTGATTTTGCTGCTGGATTGATTTTTGGGTTGCGTGGCACTATCGAAAGAGTGACTTCCAAAGTATTTTTATTGTCACCAAATAATGTCCAAGTGACTGCCGAAGATAAAGAAAGAATCAAGGGCGGCTTTTTCAACCAAAGCTGAGGAATAGATGGTTTACATCGGAATCGCAATTCTTTGGGTTTTGCGCATAATTGTCTGGTTATTGATTGCGCGCATGATCATTAGTTGGATTCCAATCTTTGCGCCTACCTGGCGTACTCCCGCCTTTGTCGCGGCAATTTTTGAAGTGATTTATACATTGACAGATCCGCCGATTAGATTTGTCGGAAAATACGTCAAGCCTTTGCGCCTTGGGGGTGTAAGCCTCGACCTTGGGTTTATGGTTGTTTTCCTAATAGTGCTAGCTCTTCAGCGTTTGACAGTGATTTTTTTCTTCTAAACCAATCTTTTGGAGTAGCGTAAAGGGGAACGACTAGCATCCAATAAAGAATTGGGTGCGTGAGATGACTTGGAGCGTCCATGACACTGTCATTAGACGAGGTGCGCAATATTCGTTTCCCCATGGTGCGAAAACCAGATCAAGACGGTTATCTAGCAAGCGCTGTAGATAGCGTCATGGATCAGCTGGAAATAAGTTACGCCAATCTGCTTGACGAGATTGAAAGATTGCGCGCCAATCAGACAAACCAGGATGCCGATGCTGGCAATGAGCAGTTGAAAGCTGAGCTGGAATCGTTGCGCGCATCGCGTGATCAGCTTGACAACGAAGCAAATCAACTGCGTAGTGCAAATGAAGCTCTACAAAATGAAAACGGACGGCGCGACGATGAGCTGAACCAGCTACGTAACCAGCTAGATCAGTTGCGTGCTAGCTCTGATGTGGCTGCCACCGGCGGCCAGCAACTGCGTACTGAAAATGAGCAGCTGCGAGGTGAGCTTGACCAATTGCGGGTCGCTAATCAACAGCTTAATGCTCAGTTGGCTAGCGTCAATGCTTCAGCCAATGCCCAAACGGCTGCTGAAATTACCAGCACTCAGTTGGGAGTCATCAGTGACGGCGTAATGCATATTGAGGTGACTACCAGCCAAGAAGCCAGCCCAGCAGTTGTGCGTCTGGTTGAACTGGCTACTGACCAGGCTGAGACCTTGGTAAAGGATGCTCAGGCAGAAGCCAAACGCGTCACTGATGAAGCTAATGCTGAAGCTGAGCATACGGTTAGTGAAGCAAGAAATAATGCCGAGTTAACCACCGCTAAGGCTCAAGCTACGGCTGACAAGCTGGTTAGCGATGCTAATAATGAGTCTGAGCGAGTCAGCGCTCAAGCGCGTGACGATGCTGATCGACTACTAGCTGAGGCTCGCTCTCGCGCTGAGAAGTTGGATTCTGAGGTTAAGAACCGCCGTACTGAGCTATTCACCCAACTGGAATCTGAGCGTGATGTACTGGCTCGTCGCATAACTAATTTGCGCACTTACGAAGGTTCCTACCGTGAAGCTATGACCAATCACCTGCGTTCGCAGATGGAGGCTCTAGAGAATCTAGAGGTTGCTGAAGGCGATGAACCGAATATCAACGCCATGTTTGGTCTTGGGCAGCCGCAGGTTTCTACGCCTAGGTTAGATGCTCTACTGGCTGAGTCCAGGCTTGACGCACCCCAAGGTGAGTAAGTAATTATTTGAAATAATTGGTGGCGGTAATTGCTAGTTACCGCCACCAATTGTGTATTTTTGCATCAATTTTTCTCGCAATTCCTTGTGCTTGTCTTGCGTAGGTAGAAAATTCGTGTATCCTCGCGGAACAAGCTATTAGGAGGAAATCGATGGCGACTAAGGCGAAAGCTGCTAAAAACAAGCAAGATAGTTTGCCGGTTCTTGATCGTGAAGATCCGTGGACCGAAGAAGAGATCGCCGAAGTACGTGCTGAGCTGGAAGCTGATCGTGAGGCCATGGCGCGCTCTCTCGCCGAATCAGAGCGTGACTTGAACGCTCTACTCAGTGAGGGCAGCGACGGTGCTGGACGAGATCCCGTAGACGTGGGCTCATCTAACTTTGAGCGCGATCAGGAGATGAGTTTGCACGCTAACGCGCGTGACATGTTGGAGCAAACTATTGCTGCGCTACGCGCCCTTGATGAAGGTACTTACGGTTACTGCGAAAATTGTGGGCAGCCAATCGGAAAAGCTAGGCTGTCGGCTTTCCCGCGCGCAACCATGTGCGTGGATTGTAAGAAAAGGTTGGCACGCCACTGAGCACTACAGATAACCACTCAAAGGAAGTCATAAAAGCTCGCCTGTGCATCGCCTTTTTGGCTATTGCCCTATGGGGGATTGACCAGGCATCCAAGGCTTGGGCGCTAGCTAGTCTCGATCCAGACAATCCGCCGGCATTCCTCGCAGGGCTGGTGCATTTCAAGCTGCTTTTCAATTCTGGTGCAGCATTTAGCATGGGCGAGTCTTTTACCGTCGGGTTTACTGTTTTCTCACTCGTGGTCTTGGTGGCTGCCGTGATATTCCTAGTGCCTAAGGCTCGTGGTTTGTGGCAAGTAGTCGGTTTGGGCTTGCTAATAGCCGGTATTCTCGGCAATCTTACCGATCGGTTGCTACGCGCTCCGGGGCCGTTTAGGGGCGAAGTCGTTGATTTTATTGCTTTGCCACATTTTGCAGTATTTAACGTTGCTGATATGTGCATCACGGGGGCTGCCATAGTGGCGATCGTGCTGGCATTCCGCAGCGAAAAAGACAAACAACACACCACTAAGGAATCAACCGATGGCGCTAATGTGGGTTCCTGACGGATTGACTGGCCAACGGGTAGACAGTGCTGCTGCCAGAATGACGGGGCTTACCAGGGCACGCGTCGTCGATTTGATTCAAGAAGGCAAAGTTAACCTAGCTGGGCAGCAGGTTATTAAACCCTCGGAGAAGGTCAAGGCCAACGAGTTATTAGAGATAGACCTATCCGAACCCGTACGCAAGCCGAAAATTAACGCTCGGCTGGCTGACGGTTTGAAAATCATTCACGAAGATGCCGACATTATTGTGGTGGATAAACCGGCCGGTGTGGCTGCCCATCCTTCACTGGGTTGGGATGGCCCAGATGTTGTTTCGCATTTGGTTACGGCTGGTTTCGCTATTTCAACCTCGGGCGCTCCAGAACGCAAAGGCATAGTTCAACGCCTAGA
This sequence comes from Vaginimicrobium propionicum, assembly GCF_900155645.1. Lineage (GTDB taxonomy): Bacteria > Actinomycetota > Actinomycetes > Propionibacteriales > Propionibacteriaceae > Vaginimicrobium > Vaginimicrobium propionicum. Next base: position 1,996,453 of record NZ_LT706985.1, read on the forward strand.
TGTTGGTACCTCGGGGTTGATGGTAGTGGCGAAATCTGAGCGAGCCTACACACTTTTGAAACGCGCTTTTCGTCAGCGTCAAGTACATAAGATTTATCATGCACTAGTGCAGGGTATTCCAGACCCATTAAATGGCACGATTGACGCTCCTATCGGACGTCATCCCGGCTCGCAATGGAAATTTGCGGTAACCGTCAATGGGCGTTCAGCCATTACTCATTACGAAGCTTTGGAAGTCGTCGGGCCAGTAACGTTGTTGAAAATAAACTTGGAGACTGGCAGAACTCACCAAATAAGAGTGCACATGGCTGCGGTTGGTCACCCATGTGTTGGCGATCCTCTCTATGGTTGTGATCCCACCTTGGCTGCCGAAGTTAATCTTGATCGCCAGTGGTTGCATGCTGTCGAATTGTCTTTTATCCACCCAGGATCCTCTCACAAGGTGGTTTTTCATTCTGAACCGGCGCAAGATTTGCAGTCTGCTTGGCATGCATTGTCTCATCTGGCCTAGCCTCCGATAAGATCGAATAGTGCGTAGAGCCAAAATAGTTTGTACATTAGGACCCGCTACCTCTACTCAGGAGCGGATGGAAGAACTCATTAAGGCTGGGCTGGACGTTGCCCGCTTTAATATGAGCCATGGTGATCACAGTGAGCATCTGACTCGGTTAGAAGAAACCCGTGCTGCCAGCGAAGCTGTCGGAAAAACTGTTGGGTTACTAGCCGACTTGCAAGGCCCAAAGATTAGGTTGGGGGTCTTTGCGGATGGTGAGGTCGACTTGGTCTATGGCCAAAGGTTCACCATCACTATCGAGGATGTGCTAGGGGACGCCGAACGCGCCTCAACGACCTACAAAGGTTTACCTGGGGACGTTAAGGTGGGCGACTCAATTCTCATTGATGACGGTCGCGTAGCCCTAGAAGCTATCGCCGTGAGCGATACGGAAGTTACTACCAAAGTTGTGGTGGCCGGGCCAGTCAGCAACCACAAGGGAATTAACTTGCCTGGAGCTATTGTGAATGTTCCAGCGCTAAGTGAGAAAGACGAAGACGATCTGCGTTGGGCATTGCGAAATGGTTTCGACATGATTGCTTTGTCTTTCGTGCGTAAGGCATCTGACGTTGAGCGTGTCCACGAGATTATGGATGAGGAGGGTGTTAGACGCCCAGTCATTGCAAAGATTGAAAAACCTCAAGCGGTGGACAATCTCGATGGCATTATCGACGCTTTTGACGGTTTCATGGTTGCTCGGGGTGACCTTGGGGTAGAACTGCCGTTGGAAGAGGTGCCGCTCGTCCAGAAACGAATCATTAGGAGGGCTCGCAAGTGGGCTAAGCCCGTTATCGTAGCCACGCAAATGCTTGACTCGATGATTTCAGCGCCGCGTCCGACTAGAGCTGAGGCTTCAGATGTGGCGAACGCCATCCTGGATGGGGCGGATGCCGTCATGCTTTCTGGGGAAACCTCTATTGGTGCCTATCCGGTAGAGACCGTGCTTACGATGTCTAGAATCGTGGAAAATACCGAGAAACGCGGTATCAAGCAGATTTCTAAGATCAAGTGGGATCCGCACACTACTGGCGGTGTGGTGGCGATGTGTGCCGCCCAAGCTGCCAATCAGTTAAGTGCTAAGTTTTTGATTGCCTTTACTCAGTCTGGGGACACGGCCAGACGGTTATCAAGACTGCGCAGTGAAATTCCATTGATTGCGTTGACTCCAGATAGGCAGACAGCAAACTGGTTGACGTTATGCTGGGGTGCCCAGGTATTCTGCAGCCCGAAATTCGACAACCATCAAGATATGGTTACCTTCGCCAATGAATTCCTACTGGAAAAGATGGGCGCTGAGGTTGGTCAGCATGTGATCATCGTATTCGGTTCTCCAATGGGAATCGAGGGTAAGACCAATTCGCTACGTGTCCATTCGATAAAAGCTGCTAGCTGGAAAGAACGAACTGCTCCAGAATCGGCGTAGGCTTTAAGATTCAATTAAATAACGGGAGCCTCCAGAGTTTGGAGGTTCCCGTTATTTGTGCCCGAGGTGGGAGTCGAACCCACATGACCGCAAGGTCAAACGATTTTGAGTCGTTCGCGTCTGCCATTCCGCCACTCGGGCGGCACCCGATCTATTCTGCCACAACTTCAACCTGTAATGCACACCGGCGAATTCCGTCCCTTTTTTGTCGGCGTTTTGTTAGTTGGCTAGGCTTTTAGGCACTAATCTTGACTTGTATGCTTTTCGTAAATCAACGAAAGAGCATCCATCAGATTCAATACAAGGACATTTCGTGGCTAAGGAAGCAGAAAAGACGCCGGAGTCTGACCGTCCGCGCGTGCTGGTAGCTGAGGACGAGGCGCTGATTCGTTTCGATCTCGTTGAATTGCTCGAGGAACAGGGTTACCAGGTTGTAGGCCAGGCTGGAGATGGCGCCAAAGCATTAGAGTTAGCCAGGCAGCTAAAGCCTGATTTGGTGGTAATGGACGTCAAAATGCCGAAGATGGACGGCATTAGCGCGGCTAAACATATTGCTGCGGAAAGAATCGCTCCAGTGGTCATGTTGACTGCCTTCAGTCAGCGAGACTTGGTAGAAAAGGCTCGTCAAGCTGGCGCTATGGCCTATGTTGTCAAACCGTTTGACGCCTCGGACGTGGTTCCGGCCATCGAGATTGCAATGGGTCGTTTCCAAGAGATCAAAGCCTTAGACGATGAGGTATCTGATTTAACTGAACGATTGAACTCCCGCAAAATCATTGACCAGGCTAAAGGTGTCCTTCAAGAGGCGCTTGGACTGACAGAGCCAGAGGCTTTTCGGTTCATACAAAAGACTGCTATGGATTTACGCAAATCAATGCGTGAAGTTGCTGAGAGTGTGATAGCTCACAAGGACAATAACGATTAGCTGGCTTTAATGAGCTTGCAGGTCAGTCTGCCAACTGCGATCAGACCAGCAGCGTCGCTGAGTTGTACTTGGTAACAGGTGCTTGATTCGCCTAGATGCAATGGTTGAGCCACGCCTTCAATGCGTCCAGTGGAGGCGGGACGAAGATGACTAACAGATAGTTCGGTGCCTACCGGAACTCGTAGCGGCAGAGAATAGGCCAGGGCACCCAAAGAAGCTAAGGTCTCCACTAAAACGGCGCTAGCGCCACCATGCCAAAGCCCTGCAGACTGCGTATTAGACGTTACTGGTGCCCATCCGCGAACCTCCTCGGGGCTAATTTTTTCAAGCACTAGGCCAATTTTTTCGTCTAAAGCACTTGGGTTGTGGGAAAGATATTCACTAACTTGTTGGTCAATGGTCATAGTTAAACTCTTACACACTTGGACGCCATATCGCCTGGCTGCGTTAGAGTCTTTGCCATGGCAAGCGAAAAGACTGAACCATATAAGTTGATGTTAATCGACGGGCATTCGATGGCCTTTAGAGCCTTCTATGCTCTGCCGACTGAAAATTTCTCCACTAAGTCTGGCCAACACACTAATGCTGTTTATGGTTTCGTCTCTATGCTCATAAATCTATTGCGCGATGAGCAGCCTACCCACATCGGGGTGGCGTTCGACCTAGCAGGCCCCACTTTTCGGGCAGAAATTTACCCAGAATATAAAGCCACCCGCAAAGCCACACCGCAAGAATTCATCGGCCAGATAGAGCTGATCCAGCAGGTGCTTGATGCACTAAATATCCGTTGGGTCAATAAGGTAGGCAACGAGGGCGATGACATTATCGCCACGCTGGCAACTGAAGCTAGCGGAAAAGGCTGGCAGAGCGTCATCGTCTCTGGGGATAAGGATTCCTTTCAGTTAATAGATGAGCGCACCACAGTGCTATTTCCTCGTCGCGGCGTGTCTGATCTGTCGCGTATGACACCCGAATCTCTCGAAGAAAAGTACCAAGTGCCCCCCTCCCGCTATCCAGAGCTTGCTGCATTAGTGGGGGAGACGAGCGATAACTTGCCTGGAGTTCCCAAGGTAGGGCCAAAGACAGCAGCTAAATGGCTAGCTGCTTATGATGGCCTGGATAATTTGTTAGCCAGTGCAGATACGGTAGCCGGTAAAGTCGGCGAGTCGCTTAGATCTCACATCAATGATGTGATGCGCAACCGACGGCTAAATGCCTTAGTAAAAGACTTGTCGCTGCCTATTGGGGTTGGTGATTTAGAGCGTGAAAATTATGACCCTAAGGCACTAGACGCTGTTTTTAACTCTTTAGAATTCGGTGTGATGCTACGTGAACGGCTAATGAATATTTTAGGAAGCCAAAAGACATCTTTTGAGAGCATTGAATTAGATCAGGAAATATTAACGAAAAATGGTGAACTCAGCGATTGGTTGGCTGAGAATAGCAACCAATTAATCGGAATAGACGTCAACGGACGATGGGGCAACAGTGACCTTGATATCAGTGCTATTTCACTAGCCACCTCAAACGGTAAAGCTGTTTGGTTCGATGTTGTTCAACTTTCTAGTGAAGATGAGAAAGCCCTTGCCCAATGGCTAGCAGATGTGAAAAAACCAAAGGCTATACACGGGGCAAAAAGACCGTTGCAAGCTATCTGGGCACGCGGTTGGCAACTAGGCGGGTTAGTCTGCGACACCGAGCTGGCGGCATATTTATTGCGTCCAGACCAGCGGAAATATGAACTTAACCAGTTAGCTCTCAGCTATCTTGGGCGTCAACTTAAAGCGGGAGAAGAAACGCAATCACTGCAAGATGCCCTAGATATCGATTGCGGAGACGCTAACGAATCTATGCTTAGGGCCGGAGCCGTCGTCGAGCTAGCCCAGGTGCTTGATAAAAAACTTGATGAGATTGGTCAAATCAAATTGCTGACTGATCTTGAGCAGCCATTAGCTTGGGTGCTAGCTGAGATGGAAAACACTGGGATCGCCGTGGATCTAGAGGTCTTAGAAGGATTGCGGCAAGACTTCGATTCTAAGGTTGCCAGCGCGTCGAGGGCAGCTTTCGAAGCAATCGGCCATGAACTTAACTTGGCTTCCCCCAAACAACTCCAAGTGGTGTTATTTGATGAGCTGAAATTGCCTAAGACGAAGAAAATTCGTTCAGGTTACACTACAGATGCCGAGGCTTTGGCAAAGCTGTATGAAAAAACTTCTCACCCTTTCCTGGAATCTCTTCTAGCTTGGCGCGATGCGATAAAGCTACTGCAAACCGTCGATGGACTACGTAGTGCCGTTGGGGCAGATGGACGCATCCACACCACATTCCAGCAAACCATAGCTGCGACTGGGCGGTTAAGCTCTAGCGATCCCAATCTGCAAAATATCCCAATCCGCACTCCGGAGGGGGTACGGATTAGAGACGCTTTCGTTGTGGGTGCAGGCTTCGATGGCTTAATGAGCGCTGATTATTCTCAAATAGAGATGCGTGTTATGGCCGATGTGTCTGGCGACGAGGCATTAATTAATGCTTTCAATAGTGGTGTTGATTTTCACACCATGACGGCAGCCAGGGTTTATCGGGTACCAGCTGAACAAGTGAGTTCGCAGATGAGAGCGCACGTTAAACAAATGAACTACGGGTTAGCCTATGGTCTTAGCGCTTACGGGCTTTCGTCCAGGATTGGCGTGCCTGTCGACCAAGCTAAATCGTTAATGAAAGACTATTTCGCGACTTTCGGCAAAGTCCGTGATTATTTGAACGGAATTGTTGAAGAAGCTAGAAAGAATGGCTACACCGAGACCATCTTAGGCAGGCGCCGTTACTTACCTGATTTAGTCTCCAGCAACCGTCAACGTCGTGAGATGGCCGAGCGTGCCGCCTTGAATGCTCCGATTCAAGGTAGCGCTGCTGACATCATCAAAGTAGCCATGCTTAGGGTAGATAAAGCTTTGAAGGAGGCTCAGCTCAAGTCGCGAATACTGCTACAAATTCATGACGAACTTGTTTTAGAGGTTGCTGGCGGTGAGCGTGAAGAAGTAGCTCAAATAGTCACCGAACAGATGGCTAAAGCTGCACAGTTGAAAGTGGAGCTTAAGGTCTCCATCGGTTATGGGCATTCCTGGCATGAGGCGGCGCATTAGCGTCGTCTGGGCAAGAGTCGTCTAGGCAGCTGTAGTTAGCTTTTAAGCATTTCCCTTTACTAGGTCGGCATAGTAAATCATTCGACCTAACCATTCGCCGGTAGAAGTGGGGTCAGTGCAAACGATTAGAGCTATTTGTGGATCTCCGGTTTCGGCATAAAGGATGTCCGAGTTCTCGTCGTAGTCAGCTTCCATGATGTGCGTACTTGAAACGTATTTATAGCAAGCCAGGTTGCCGTCAGCATCGGAGATTTTGATAATTTCGCCACCCTTCAACTCGCCATTTAGCAGGTCGTTACCAAACGCTCCACCAAATCGATAAGTGTGGCTCGATAGGGTGACTTTGCCCTGGTCAGATCCTGGTCTAGGGCCTTCGTTAAACCATGCGATGGTATAGGGCTGATCTGTTGGAGGGGCTTGAGCAGCGCCATCTGCGTCCAAACCTAAAGAAACTATTGGTAGTGAACGGTCAGTCCCAGCAATCTCAAACTTAACCGGGTCACCAATCGGTTTGGGATCCGTAGGACAGCCTGCGAGAAGATCAGCCTCGATGGTTGAATCGGCACTAGCTGAAGCTACCGGTGCAGAGCTGGGCTGAATCTTGGTGTTTTTATTCGAGCGCAGCATGTTCAGGCCATAGATTCCTACTGCAAGTAAAGCAATCAGTAGCACTACGACGGCTATTATCCGACCTATACGTTTACGCATTTCCCTCACTCTCAACGAGACGTTGTAAGACTAGCAAACTGACGGACTGTGCCCAATGTGTGAAACTTTAAGTTGTGGATTGAATTGACCACAGCTGAGGCCAGTAGTTAGAATCTAACGGCACTGTAGATTTGCGCTGCCCGGACGGAGTGGCGGGCGCTGCGGTATATCGCCTAGCGGTATTGGTCACAGATTTATATCTGAATTCTGCAGTGTTGAGAACAATATATTTATTCAATCGGAGCCCTACAACACATGACCTCCTCCACTGAGGCCTCACAGGTCGCAATTGACGACATCGGAACTCCTGAGGCCTTCGAGGCTGCAGTTGATTCCACTATCAAGTACTTCAACGACGGTGACATTGTTAAAGGAACCGTTGTCAAGGTCGATCGTGACGAAGTACTACTTGACATCGGCTATAAAACTGAAGGTGTCATCCCCTCGAAAGAACTTTCTATCAAACATGACGTTGATCCTTTCGACGTCGTCCACGTCGGAGACGAGGTGGAAGCCCTTGTCCAGCAGAAAGAGGACAAGGAAGGACGTCTCATTCTCTCCAAGAAGCGTGCTCAATACGAACGTGCCTGGGGTGAGATTGAAGACATTAAAGAAAAAGATGGTGTCGTCAATGGCATCGTCATTGAGGTCGTTAAGGGCGGCCTGATTGTTGATATCGGTTTGCGCGGTTTCTTGCCGGCCTCCTTGGTTGAGATGCGACGAGTTCGCGAATTGCAGCCCTACGTTGGCCAGGAAATCGAAGCCAAGATCATTGAGCTTGACAAGAATCGCAATAACGTGGTGCTCAGCAGGCGCGCCTGGTTGGAGCAAACCCAGTCTGCTGTTCGTCAAGATTTCCTTAATCAATTGGCTAAGGGACAGATTCGTAAGGGTGTTGTTTCCTCCATCGTCAACTTCGGCGCTTTCGTTGATTTGGGCGGTGTTGACGGCCTGGTGCACGTTTCCGAGCTGTCTTGGAAGCACATTGACCACCCGAATGAGGTTGTCGAGGTCGGTCAGGACGTTACCGTCGAGGTACTCGATGTCGACTTGGATCGTGAGCGCGTCTCATTGAGTTTGAAAGCTACTCAGGAAGATCCTTGGCAGACTTTCGCTCGTATGAACTCTATCGGCGAAATTGTTCCTGGAAAGGTTACCAAGTTGGTTCCTTTCGGTGCTTTCGTCCGTGTCGAAGAGGGTATCGAGGGTCTGGTGCACGTCTCCGAGTTGGCTGAGCGTCATGTTGAAATCCCAGAGCAGGTGGTTTCGGTTGGCGATAGCGTGATGGTCAAGATTATTGATATTGACCTGGAACGTCGTCGGATTTCCTTGTCGCTGAAGCAGGCCAATGAAGGTGTGGACGTCCAAGCTGAAGACTTTGATCCTTCGCTCTACGGCATGACCGCTAGCTATGACGAGGATGGCAACTACATTTATCCGGAAGGATTTGATCCGGAGACTAATGAGTGGAAGCCAGGTTATGAGGAGCAGCAGGCGGCTTGGGAAGCTCAATATGCTGAGGCTCAGGCTCGTTGGATGGCGTTGAAGAAGCAGGCTGCAGAGGCTGAGACAGCTGATCCGCAGCTTGATTCCCAAGAAGGATCTGGATCCGAATACTCGGCCACGACTGGTTCCTCTAGTGCTCCTGCTGAGGGTGCGTTAGCCTCTGACGAGGCGTTGCAGGCCTTGCGTGAGAAACTTTCGGGCAGTAACTAACCTATTTATTATTAATTCAGCTACGGGCGGACGAGACTATCTCGTCCGCCCGTTGTATTTTTGGTAGCTGCTACACCTTGGGCAGAAAAACCCAAGTTACAAGATTAATTTTGTCGAGGTTTTTGGTTGCCACATCGGGGTAAAACTGCTCTTGGCTAGGCCTTATTCTATTTGGCAACAGGTTGCCAAATAGGGGTTTGTATCTTTAGAAACTATGCGCTAATGTTCAATGCCTTGGGCTTACGAGGCCGGAAGCTTTCGAAGGTTCAAGTGCTTGTCTTGGGCCAAATGTCCGGGTGAGCAATCAAGAATCAACGTGATTTGACTTCTTCGCGAAGATGCCAGTAACGTTGGTCGAGCCGCTTGAGGCCGGAAGGTCTTGAAACGGCAATAAAAATTAAAAAGCGGGCTTGGTAAATGGTCAGAACACTGAACCGAAAATCAGCTGTTTTAGCCGAAATTATTTGTGTGATGATCTAGCTTATCTTGCTCGTGAAGCCTCCTTTGCTGCTGTGGCTGTTTTGGTTGTGGTGGTTTTGTGTGGTTGACTTTTTTGAACTCAATAGCGTGCTTTTGGTTCATGTTCTTTTCTGCATGGCCTGGTTGTGTTTGTGACCTTTTTGGGTTGTGGGTGTGGTTGGGTTGTGTGGTTTTTGGATTGATTTTGTCCAGTTTTTGTTTGCTGGGTTTTTTTCTTTCTGTTTTTTTGATGGAGAGTTTGATCCTGGCTCAGGGCGAACGCTGGCGGCGTGCTTAACACATGCAAGTTGAACGGTAAGGCTCCTTCGGGGGTACACGAGTGGCGAACGGGTGAGTAACGCGTGAGTAACCTGCCCTTCACTTTGGGATAACAGTTGGAAACGACTGCTAATACTGAATGTTCTGATCCTGCGGCATCGTGGGGTTTGGAAAGTTTCGGCGGTGGGGGATGGGCTCGCGTCCTATTAGTTTGTTGGTGGGGTGATGGCCTACCAAGGCGTTGACGGGTAGCCGGCCTGAGAGGGTGACCGGCCACATTGGGACTGAGATACGGCCCAGACTCTTACGGGAGGCAGCAGTGGGGAATATTGCACAATGGACGGAAGTCTGATGCAGCAACGCCGCGTGCGGGATGACGGCCTTCGGGTTGTAAACCGCTTTTTCTCATGACGAAGTTTTTTGACGGTAGTGGGGGAAGAAGCACCGGCTAACTACGTGCCAGCAGCCGCGGTGATACGTAGGGTGCGAGCGTTGTCCGGAATTATTGGGCGTAAAGAGCTTGTAGGCGGTTTGTCGCGTCGATAGTGCAAACTCAGTGCTTAACGCTGAGCCTGCTGTTGATACGGGCAGACTAGAGGAAGGTAGGGGAGAATGGAATTCCCGGTGGAGCGGTGGAATGCGCAGATATCGGGAGGAACACCGGTGGCGAAGGCGGTTCTCTGGGCCTTTCCTGACGCTGAGAAGCGAAAGCGTGGGGAGCGAACAGGCTTAGATACCCTGGTAGTCCACGCTGTAAACGGTGGGTACTAGGTGTGGGGTCTGTTTTGGGTCCTGTGCCGTAGCTAACGCTTTAAGTACCCCGCCTGGGGAGTACGGCCGCAAGGCTAAAACTCAAAGGAATTGACGGGGCCCCGCACAAGCGGCGGAGCATGCGGATTAATTCGAGGCAACGCGAAGAACCTTACCTGGGTTTGAAATATATCGGAAGCCCCTAGAGATGGGGGTGCCTTTTTGGTCGGTATACAGGTGGTGCATGGCTGTCGTCAGCTCGTGTCGTGAGATGTTGGGTTAAGTCCCGCAACGAGCGCAACCCTTGTCCAATGTTGCCAGCAAGTTATGTTGGGGACTCGTTGGAGACCGCCGGGGTCAACTCGGAGGAAGGTGGGGATGACGTCAAGTCATCATGCCCCTTATGTCCAGGGCTTCACGCATGCTACAATGGCCGGTACAAACAGTTGCGAGCCTGTGAGGGTGAGCGAATCTGAGAAAGCCGGTCTCAGTTCGGATTGGGGTCTGCAACTCGACCTCATGAAGTCGGAGTCGCTAGTAATCGCAGATCAGCAACGCTGCGGTGAATACGTTCCCGGGGCTTGTACACACCGCCCGTCAAGTCATGAAAGTTGGCAACACCCGAAGCCGGTGGCCTAACCATTTTTTGGGGGGAGCTGTCGAAGGTGGGGCTGGTGATTAGGACTAAGTCGTAACAAGGTAGCCGTACCGGAAGGTGCGGCTGGATCACCTCCTTTCTAAGGAGTTTTATTAATTATTTTGGGCGTGGATCAGGGGTACGCTGTTGGGTTTTGAGGGGTTGGCCTGTTTTTGGTTGGCTTCTTTGCCTGTGGCCTGGATGGATTTTGGTTTGTTTGGGTTTTTGGGTTTGTTGTTTTGTAACTTCATAGTGGACGCGAGCATCTTTGTAATTTGTTTTGTGGCAAGCTACTTAGTGTGTTCAGTGGATGCCTTGGCACCAAGGGCCGATGAAGGACGTGGTAATCTGCGATATGCCTCGGGGAGCTGGTAAACGAGTTTTGATCCGAGGGTTTCCGAATGGGGTAACCTGGAAGGTACCGGAGTTGTGTCCGGCTACCTGCGCTTGAATTTATAGGGCGTTTGGAGGTAACGCGGGGAAGTGAAACATCTTAGTACCCGTAGGAGAAGAAAACAATTGTGATTTCGTGAGTAGTGGCGAGCGAAAGCGGATGAGGCTAAACCGTGCGTGTGTGATAGCTGACAGGTGTTGCATGTGCGGGGTTGTGGGAGCGTTGTGGTCTGGCTGTTGACGGATCGTTTAGTTTTGTTGGTGAAGTGGAAGCATTCTGGAAAGTTGCGGCATAGTAGGTGATACCCCTGTATGCGTGAGCTGACTTGACTTTTTTGGCGTTTTCCCAAGTAGCACGGGACTCCTGGAATTTCGTGTGAATCTGGCGGGACCACCCGCTAAGCCTAAATACTTCTTGGTGACCGATAGTGGACTAGTACCGTGAGGGAAAGGTGAAAAGTACCCCGGGAGGGGAGTGAAATAGTGCCTGAAACTGGATACATACAATCCGTCGGAGCCCCTTTTTTTTGTGGGTGACGGCGTGCCTTTTGAAGAATGAGCCTGCGAGTTAGTGGTGTGTGGCTTGGTTAACCTGTGTGGGGTAGCCGTAGCGAAAGCGAGTCCGAATAGGGCGTTTTGGTCGCATGTTCTAGACCCGAAGCGTTGTGATCTATCTATGGCCAGGTTGAAGCGACGGTAAGACGTCGTGGAGGACCGAACCGACTTCAGTTGAAAATGGAGCGGATGAGCTGTGGATAGGGGTGAAAGGCCAATCAAACAACGTTATAGCTGGTTCTCCCCGAAATGCATTTGGGTGCAGCGTTACGTGTTTCTTGTTGGAGGTAGAGCACTGGATGGTCTAGGGGGCGTTTTGCTTACTGAAATCAACCAAACTCCGAATGCTGGCAAGTTAAGCGTGGCAGTGAGACTGCGGGCGATAAGGTTCGTAGTCGAGAGGGATACAGCCCAGATCATCGGTTAAGGCCCCTAAGGGGTGACTTAGTGGAAAAGGATGTGGAGTTGCGTAGACAACCAGGAGGTTGGCTTGGAAGCAGCCATCCTTGAAAGAGTGCGTAATAGCTCACTGGTCAAGTGATTTCGCGCCGACAATTTAGCGGGGCTTAAGTCGCCCGCCGAAACTATGGCAACCATTTTTGGTTGGGTAGGGGAGCGTCGTGCATGTGTTGAAGCGTTCTGGTGACGGGGCGTGGAGTTTGTGCGAGTGAGAATGCAGGCATGAGTAGCGATTAGATGGGTGAGAATCCCGTCCGCCGAATATCCAAGGGTTCCAGGGTGAAGTTTGTCTTCCCTGGGTAAGTCTGGGCCTAAGGCGAGGTCGACAGGCGTAGTCGATGGATAACGGGTTGATATTCCCGTACCGGCGTGTCAACGTCCGTGTTGAGGGGACTGATACTAAGCATGCGAGGTGTTTTCTGCTGCTTTCGGGTGGTGGAGAGTGTTGAGTGTGTGACCTGAGGTTCTAGTAGGCAAGCTGCGGAGGGACGCAGGAAGGTAGCCATACCGGGTGATGGTTTTCCCGGGCTAAGAGTTCGAGCGTGCGGGATAGTTAAATGCGTCCTGTGTTATGCGTGAGGCTTGATGGGTATAAATTGGTGATCCTATACTGTCTAGAAAATCTTCGTGAGCGAGTTGGCATGTCCGCCAGTACCCTAAACCGACACAGGTGGATTGGTAGAGTATACCTAGGTGTGCGAGAGAATCGTGGTGAAGGAACTCGGCAAAATACCCCCGTAACTTTGGAATAAGGGGGGCCGGATGTGTGGCATTAAATTTTTTTTTAGTGTTGCGTTGATGGCCGCAGAGTCTATGCCCAAACGACTGTTTATCAAAAACATAGGTCCGTGCGAACATGTAAGTGGATGTATACGGACTGACTCCTGCCCGGTGCTGGAAGGTTAAGAGGAACTGTTAGCTTTTGCGAAGCGGTGAATTTAAGCCCCAGTAAACGGCGGTGGTAACTATAACCATCCTAAGGTAGCGAAATTCCTTGTCGGGTAAGTTCCGACCTGCACGAATGGAGTAACGATTTGGGCGCTGTCTCCACCATGAACTCGGCGAAATTGCATTACGAGTAAAGATGCTCGTTACGCGTAGCAGGACGGAAAGACCCCGGGACCTTTACTATAGTTTGGTATTGGTGATTGGAGCGGCTTGTGTAGGATAGGTGGGAGACGTTGAAGCAGTCACGCTAGTGGTTGTGGAGTCATTGTTGAAATACCACTCTGGTCGTTCTGGTTTCCTAACTTGGGTCCATTATCTGGATCAGGGACAGTGCCTGATGGGTAGTTTGACTGGGGCGGTCGCCTCCTAAAGGGTAACGGAGGCGCCCAAAGGTTCCCTCAGCCTGGTTGGTAATCAGGTGTTGAGTGTAAGTGCACAAGGGAGCTTGACTGTGAGACGGACGTGTCGAGCAGGAACGAAAGTTGGGACTAGTGATCTTCTGGTGGCGTGTGGAAGCGCCAGAACTCAACGGATAAAAGGTACCCCGGGGATAACAGGCTGATCTTGCCCGAGCGCTCATAGCGACGGCATGGTTTGGCACCTCGATGTCGGCTCGTCGCATCCTGGGGCTGGAGTTGGTCCCAAGGGTTGGGCTGTTCGCCCATTAAAGCGGCACGCGAGCTGGGTTCAGAACGTCGTGAGACAGTTCGGTCCCTATCCGCTACGCGCGTAGGAATCTTGAGAAGGGCTGTCTCTAGTACGAGAGGACCGAGACGGACTAACCTCTGGTGTGCCAGTTGTTCTGCCAAGGGCACGGCTGGTTTGCTACGTTGGGGAGTGATAACCGCTGAAAGCATCTAAGTGGGAAGCATGCTTCTAGATGAGGATTCCCGCACCCTGTAAGGGGTGGTAAAACCTCCGGTAGATGACCGGGTTGATAGGACAGGTGTGGAAGTGTAGTGATACATGGAGCTGACTGTTACTAATAGGTTGAGGGCTTGCCATTAAAATTAAGTTTTTGTTCGCGTCCACTGTGTTGTTTCATGACAGTAAACCCGGTTACATGGGTTTTTATAAGTGCATAGGTTTTAGTGTTTCGGTGGTTATAGCGTTTAGGAAACACCCGGTCCCATTCCGAACCCGGTAGTTAAGCTATTCAGCGCTGATGGTACTGCAAGCGTGGGCTTGTGGGAGAGTAAGACGCTGCCGGACACTATAAATTTTTTTTGATTGTTTGGTAGGTAGTGGTTTTTACTGTTACCTGCCGAACCATTTTTTT